>JBCKBY010000001.1:0-84040 GCA_038910715.1 Gaiellaceae bacterium
TCGCCTTGAGAGGGGGAGTGGAGCGAAGGCCGGAGCCGCCGCCCCACTCGTCCTCTGGCTAGCTCTGCACGTGGTAGACGAAGTCGAACTCCGTCCCCTTGTCGTTCCGGAACCGGAGATCCATCCACCCCCGGGCGCGCGAGTACTTGCCGGTGCCGCCCGTAATCGAGAGCTTGCTCGGGCCGGCGTCGAGGAACGGGCCCTCCACGGTGATCTGGCCGCCCGCGAGGAACGTCGTCCACCAGCACTCCCACGACTTCCCGACCACGGTCCGCACGCAGTATCCGTTGTTCGTGCCGACCTTCTTCGTGTTGCCGGCGTTGTAGAGCGCGTTCGCGAACGTGAGGATGTCGCCGGCCGAGTCACCCTTCTTGCCGGTATCCGTCACCGCGTCCGTCGTCGCTCGCTCCACGACCGTGAATGTGACCGTGAGCGCTGTGGGTTCGCCTCCGGCTGTTGCCGCGAACGCGAACGCGGCGATGGCCGTCGCGCACGCTGCAGCGATGAGTGAGCGCTTCATGCGCCTCCCTCCGTTGGGGTCGAAGGGGCGTGCTTACACCATTTCGATCGCGAGTGCAACCAGCATCTAGGGCTCAGGCGGCCGAAGGACGGCGAACGGATCCGTAACCTCGAGCCTGCGCGAGCAGAAGCGGAAGACCTCCGCGGGGCGCCCTCCGGCAGGGCCGTGGGCTCTCCGCCTGCCAACGGGCTCGATCGCGCCGCGCCTGAGGAGAACACGCTTGAGGTTCGTCGCCGAGACCTCGTACCCGAGCGCTGCCTCGTAGACGTCGCGGAGCTCGGTGAGGGTGAAACCGTCCGGCGCGAGAGCGAAGCCGACGTTCGAATACGAGAGCTTGCCGCGAAGGCGCTCGCGTCCTGCGAGCACGAGCGACCCGTGGTCGAAAGCGGTCGGTGGCAGGTCGTCGACCGCATGCCAGCGCGTATCTGCAGGAACGCCTGGATCGATGCCCAGCGGTACGAGGCCGAGGTACGCGGTCGCGAGCTCCCATCGCTCAGGGTGGCGGGTCGGCTCGCTCCAGATACCGAGCTGCTCGAGGTGCGCGACCTCGCGAACGTCGACCTTCGTGGCCAGATGGCGCAGGATCGACTGCTCGAGCGTCTCGCTGGACTCGAGCGTGCCACCCGGAAGCGACCACATTCCCCGAAACGGATCGCGAGCCCGCTCCCAGAGGAGGACTTCCAGCACCCCAGCTCGCACCTGGAACACAACTGCGAGCGCGACGTGCGCGGGAAGTGCAGGTGGGGTGGTAAACTCAGCCATGAGGTTATTGACTCAGAGGCTAAAACTAGCATGAGCACGAAAAACGGCACACATCACTCCGAAGAACTCGATCTCGTCGTCGTCGGCGGAGGAGTCGCCGGGCTCGTCGCGGCCCTGTGCGCGGCCACCGAGGGCGACGTTCTCGTTCTCACGAAGGGACCGCTTCTCTCGTCGAACAGCCAGCTCGCTCAAGGCGGGATCGCGGCCGCGGTTGCGGACGACGATTCGCCCGAGCTGCACGCCGAGGACACGATTCGCACTGGCCGCGGACTCTGTCGCCGAAGCGCGGTGAGCGTGCTCACGGAGGAGGCGCTGGCGCGGATTCGCGACCTCGTCGAGCTCGGCGTCGAGTTCGATGAGGGACTCGGCCTCGAAGGCGGTCACAGCCGTCGGCGCGTCGTCCACGCCGGTGGCGCTGCGACCGGCGATCGAGTGGCCCGTGTGCTTGCGGAGCGTGTTATCGCGCACCCGCGAATTCAGGTCGCGGAGGGCGAGCGCATGCTGTCGCTCTGGCATGCGGACGACCGCTGCCTGGGCGTCGTCACCGATCGGCGCGCAATCGCTGCTCGGGCCACTCTCGTCGCCACGGGCGGCGCCGCGGCACTCTGGCAGCGGACGACGAATCCTCCCGGCGCCCTCGGGGAGGGAATGGCGGCGGCGTACCGAGCAGGAGCCGGGCTCGCCGACCTCGAGTTCGTGCAGTTTCATCCGACGACTCTCGTCGACTCGTCGCTTCTTCTCTCGGAGGCGCTGCGCGGGGAAGGCGCTCTCCTGCTCGACGAGCACGGGGAGCGCTTCACGGACGAGCTCGCGCCCCGGGACGTCGTCGCCCGCGAGATCGCCGCGCGCGGAACCGCTCTCCTCGATCTGCGCGCGATCGATCGCACGCGCTTCCCGGGCCTCATGGGGAGCCTCGTCGAGGAGGGCTACGACCCGGCGGAGACGCCGATTCCGGTAGCACCCGCGGCCCACTACAGCGTCGGAGGCATCCTCACCGACCTCGACGGGCGCAGCGAGCTCGCGGGTCTCTATGCGGCCGGCGAGTGCGCGGCAACGGGGGTGCACGGCGCGAATCGCCTGGCTTCGAATTCGCTGCTCGAATGCCTCGTCTTCGGCCGTCGCGTTGCGCTTGCGGCCCTCGCGGAGCCCGGCCTTCCGGCACGACTGCCCAGGCCCCCGGTTCCCGCTGCGGAGGAGCCCGTAACGGCCGATCTGCGTCGCGGGCTCTGGGAGGACTGCGGGCTGATCCGTGACGCTGCGGGCCCGGGACGCCTGCAGTCCGCGCCGCACCTGCTCACCAGGCTCATCGCGGAGAGTGCGCTCACGCGAGAAGAGAGCCGCGGGTCGCACTTCCGCGTCGACTTCCCCGCGGAGAGCGAAGCTTTCGAGCGACATGTCGTGCTGCGACCGGGCGCCGAGCCTGTCTTGGAGACATGGCCGTAGCAACGGACACACTCGAGCGGATCGTTCTGGCGGCGCTCGCCGAAGACGTGGGGCAGGGCGATGTCACGACCGAAGCGACTGTGTCCGAAGATGCCGTCGGGACGGCAGAGCTGTTCGTGAAAGAGCCCGGTGTCGTGTGTGGGCTCGGCGCCGCCGAGGCGGCATTCCGGGCCCTCGATCCCGATGCCGAGTTCGAGGCGCTCGTCCCGGAGGGCACGCTGGTGGAGGGCCAGACCGCCATCGCCGTCGTCACCGGGTCCGAGCGCGCGATCCTCACCGGTGAGCGCGTAGCCCTCAATTTTCTCGGCCGACTTTCCGGCGTCGCGACGCTGACGAAGCGCTACGTCGACGCGGTCGTGGGCACGGGCGCCGCGATTCTCGATACCCGCAAGACGACGCCCGGCCTACGGGCGCTCGAGAAGCACGCGGTCGCGTGCGGGGGCGGCCGCAATCACCGTTTCGGCCTCGACGACGCCGTGCTCGTGAAGGACAACCATCTCCGCGCCGCGGGGTCCATCGCGCAGGCGGTCGAGAGCCTTCGCGGCACCACCTTCCTTCCGATCGAAGTGGAATGCGACACGCTCGAGCAGGTGTCGGATGCGCTCGGCGCAGGCGTCGACGCCATCCTCCTCGACAACATGAGCCTCGACGAGCTCAGATCGGCCGTCGCGCTCGTCGGCGGGCGTGCGCGACTCGAGGCCTCAGGGGGCGTCACGCTGGAGAACGTTCGCGCCGTCGCCGAGACCGGCGTCGACGAGATCTCCGTCGGAGCGCTCACGCATTCCGCACACTCCCTCGACGTCTCACTGGAGCTGAAATGACGACACTGGAGATCACGACCATGCAGGAGGAGATCCGCGCGCTCGCCGCCGAGCGGGGCGCCGTGATCCTCGCCCACAACTACCAGGTGCCCGAGGTGCAGGACGTCGCGGACTTCGTCGGCGACTCGCTCGGCCTCTCCCGCGAGGCAGCCGCGACGGATGCCGAGGCGATCGCGTTCTGCGGCGTCCATTTCATGGCCGAGACGGCGGCGATCCTGAGCCCGCAGAAGACCGTCCTCATTCCTGATCTCGACGCCGGCTGCTCACTCGCCGCCTCGATCACCGCCGACCAGCTTCGTGTGTGGAAAGCGGAGAACCCGGGTGCGGTCGTCGTCTCCTACGTGAACACGACTGCCGAGGTGAAGGCGGAGAGCGACTACTGCTGCACGTCCGGCAACGCGAAGGGCGTGATCGATTCGATCCCCGAGGACACGGAAATCCTCTTCCTGCCGGACATGTTCCTCGGCCTCTGGCTCGAGAAGGTCACGGGACGGAAGCTCCGCATCTGGATGGGGGAGTGCCACGTGCACGCCGGAATCCGCCCGCGCGACATCGAGCGCATGCAGGCCGAAGCGCCGGACGCGGAGTTCCTCGTCCACCCCGAATGTGGTTGTGCAAGCCAGTGCATGGCCTTCGGCAACGCGAAGACGCACATCCTCTCGACCGAGGGGATGATCCGGTTCGCAAAGGAGTCGCCGAAGGAGCGCTTCCTGATCGCGACCGAGACGGGGATCATCCATCGGCTGCAGAAGGAGGCCCCCGAGAAGCGCTTCGAGGCGGTCTCCGAGAAGGCGATCTGCCGCTATATGAAGATGATCACGCTCGAGAAGCTCCGCGACTCGCTGCGCGATTGGAAGTTCGTCGTCACGGTTCCTGAGGACATCGCGCAGCGGGCGCGTGGTGCCATCGACCGGATGGTCGCGATCTCGTAGCCCACGGAAGCCTCGGCTCGCTTCGGCTGTGTCCAGTTGTCAGTGGAAGCCGAAACAGGTTTAATCCAAGGGCAAGTGCGGATTGTCGCCATCCTCGGTGCAGGACTCGCTGCCGTCACGCTCTCGCTCGAGGCCGCGTCGGGCGGAAGAGCAGCGGCCGTGAAGGAGGGCGGCACGTTCCGCGTCGGCATGGTGGGTCACCTCTTCGACTCGATCGATCCCGTCCTCGCTTCCTTCCCGCCACCGTTCATCGTCTTGAGGGCGACGTGCGGCGGGCTGATGACGCTGCCCGACAAAGCGCTGCCGGCCGGACATCGCGTCGTGCCGGAGATTGCCACGGACTACCCGAAGGTCACAAACGGTGGCAGGACCTACACGTTCACGCTCAAGAAAGGGGTCCGCTTCAGCACCGGCGCACCCGTCACGGCGCGATCGTTCGCGCACGCCATCAACCGCATACTCCACCCGACGATGCAGTCGCCGCAAGCGACCGCTTTCGAGGACATCGCCGGGGCGCGGGAACTGATCGACGGGAAGGCTGCGACCGCCTCCGGGGTCATCGCCCGCGGGAGCACGCTGACCGTGAGGCTGACGAGGCGCGTCGGTGACTTCACGGCCCGCCTGGTGGGGCTCTGCGCCGTGCCGGAAACGTTGCGGTTCGATCCCGAGGGCGTGAAGGCGCCGGTCGCCGGTGCTGGTCCCTACTACGTCGCCCAGTACGTACCCGGCCGCCGGGTCGTCCTCGAGCGAAATCGCTTCTATCGTGGCGAGCGTCCCCACCACGTCGATCGGTTCGTGGTCGACTTGACCGCGGACGCTGCAACCATCCTCGACCGGATCGATCACGGCGAGCTCGACTACGGCTGGGTGCCGAACGCAGACTTCGCCAGCCGCGGCGTCGAATTCCGCCGCAAGTACGGCGTCAACAGGTCGCGGTTCTTTGTCACGCCGGCCAACAACTTGCGGATGTTCGTCCTCAACACCGAGCGCCCTTTGTTCAGGAACAACCTCGAGCTTCGGCAGGCGGTCAACTTCGCCGTCGACCGCAAGGCTCTCCTGCGGGAGCGTGGCCCCCTCGCGGGCTACCTGACTGACCAGTACTTGCCGCCTGGCCTGCCCGGCTTCATGAACGAGAGCATCTATCCGCTCAAAGCGCCCGACCCGGCACGGGCGAGCGCGCTGGCGAGAGGAAACACGCGCGGCGGCAAGGCGGTCCTCTATGTGCCGGCGTTTCCCCTCGGGCTTGCCCAGGGGCAGATCCTGAGACGGAACCTGGCGACGATCGGACTCGAAGTCGAGATCGTGGAGTTTCCAGCCCCACTCTTCTTCAACAAGCTGGCGACTCGGGGTGAGCCGTTCGACATCGGCTGGATCGGCTGGATCGGCAGTACACCCGACGGGTCCTTCCTCAACGGGCTCTTCGACGGACGGACGATCGGGCAGCCAGGCTTCCAGAACTACTCGTACTTCAACTCTCCGAAGTACAACCGCCTTCTCGAGAGAGCCTCACGACTGCCCACGGGTCCCGAGCGGAACCAGGTTTACGGGCAGCTCGATGTCGACATCTCGAGGAACGCCGCTCCGGGGGTTCCGTACGCGTACGACAACACCTTCACCCTCGTCTCCCAGCGAACGGGCTGCGTCATCGTCAACCCGGACCTCGACCTCGCCGCTGTCTGCCTGAAGTAGCGAGCGTTCATTCGGGGTCCTGAACCGTGACCCAGACGACGCCGTTCGCGACGACGACGCCGGCTGGGCGGTTGCCGACCTCCACGGTTGCCACGACGTCGTTCGTCTCCGGGTCGATCCGCGACACGGTCCCGTCCGCGCTGTTCGCCACCCAGACGGCGCCATCCCCGAATGCGATGCCCGTCGGCCCGTCTCCAACCGAGATCTGCGTTACGGAGCTCGACGCGGCGTCTATCCGGAACACGCTGTCGTCGGACTCCGCGGTGACCCAGACGGTTCCATCGCCGACCGCGATCCCACGGGGGCTTCGTCCGACGGTGATCGTCCTGACGATGCCGTTCGTGCGCGGGTTCAGCCGCGAGACGGTGTTCTCACCCGAGTTGGCGACCCAGATCGATCCCTCGCCGGCGGCGATTGCCGTGGCCGCCGTGCCAGCCACGATGTCGTCGGCGAGAACCGCATTCGTCGATGGGTCGATCCGCGCCACGATGCCGATCCCCGAAGCGAACCACACAGCGCCTTCGCCTACGGCGATGCTTCCGGCAGTCGAGCGTGGGGCGAGATCCGCGATCGTCGCCGACACCGCCCCTGTTCCCGGGTCGAGGCGAGACACCGATCCCAGGTAGCCGTGCGCGACCCAGACCGCTCCCGCACCAACCGCGATGCCGGTCGGCGTCGCGTCGAGCGGAATCGTCCCCACCACTGTGCGTGTCGCCGGATCGATTCGTGCCACGATCGTGGCGTCGAGGTTCGCCACCCAGACGGCACCTTCGCCGGCGGCGACAGCGGACGGGCGGATGCCGACGTTCGGAACGTCGTCGACGACCTTGTTCGAGCTCGGGTCGATCACCGCGACCGAGTTGGGCGCAACCTCAGCCGAGCCGCCCGATCCCTGGCCGAACGCGAAAACGGGGATGGCGACCGCGGCGGCGAGGACGCCGATCAACGCGGAGCCCGCGTACATGCGCCGCCGTCTGCGCCTGAGCTCGACGTCGAGCGTGTTCAACGGCGCGAACTCGCTCGGCAGGCCCTCGATCACGAGCTGGGAGAGACGCTCCGGCCGGTCGAGGTCCTTGAGCCGTCGTTCTCCGAGGTCGCGGATCGTGACGCCAGTCGGCAACTCGTCTTCGACGAGCTCGCGCGTGGTCGACGAGAGCAACACCTGACCGCCGTGACCAGCGCCCGCGATACGCGCCGCCTTGTGCACGCCGATGCCGACGTAACGCTCGTCGCCGACCTTGGGCTCTCCGGTATGCAAGCCCATGCGTACGCGCACCTCGGTTCCAGCGGGCCAAGGGTGGGCCGCGAGATCGCGCTGAGCAGCGACCGCCGCGGCCACTGCGTCCTTTCCGCGCCGAAAGGCGACGAAGAAGGAGTCGCCCTGCGTGTCGACCTCGTGGCCACCGTGAGCCGCGAAGGCCCCGCGCAGGAGGCGCTGCTGGTCCGCCAGCACGTCGGAGTAGCGCCCGCCGAGCTGCTTGAGCAGATTGGTGGATCCTTCGATGTCGGTGAAGAGGAAGGTGACGGTTCCGCTCGGAAGCTCGGACATCGCCCGAAGCTTGCCTTAATCGCGTTGCGACCCGCTAGCTTTGGCTCATGGATCAACCAGGCTTGAAGCTCTCTGCGGCACAGCGGTTGTTCCTCGAGAGCCCGTTCGTCGGAGTGGTCACCGATCTGCGCCCCGACGGGTCGCCGCACTCGACCCCCGTCTGGGTCGACGTCGACGAAGGCGGCGTCTCGTTCAACGCGGCGTACGGGCGAGCGAAGCCGACCTACATCGCCGGCGATGCGCGGGTGTCGCTGACGGTCGTCGACCCGCAGGACCCGTACCGCTGGCTCTCCGTGAGTGGGACGGCAGCGCTCGTGGACGACGGCGCGGACGATCAGATCGACCGGCTGGCGAAGAAGTACATCGGCGCCGACTCGTACCCGTTCCGCCAGCCCGGCGAGGAGCGCGTCAGCGTCCGGATTGCCGTCGAGCGGATCGACGGTCGCGGCTTCGACGCGCCTGCGTGAGCGTCAGGCTTCGGTCGCGAACCAGATGCTCGGCTCTCCAGCGACGCCGGCAGCGGTCATGACCTCCCTCAAGCGCGGCGCGGAGGCGAATGCCTTGGCCTCGTCCGCGCTCGCGAAGTCGTGCCAGGCGGTGATGTCGTTCGGGTCGTCGACCGATTGGTAGACCGCGTGACCGGTCACGCCCATGGCGGCACGCTCGGAATCGAACGCGTCGTAGTGCTGGCGCCAGGTGTTGTAGTCGGTCACCGGGTGGCGTACGAACAGACGGACCATCGGATCTCCTTCGTCGGAGTGCTCGAGCAGGAGCCTACGCCACGCGAACCGAGTGCACGGGCGGGAGCTTCGTCGCTGCCGTGAACCACGTCGCGCCGGCGTCACCGGAGCCGAAGACGTCTCCCGAGGTGGCCCCGAAGTAGAGGCCCATGTTCGGCCCCGAGTCATCGGAACAGAACGCCTGCCGCAGGATCGTGAGGTACGCATTGTCGGACGGCAGGCCGTCGCCGCGCTCGGTCCAGGTCGCACCTGCATCCCGCGTCTCGTACACGCGGACGCGCCCGTCTGGCGTCACCCGGTCCATGTCGGCGACGAGTGGGATCACGTACGCGCTGTCCGGGTCGTCGGGGTCGAGCACCATCGGGAAGCCGAAGTCGGACGGAAGACCGCCGGCGATCGACGCCCAGCTCTCGCCGGCGTCGTCGGAGCGGTAGACGCCGCCGTGGAACTGCATGAAGAGCCGCTCGGGCCGCTTTGGGGCGCGGTGCATGTTGTGGACGCAGAGGGTGATCGTTTCCTCGCGCGCCTCCTCCGGCATGTAGCGCGGGTACATCCCCTTGTTCCCGTGGCGCCACGTCTGGCCGCCGTCGTCGGTGAGCCACACTCCGACCGCCGATATGGCGAGCGCGACTCGCGACGGATCTCCCGGCCACGTCGCGATGGAGTGCATGCACATCCCTCCAGCTCCCGGGCTCCAGTCGGGGCGCGTCGGTTGATCCCAGAACGGCTTGTTGAGCTCCCAGTTGGCGCCCCCGTCCCGGCTCTCGAAGAGCACGCCCGGCGCGCCGCCCGCGAAGAGATGGTCGTCGGTCTCCGCAGGCACCACCGTCCAGAGTCGCTCGAGTGGCTTCTCCGCGTCCTCCGGGAGCTCGACGCCGGCGGCTTGCTCCCACTCGCCGCCGAGATCGTCGGTGTAGAACACCTTCGGCCCGTAGAACGCCGACGTAACGCATGCGAAATAGCGGCTCGTGCGCTGGTCGCGCATCGCGTACTCGACGGGCTCGCCCGCGAACGCGCGCGTGCCGACTTCGAAGGCTGCTCCGGGCTCTCCGTGAAGCACGAACAAGCCTTTCTTCGTTCCAACGAGTAGCTCTGTCACGGTTCTCAACCTCCTGAGATCGCCGGGATGATGTGCACTCGGGCGTCCGGGCCGAGCCTCGTTCCCTCCCGTCCGTATTCCTTGTTCACGAAGACGTTGATGTGCTCGCGAATGTTGCCCTGCTCGTCGAGGATCCAACCCTTCACGCCAGGGTGCTCGTGCTCGAGCGCCCGGAGGACGTCGAGCACGGTTATGCCCTCGAGCTCGACCTCGCGCCTGCCGCCTGCGAGCTCGGACAAGGGAGCGCGGAGCCTCACGGTCACCATCTTTCGATCCTAGACGTCACACCCAGACGACGAACAGGCTGTCCAAAATCGACAGGCCAGGGACACCGTTACAGCTCGAGGACACCGTGCGGCGAGCCGTACTCGGCGAGCTTGTCGAGGAACGGCTGCGCCGGGAAGGCTTCGGGGCCGAGCACGCCCGTGCCCTTCCAGGCTCCGTCGGCAAGTAGCTCGAGCGCGATCACCGGGTTGATCGCCGTCTGCCAGACGACCGCCTGCGATCCGTACTCCCGCATCGACCACTCGTTGTCGACCACGTGGTAGAGGTAGGTCTTCCGCGGGTTGCCGTCCTTTCCCAAGCCGGTGACGAGCGTTCCCGCGCAGGTCTTGCCGATCATGCGTTCGCCGAGCGTCGCCGGATCCGGGAGGGTGGCGGCCACGACGTCTCGCGGTGCCACCTCGACGTCCTTGACGCGGATCTTCTCCTTCGAGTCGAGCCCGAGCTTGCGCAGGGTCCTCAACACCTCGATGAACTCGTCGCCGAGCCCGTACTTGAACGTGACGCGGTTGCAGTCGACCCAGCGGGGAATGAGCAGTACCTCCTCGTGCTCGACGTTGACGCACTCGACCGGCCCGATCCCCTCGGGGAAATCGAACACCTCCGGCTCCGAGAAGGGCGTAGTCGTGAACCAGCCGCGGTCGCGTTCCCAGATGACGGGCGGATTGAGGCATTCCTCGATCGTCGTCCAGATCGAGAAGGTGGGCGCGAAGTCGTAGCCTTCGACCACGAGATTGGCGCCGTCACGGATACCGATCTCGTCGATCTCTGAGAAGAGCTCGTCGGCTGCGTAGCGCGCAAACACGTCGGCGGCGCCAGGTTCGACCCCGATTCCGACGAGCGCCAGCAGGCCACGTTCCTCCCAGGCCCGCGCGCGGTCGAACTGGTAGTCGCCGAGCTTGACACCCACGTCTTCGTACGGGTTCGTGGGGTGCGGCTCGGACAGCGTCATGGCCATGTCGAGGTACGTCACGCCGGCCTCGAAGCACGCTTCGAAGACGGGGACGTTGAACAGAGGATCGACCGCATTGAGAACGGCCTCCGCACGCGTCTCACGGATCAGTCGGAGGACGTCGTCACGGCTCGAAGCGTCGATCTGGTGTGCGCTGAAGCGTCCGTCGGCGAGTTCGGCCACGACACCGAGGGGCCGCCCGGCTTCGTAGTCGGCGAGCGCGCAGCCCTCGAAGAACGAGCGACGCTGAGCGATGGCGGCGAAGGCTGAACCGACGCCGCCGGTCCCGACGACCAAGATTCTCACGGCGACTCGGGTTCTACCTGAACCACCGGGGTTGTCGCGCCGCTGATGACAGAGCTAGGCTCCGGGGTGATTTCACCGATCGGAGGTCCTTCGTGAGCGTCTCTGTAACCCAGCAGAAGCATTTCATCGGCGGCGAATTCGTCGAGTCGACGTCCGGGGAGACGATGGACGTGCTCAACCCGGCGACCGGCGAGGTGATCGCCGAGGTTCCGCGCGGAACAGTCGAGGACGTCGAGCGCGCAGTCGACGCGGCCAAGAAGGCGTGGAGCGAGTGGCAGGACAAGACTCCGAAAGACCGCATGGAGCTCCTGCTGAAGCTCGCCGACATCATCGACGAGAACGCCGAGGAGTTGGCACGGCTCGAGTCGCTGAACGTGGGCAAGCCCTGGTGGGTCGCCGTGGACGAGCCAGCTGTGATGTCCGACAACCTACGTTTCTTCGCCGGCGCCGCCCGCAACCTAGAAGGGAAGGCCGCCGCCGAGTACGCCGAGGGCTACACGTCGATGATCCGGCGGGAGCCGCTCGGGATCGTGGCCGGTATCTGCCCGTGGAACTACCCCCTCTTCATGGCAATGTGGAAGATCGGCCCGGCGCTCGCGGCCGGGAACGTCCAGATCATCAAGCCCGCAGAGCAGACGCCGCTGACGATTCTCCGCTTCGCCGAGCTGGCGCAAGAGGTCATCCCGCCGGGTGTCCTGCAAGTCGTGACCGGCGACGGGATTCCCGTCGGCGACGGGCTCGTCCGCCATCCCGACATCCGGCTCGTCTCGCTCACCGGCGACACTGCCACGGGCAAGCTCATCGCTGCCAACGCGGCCCAGACGGTGAAGCGCGTTCACCTCGAGCTCGGCGGCAAGGCGCCGATGGTCGTGCTCGACGACGCCGACCCGGCAACGGTGGCCGAGGCGATCAAGATCGGTGGCTACTTCAACTCGGGCCAGGACTGCACGGCTTCCTCGCGCATCCTCGTCTCAGAGCGGATCTACGACGATGTCGTGTCGGAGACGGTCAAGGCGGTCGAGTCGCTGACGGTGGGCGATCCGGCAACGGACGACGACATCGGGATGGGCCCGGTCATCTCGGCCGAGCAGCAGGAGCGTGTGCTCGGGTTCCTCGAGCGTGCGAGCGACGCGAAGGCCACGATCCTCACCGGGGGCGAGGCCATCGGCGACCGCGGCTTCTTCGTGAAGCCGACGATCGTCACCGACGTCGGGCAGGACGCGGAGATCGTGCAGAACGAAGTCTTCGGGCCCGTCGTCACGATGCAGTCATACGACTCCGACGAGGCCGCAATTGAGATGGCGAACGGCGTCCGTTACGGGCTCGCGGCCTCGGTCTTCTCGGAGAACCTCGGCCGCGCGATGAAGATGGCGGCCAAGCTCGACTTCGGCACGGTCTGGGTCAACGAGCACCTCTTCCCGCTCGCCTCCGAGATGCCGCACGGCGGTTTCAAGGAGTCGGGGTACGGGAAGGACATGTCCATTTACTCGATGGAGGAGTACACACGGATCAAGCACGTTTGCGTGAAGCTGGCATAACTCCAGCTGACGTGTCGACTCCAGATGTCCGCCTCGAGGGCGTCGTCAAGCATTTCCACGAGACCGTCGCGGTGGACGGAGTGTCGGTGGAGATCCCCCGTGGATCGTTCTTCGCCCTGCTCGGTCCCTCCGGGTGCGGCAAGACGACGACGCTCAGGATGATCGGAGGTTTCGAGGAGCCGACCGGAGGCCGGATCTTCCTCGGAGACAAGGACGTCGTGGGACTGCCGCCGTATAAGCGCGACGTCAACACCGTCTTCCAGAGCTACGCGCTCTTCCCGCATATGTCCGTCGAGGACAACGTCGCGTTCGGCCTCGAGCGCAAGGGCGTGCCCAAAGACGAGCTGAGAGGCCGCGTCGCCGAGATGCTCGAGCTCGTCGGCCTATCGGGGTTCGGAAAGCGGAAGCCCAAGCAGCTATCGGGAGGCCAGCAGCAGCGGGTCGCCCTCGGGCGGGCGCTTGTCAACCATCCCCGCGTCTTGCTGCTCGACGAGCCGCTCGGCGCGCTCGACCTGAAACTGCGCAAGCAGATGCAGCTCGAGCTCAAGCGCATCCAGCACGAGATCGGGATCACGTTCGTCCACGTCACGCACGACCAGGAAGAGGCGATGACGATGGCCGACACGATCGCGGTCATGAACCACGGGCGGATCGAGCAGCTCGGCCCGCCGGAAGAGCTCTACGAACGACCTGCCAGCGCGTTCGTCGCTGGGTTCCTCGGCGCCTCGAACCTGCTTTCCGGAAACGTCGAAGGCCCCGATGCGGTGCGCCTCGACAGCGGAGAGCTGATACGAGCGGGCGTGAAAGGGCGCGTGGGTCGAGTGGCCGCCGGCGTCCGTCCGGAGAAGATCACCGTCGGGCGTGGCGGCGGCGCGAACGAGCTCCCGGGGACGATCTCGGAGAGCGCGTACATCGGTGTCGCCACTCAACTCGTCGTCAACACGACGGCAGGTACCGTCCACGTCTTCGCACAGAACATCGACCGTGGTGGGCGCGTCCCGGCTCCGGGGGAAAATGTGATTCTTAGCTGGGCTCCGGACTCGACCTTCGTGGTCGCCGAGGAGACGTCAATAGTGAAGGAGGAACGCACATGAACCCGAGATTGACTCGTGACCAACTGCTGCGGCGTAGCGCGGCTGGTATCACCTTCCTGTCGCTCCCGAGCCTGCTCGCGGCCTGCGGCGGGAGCGGCGGCGGCGGCGAGGTGGGGGGCGTCCTGAACTTCGCCAACTGGCCGTTCTACATCGACACGGACAAGCCGACGACACTCGAGAAGTTCACCGAGCAGACGGGGACCAAGGTCAACTACTTCGAGGAGATCAACGACAACGGCGAGTACTTCGCCAAGGTGCAGGGCCAGCTCTCTCAGGGCCAGGGCATCGACCGCGACATCTTCGTCTTCACCGACAACTCGCGCTTCCCGGGCCTCTTGGTCAACGAAGGCTGGGTCCAGAAGCTCGACAAGGAGCTCATCCCGAACATCTCGAATCTCGTCGACGCGCAGGCAAGCCCGCCGTTCGATCCGAGCCGCGAGTACTCGCTCCCGTGGCAGTCGGGCATGACCGGCATCGCCTGGAACGAGGACGTCACGGGCCCCGTCACATCGGTGCAGCAGCTCCTCGAGGATCCGAAGCTGAAGGGCAAGGTGACGATGCTGCAGGAGATGGCGGACTCCGTCGGGCTCGTCATGCTCCAGGCTGGCGACGACCCGGCCACGGTGACCGACGAAACCTTCAACAAGGCGATCGCAACGGTTCAGGCAGCCGTCGACTCGGGCCAGATCCGCAGGTTCGCGGGCAACGACTATGCCCAGCCGCTGACGAAGGGCGACCTCGCCGCTGCAGTCGCCTGGTCGGGCGACGTCGTCCAGCTCGTCGCCGACAACCCCAAGCTGAAGTGGGCGATCCCGGAGAGCGGCGGGATGATCTGGACGGACAACATGCTCATCCCGACGGGCGGGAGCGTCCCCACGGCGTCGACGTACATGAACTTCGTCTACGACCCGGTGATCGCCGCGCAGATCGCCGCGTACGTCAACTACGTCACCCCCGTGAAGGGCGCGCAGGAGGAGCTCGCGAAGACGGATCCCGAGACCGCAAACAACCCGTTGATCTTCCCGGACGATGCGACGCTGTCCCAGGTCAGCCAGTTCGACTCGACCGCACTCGACAACGAGGAGTACATCACGCTCTGGCAGGGAGTCCTCGGCCAGTAGGGGCGAGGCTTGCCTCGCCCTCGCGAACGGGGGGCAGATGGGCTCGTTTTTCCACCGACACCCGGGGCTGACGCCCTACCTCCTGCTCGCGCCCGGGCTCCTCTGGCTCGCGATCTTCTTCCTGGTCCCTCTCGGGTTCCTCGGGTACCAATCGCTCCAGTCGGGGATCTTCCCGAACTTCGAGTTTTCCTGGGAGCTCTCGAACTTCACGGATGCGTTCTCGGAGTACCGGACGCAACTCGGGCGCTCGTTCCTGTACGCGGGGATCGCCACCACAGTGAGCCTCCTGCTCGCATACCCGCTCGTCTACTGGATCGCGTTTCGGGCTGGTCCGTGGAGGAACTTCTTCCTGCTCCTCATCGTCGCGCCGTTCTTCGTCACCTACCTGATTCGCACGCTCGCCTGGCTCAACATCCTCGCTGACGAGGGTCCCGTCGTCGGGATCCTCCAGGCGCTCCACATACTCGGGGAGGACGAGCGCCTACTGGCGACCACCTTCGCGGTCGTCGCAGGCATCACCTACAACTTCTTCCCGTTCATGGCGCTGCCGCTCTACGTGTCCCTCGAGCAAGTCGAGCCTCGGCTCCTCGAGGCGGCGAAGGATCTCTACGCATCTCCGACGCAGGCGTTCCTCAGGGTGACGTTGCCACTCTCCGCGCCAGGGATCGTGGCGGGCACGCTCTTGACGTTCATTCCTGCGGCCGGCGACTTCATCAACGCCGAGTACCTCGGGACCCCGAACCAGGCCATGATCGGCAACGTCATCCAGGCCAAGTTCCTCGAGTCGCTCGACTACCCGACCGCGGCGTCGCTCTCGTTCGTCCTCATGGCGACGATCCTCGTGTCGCTGCTCGTCTACGCCCGCGTCGTCGGCACGGAGAAGCTGACCGGATGACCGCGGTCTCGAAGACGGTCGTGGCGCGTTCCCGGCTCGGAACCGGAGCTCGAGCGTGGCGCTTCGTCAAGCATCACTCGCTCACGGTGTACGCCTTCCTCGTCTGCGCCTACCTGATGCTCCCGATCGCCGTCGTGATCCTCTTCTCGTTCAACGACCCCGCTGGCAGGTTCAACTACGTGTGGGAGGGCTTTACCCTCGACAACTGGATCAACTGGGACTCTGTGCTCGGGGTGCGAGAAGCGCTCATCACCTCCCTCAAGATCGGCTTCCTCGCAACGATCGTGGCGACCGTCCTCGGGACGCTCATGGCCTTGGGCATCGTGCGGTACCACTTCCGCGGTAGGGGAGCGTCCAACCTCCTCGTCTTCCTGCCGATGGCCACCCCGGAGATCGTGCTCGGTGCCTCGCTCCTCACGCTCTTCCTGAACACCACTGCGATCTTCCAGCTTGGCTTTGCGACGATCTTCATCGCCCACGTCATGTTCATCGTCAGCTTCATCGTGGTGACCGTGAAGGCCCGCCTCATCGGGTTCGACCGTCACCTCGAGGAGGCTGCGATGGACCTCGGCGCAAACGAGATCACGACCTTCAGGAAGGTCACGCTCCCGCTCATCGCCCCCGCGATGCTGGCGGCGGCGCTCCTCGGCTTCGCCCTCTCGATTGACGACTTCGTGATCACCTACTTCAATGCGGGATCGGAGCAGACGTTCCCCGTGTTCGTCTGGGGCATCGCGCGTGTTTCCGTTCCACCGCAGGTGAACGTCGTCGCGAGCGCGATCTTTCTCGTCGCCATAGCCATCGCCCTCGGTAACGTCTTCTTGCAATACCGGAGCGCAAAGAGAACCCAAGGAGCCACATGACCACCACTACGCCGATTCCGCTCGACCTCCAGAAGGCCGCCAAGGACCACCTTTGGATGCACTTCACCCGCATGGGCGGGTTCGAGACGGCGGACGTCCCGATCATCGTGCGCGGGGACGGGTGCTACCTCGAGGACTCCAACGGAAAGCGCTACCTCGACGCGCTGGCAGGGCTCTTCTCCGTCAACATCGGCTACTCGTTCGGGGACGAGATCGGCCAGGCGGCGCTCGACCAGATGCGCGAGCTGCCCTTCTACACGAACTGGTCGTACGCCCATCCGCGCGCGATCGAGCTCGCCGCCGAGGTCGCCTCGCTCGCCCCCGGTGACCTGAACCGCGTGTTCTTCTGCAACGGCGGCTCCGAGGCGGTCGAGTCGGCCTGGAAGCTCGCGCGCCAGTACTACCTCGCGCGCGGCGAGAAGCAGATCCTCGGGCTAGTTACGCCCGGGGCTCGCGCAGGCGCGCAGGAGCCCGAGGTGATGCACGATGCGTTGGCCGCCGCAGCACAGCCGATGCCGCGCCGCTACAAGGCGATCGGACGTCACATCGCCTATCACGGAACAACGTTCGGCGCACTCTCGATCAGCGGCATCCCGGCGCTCCGCACGCCCTTCGAGCCGCTCGTGTCCGAGGTGCGGCACGTCTCCAACACCAACCGCTACCACCGCCCGCCCGAGGAGACCGAGGCCGAGTTCACGCGCTTCCTGCTCGACGAGCTGGAACAGGCGATCCTGGCCATGGGGCCCGACACGGTGTGCCTCGTCCACATGGAGCCGGTGCAGAACGCGGGCGGCTGCTTCACCCCGCCCGAGGGGTATTGGCGCGGCGTGCGCGAGATCTGCGACCGCTACGACATCCTGCTCTCGGCCGACGAGGTCATCACCGCATTCGGTCGCCTGGGTTACTGGTTCGGGTCGGAGCGCTACGACATCAAGCCCGATATTGTCACGATGGCGAAGGGGCTCTCGTCGTCGTACGCGGCTATCGGCGGCGTCGTCGCCACGGACAAGGTGATGGAGCCGTTCCTCGGCGCGACCTCGATGTTCACGCACGGAATCACGTTCGGCGGCCACCCGGTCATGACCGCGATCGCGCTCAAGAACATCGAGATCATGAAGCGGGAGCGGATCCTCGAGCACGTGCGCGAGAACGAGGATGCGTTCCGCTCGACGCTGGCGCAGCTCCTCGACATTCCCATCGTCGGCGACCTGCGCGGAGCGGGCTACTTCTGGGCGATCGAGCTCGTCAAGGACAAAGACACACGTGAGACGTTCTCCGACGAGGAGTGCGAGCGGCTCCTCCGCGGGTATCTCTCAAATGCGCTCTTCGACGCCGGCATGATCTGCCGAGCTGACGACCGAGGCGACCCGGTGCTTCAGATTTCACCGCCGCTCGTCGCGGGCCAGGCCGAGTTCGACGAGATCGTGGGCATCCTCGGCGAGGTCCTCACCGAGGCGACCGCGCTGATGCGCTGACTCCGATCAGCGGCCGGGGCCGGCATTGGTGACGGCATGAACGTGCCATTCGCCAGGCACGCCCTTCAACACGTGCGCTCCCCGATCGGCGAAGTCGATCCCCGAGCCCACGACCAGATCCTTGACCGTGCTGGAGACGAGCACCTCGCCTTCTCGAGCGAGCGCGGCGATGCGTGCTCCGATATGGACGGCGATGCCCTCGACCCCAGTCTGGGCGAGCTCGATCTCGCCGGTGTGCAACCCGGCGCGGATCTCGAGCCCCAGCTCTCGAACGGCGTCGCGGATCGCGCACGCGCACCGGATCGCCCTGGCCGGGCCGTCGAACGTGGCCAGGAACCCGTCGCCTGAGATTCGCACCTCCTTGCCCCGCGCGCTCTCGAGCTCTGCTCTGACCAGCCGATGGTGATCGTCGAGAAGCTCTTTCCAGCGCCGATCGCCAAGCTCGGCGGCGCGCTCCGTCGAGCCCACGATGTCGGTGAAGAGCACGGTCGCGAGGACGCGATCGGGCTCTCGGACGCGTCGTGAGCCCGTGAGGAACTCCTCGATCTCGTCGACGATCGCGTCGACGTCGCCGACGAACGGAAAGTGGTCTTGCCCAGGCATCTCGACGTACTTCGCGTCGGGGATGTGCTCCGCCAGGTAGCGGCCCGACTCGACGGGAATGACGCGATCTCCCGAGTCAGGACCTCTAGCCCGGACTGGTGTTTCGCGGCGCGCTACGCGTCGCGGGCGCAGCGAAAGCCCGCGAACATCTGCCGCCTGCCCGGGAAGTCCCAGTTGCGGAACGAGGTGCGCGCGACGAGTGCGGCGGTCGCCCACGAGCCGCCTCGAAGAACGCGGTACTCCTCGCCGAAGTAGACCTCGGAGCACTCCGGGTAGGGGAACGCGAGGAACCCGGGGTACGGCTGGAAGTGGGACGACGTCCATTCCCACACGTCGCCTCCCATTTGGACGCAACCGACGGGGCTGACCCCACCCTCGTAAGACCCAGCCGGGGCGGGTGAGAAGCGGCGGTGATCGAGGCTGGCCTCGAATCCCATCCACGCCTGACCCCAGGGGTAGCGGAACTTCCCCTCGTGCTCGTGCCAGCCTGCCGCGCGCTCCCACTCGGCTTCCGTGGGAAGTCGCTTCCCAGCCCAACGCGCGAACGCCTCGGCTTCGAACCAGGAGACGTGCTGCACGGGCTCGTTCGCCGGGACAGGCTCGAGCCGGCCGAAGCGGACACGCTCCCAGCCGTCCGCGCCCTTCGCCCAGTAGAGAGGTGCGTGCGCGTCCTCTCGCGCGCGCCACTCCCACCCCTCAGCGCTCCAGAGCCTCTTCGACCGGTACCCCTTGTCCTTGACGAACTTCATGAACGCGCCATTCGTCACCGGGGCGCGGTCGATCCAGAACGGGCGCAGCTCGACCTCGTGAGGGACGAGCTCGTTGTCGTACGCCCACGGCTCGTCGACTGCGCCGAGCATGAACGAGCCGGCCGGTACATGGATCTCGGAAGGTCCGCTGGGCGCTCGATCCGGAGCGGAGCTCGCGGGGGCCGGATACGCGAAGTCGGTGCGTTGCTGCAACGCCTCGAGTATCGCCTCCTGTTGCTGGAGCTCGTGCTGGAGCACCAGACCGAACGCGAAGGCGTTGCGCAGGAGTGCGTTCGGCGCGTCCAGGTCGATGTGCTCGAGCGACTCGAGGACGCGTGAACGCACGTCCTCGGCATACGCCCGGGCGGCGGCGGGCCTCAGGGTCGGAAGATCCGTGCGCTCGCCGTGCTCGTGCCGGAGTGCTGCGTAGATCTCGTCGTGGAGAGGGGAGATCGGCGAGTCGCCGTTGACGTTGCGGAGCAGCCAGAGCTCCTCGAAGTACGCGATCTGGGCGTAGCCCCAGACCAGTGGAGGCTGGTCGTGCCCGGCCGGCGCGACGAGAACGTCGTCCACGATCGGCTCCAGCAGTGCCTCGGTCGCCTTGCGGGCTCGGTCCAGGGCAGCGCGGATCTCGAGTCGTGTCTCCACACTCGCACTGTGCCCGAGAGGTCGGCGATTCGTATAGGGCCGATCGGGGGAAGTTGGCTAGCCTTCCGCCTCGAACTGCGAGAGAGGAGCCGGGAGTAATGAGCGAAAGCCAAAATGGGGCGGTCGTCGTCGCGCGCGACGTGACCCGCCGATTCGGGGAAGGCGAGACGGCAGTCGATGCGCTGCGGGGGGTCTCGGTGGATATCGCATCCGGCGCAGCAACTGCCGTGATGGGTCCGTCAGGCTCGGGGAAGTCGACACTCATGCACATCCTCGCCGGGCTCGACAAGCCGACGTCGGGTGAGGTCGAGGTCGCCGGAACGGCGATCACGCAACTCGGCGACAACGCACTCACCAAGCTGCGCCGAGATCACATCGGCTTCGTCTTCCAGTTCTTCAATCTCTTGCCGATGCTGGACGCCAAGGAGAACATCCTGCTTCCACTCACCATCGCGGGCGAGAAGCCGGAAGACGGCTGGTTCGAGCAGCTCGTGTCCGACGTCGGGCTCACGGACCGGCTTACGCATCGTCCCGCCGAGCTGTCGGGTGGGCAGCAGCAGCGCGTGGCGATCGCTCGCGCGCTCGTCTCCAAGCCGACCGTCCTCTTTGCGGACGAGCCCACCGGAAACCTCGACTCGTCGACGAGCCAGGAGATCCTGGAGCTCCTGCGCCGCTCGGTCGACGAGTACCACCAGACGATCGTGATGGTGACGCACGACGCTCGCGCGGCTGCGATGGCGCATCGGGTTCTTTTCCTCGCTGACGGCGAGATCGTGCGCGAGCTAGGTGAGTCCAACGCGCACGACATCCTCTCCGTGATGGAGGAAGTCTCCGCAGCGTGATCAAGGTCGCCCTACGCGGTCTCGCCGGCCGCAAGCTTCGCGCGGCTTTGACTGGTATCGCGATCGTCCTCGGCGTCGCGATGATCAGCGGTACCTACATCCTCACGGACACGATCAACCGCGCCTTCACGACGCTCTTCACGGAGTCGTACGCGGAGACCGACGCGGTTGTGACCGGTCGGGGGCTCGACATCTCGTTCGAGGGGTCGGCTCCGCCGCCCCCGCCCGTCGACGCGTCGGTGCTCGAGACCGTGCGGGCGGTGCCGGAGGTCGCGCTTGCGTCCGGCAGCATCGTCGACGAGGTCAACACGAAGATCCTGACCCCCGAAGGCAAGGCTGTCTCTTCCGAGGGAGCTCCGACCTTCGGGTTCGGCATCGACACTGATCCCGAGTTCGCGCAGTTCAATCCCCTGAACCTCTACGAGGGGCGCTGGCCGGCTGCGGCCGGCGAGGTCGTCATCGACGCCGGCACCGCCGACAAGCAGGGCTACGCCGTCGGCGACACGGTCGAGATCACCACGCTGCAGCCGAAGCGTGTATTCGAGCTCGTCGGCATCGCCCAGTACGGCAGCCTCGACAGTCTCGGCAACGCGAGCTTCACCGTATTCACGATCCCGGCTGCCCAGGAGCTCCTCGACCGTGAGGGTCAGTACGACGCATCTCGGTCGCCGCCCGTGAGGGGATCTCCGAAGACGAGCTCGTCGCGGCGATCGAGCCGGCCCTTCCGGCCGACGCGAAGGTCGTCAGCGCGACGGCGGAAGCCCAGGAGCAGGTGGACGAGGTGAACGAGTTCACGAAGTTTTTCAGCTACTTCCTGCTCGCATTCGCCGGAATCGCGCTTTTCGTCGGCGCGTTCGTCATCTTCAACACCTTCTCGATCACCGTCGCTCAGCGGACACGCGAGTTCGCCACGATGAGGACGATCGGCGCGTCGCGGAGGCAGGTCCTCGCATCGGTGATCCTCGAGTCGCTCGTCATCGGGCTCGTCGCGTCGCTCATCGGGCTCGGGCTCGGCGTGCTGCTTGCCGAGGGGATCGAGTCGCTGTTCCGAAGCCTCGGCGTCGAGCTCCCGACCGCCGATCGCGTGTTTGCGACGCGGACGGTGGTCGTCTCGCTGATCGTCGGCGTCGGAATCACGCTCCTCGCAGGCCTGTTCCCCGCGCTCCGTGCGACGCGCGTGCCGCCGATCGCAGCCGTGCGCGAAGGCGCGACGCTTCCGCATTCGCGATTCGCACGATTCACTCCCTGGATTGCGGCGATCGCCAGCGTCGTCGCGCTACTCGCGCTCGCTCGCGCGATGTTCGCGGATGAGCTCGGCACCGGCGATCGGCTGCTCTCGATCGCGGGCGGCGTGCTTCTGCTCTTCCTCGGCGTCGCCATGCTTTCGTCGCATCTTGTGAAGCCGATCGCGTCCGTGGTGGGGCTACCGGCGCGCAGCGTAGGAGGAGTAGCCGGCCGGCTCGCGAGCGGAAATGCGGTTCGCAACCCGGGCAGGACGGCAGCAACTGCCGCGGCGTTGATGATCGGCATCGCGCTCGTCTCGTTCATCGCGACGCTGACGAACGGGATGAAGGCGTCGAATCGCGAGGCGATCGAGGAGCAGATCCTCGCCGACTACGTCGTCACCTCGCAGGACGGGTACACGCCGTTCGTCGCCGCGGCAGGCGACGCGCTCGCCGCGTCTTCCCTGCCCGAGGTCGTGACCAGCGTGCGCTCTGAGGTCGGGCAAGTGAACGGCGACACTGCCGAGATCGGCGGCATCGAGCCGGACACGATCGCCGCGGCGTACCGCTTCGTGTGGCAGGAGGGCGACGACGGCGTGCTCGCCACGCTCGGAACGACGAGCGCGGTCGTCAGCAGTAACTTCGCGGAGGATCACGACATCACCGTCGGGAGCGTGCTGACGCTCCGCTCGACCGCCGACCGCACGGCCGACGTGACGGTCGTGGGGACGTTCGAGCCGCCGCCGTTCTACCCGTTGCTCGAGAGCGTGAACGTCTCGACGGAGCTCTTCGACTCGCTCTACGACCGGCCGCGCAACCGCTGGACGTGGGCGAACGTCGCCGGCGACTCGACCGACGAGAACCGGGCGCAGATGGAGGTGGCAATCGCCGGTTATCCCGACACGCAGCTCGAAACCCGTGAGGAGTGGATCGACCGCGAGGACGCGGACTTCAACCAGTTCATCTCGTTCCTCTACGTCATGCTGACGCTCGCCGTGTTCGTGAGCATCTTCGGGATGATCAACACGCTCGTCCTCTCGGTCTACGAGCGCACGCGAGAGATCGGGATGCTGCGCACGATCGGGATGACACGTCGGCAGGTGCGCCGGATGATCAGGCAAGAGAGCGTCATCACCGCGCTGATCGGCGCTGCGCTCGGGCTCCCGCTCGGGATCTTCCTCGCCGCGCTCGTCAACCGAGCGTTGAGTGAGTTCGATGTGCGGTTCTCGATCCCGTGGTTGCAGCTCGTGGTGCTCACGATCGTCGCGATCGTCATCGGGATCCTCGCTGCGATCATGCCGGCACGGCGCGCGGCGAAGCTCAACCCGCTCGAAGCCATCGCGTACGAGTAGGTGGCGTGACGAAGTTCGCGATCCGTGGACTCCTGAGCCGCAAGCTTCGGACAGCGCTCACGGCGATCGCGATCGTCCTCGGCGTCGCCATGATCAGCGGCACGTACGTCCTCACGGACTCGATCGACCAGGCGTTCGACAGGATCTTCACGGACATCCGCAAGGGCTCGAGCGCGGTGATCACCGGAAGGTCGGCCTTCGACCTCTCCGACGGCAGCGGCGTGACCGATCCGACGCTGGAGGAGAGCTTGCTCGGCGAGGTGCGCGAGCTTCCGAGCGTCGCGCAAGCCGAGGGGAGCGTCGACTCAGACGCGACGCAGCTCATCGGAGACGACGGAAAGGCCGTCGTGTCAGGCGGGGCCCCGAACCTCGGGTTCTCGATCTCCGACGGCGAGTCGGACTTCAATCCGCTGACCCTCGTCGATGGAGCGTGGCCGGGCCCTGACGAGGTCGTCGTGGACAAGGAGACGGCCGCCGACCAGGGCTTCGAAGTGGGGGAGACGATCGGGGTGCAAGCCGAGGGCCCCGTCGAGCGCGTCCGAGTCTCCGGAGTCGTGCAGTTCGGCTCGGGCCTCACGATCGGTGGGGCGACCTTGGCCGGCTTCGATCTCGCGACGGCGCAACGACTCTTCAAGAAGGTCGGAAGGCTCGACGAGATCGCCGCCGCGGCGAAACCCGACGTGCTCGACGCCGAGCTCGTGAGCCAGATCGAGGAGATCCTGCCACCGGGGGCCCAAGTGAAGACGGGCGGCGAGCAGGCGCAGGCGGACTCCTCGGAGACCAGCGAGTTCATCTCCTTCCTTCAGACCTTTCTCCTCGCCTTCGGCGGTATCGCCCTGTTCGTCGGCTCGTTCGTGATCGCCAACTCCCTCTCGATCACGATCGCCCAGCGGACCCGAGAGTTCGCGACCCTGCGGACCCTAGGCGCGACGAATCGCCAAGTGCTCGGGTCGATCCTCGCCGAGGCCGTCGTAATCGGCGTCGTCGCTTCTGTCGTTGGCCTCTTCCTCGGGCTTCTGCTAGCCAAGGGTCTCTTTCGGCTCTTCGATCTCGTGGGCTTTACGCTGCCGAATTCGGGCCTCGTCTTCGAGCCGCGCACGATCGTCGTCGCGTTGGCCGTCGGAATCCTTGTGACGGTCTTGGCCAGCGTCTACCCAGGCGTTCGCGCGACCATGGTCCCGCCGATTGCGGCCGTGCGAGAGGGTGCGACCCTTCCCGGCGAGCCGCTCGACAGTGTCCGAAGCATCGGGACCGCGGCGCTGATGACCGGTGTCGGTGTAATCGTCGGCGTCTTCGCCATCACGACGACGCCGGGCAATGCCCTCGTCAGCTCTCTGCTCGCCGTGCTCGGTCTCATTCTCGTGCTCTTCGGCTGCGCGCTCTTCCCATCGCGCTCGCTCGGTGCACTGGTGTCGTGCGGCCTGGGTCTTGCAGCCCTGATCTACGGGCTGTTCGTCCCGGGCCTCGGCACGACGAGCGTGCTGCTCTGGATGGGTGTCGGTGTGTTGCTGATGTTCTTTGGCGTCGCGCGGGTCACGACGCGGCTCATTCCGAGCCTGTCCGCGTTCATGTCTCCGATCGCGCGCTGGTCCGTGTTCGCGCTGCTCGTCCTCTTCTGGCCGTTCTTCACGCTTCCGTATTGGCTTCTCCGTCACGGCGCCTGGGGGCCCGGCCCTGCGGGCAAGCGCGTGTTCGCCTTCGTAGGCGGTGCACTTCTCAACCCGCTGATCCTCGCGATCGTGCTCCTGATGTGGCTGCGAAAGGCCGTCCGTCACTGGGAACCGGAGTGGCCGGCCGAGTTCCCCGGCGTCATCCCCGACCGATCGACGATCCAGGTCGGCAGCGAGAACGCTAGGCGCAATCCGCAACGGACAGCCTCTACCGCGGCGGCGCTCATGATCGGCCTCGCGCTCGTCACGCTCGTGGCCACCCTGGCCGCCGGGATCATCGCGTCGTTCGAGGGAGCGGTGAACGACCTCTGGAAGAACTCCGACTCCGACTACGCGATCACCGCGCAGAACGACTTCTCGCCGATACCGGTTGACGCTGCAGATACAGCGGGCCAGGCACCGGGCGTCGTTGCGGTGATGAACGTCCGTACTGGCGAGGTGCGAGCCTTCGACGAGACGATCTTCGGGACAGCGGTCGACCCGACGGCTCGCGACCTGATCGCGCTCGAATGGAAAGACGGCTCGCAGGACGTGATGGCGAATCTCGGCATCGACGGCGTGTTCGTCGACGACGGCTATGCGGATAGCAACGATCTCGTCGTGGGTTCGCCCATCGAGCTGACGTTCCCCAGCGGCGCGAAGGAGGCCTATGTCGTCGAGGGGATCTTCGATCCACCGACGGGAGGCTCACCGTTCGGCAACGTGACCCTCTCGACCCAGGCTTGGGACGCGAAGGTCGAGAACCCGCGCAATCTCTACACCTTCATCGCCGTGGAAGGCGACGTGAGTGCCGCGAACACACTCGTCCTCGAGGAGGCGCTCGCCGACTTCCCGAACGCGAAGGTGCAGACGCGCGAGGAGTTCATCAACAACCAGATCTCCGGGTTGAAGTCCGTGCTCAACATCCTCTACGTCCTGCTCGCGCTGTCCGTGATCGTGAGTCTGTTCGGGATCGTGAACACGCTCGTCCTCACGGTGTTCGAGCGGACGCGGGAGATCGGGATGCTGCGCGCGATCGGGATGACCCGGCGTCAGGTGCGTCGGATGATCCGGCACGAGAGCGTTATCACCGCGCTTATCGGAGCTGCGCTGGGGATCGCGCTCGGGATCGTGCTCGCGGCGCTGCTCATCGCTCGCGTGGACTTCCTCGTCTTCTCGTTCCCCACGACCCAGGTGATCGTGTTCGTGATCGCCGCGATCGTCGTCGGGATCGTGGCCGCGATCTTCCCCGCACGGCGTGCAGCGAAGCTCGATCCGCTCCGGGCGATCGCGTACGAGTGAGCCGGGTCAGCCGAGCCTGACGACGCCGTCCTCGGCGAGGGCGGCTATTTCGCTCTCGGCATAACCAAGCTCGTGCAGCACTTCGGCGGAGTGCTCGCCGACGAGTGGCGGAGACGACCGATGTTGCGCTCGCTCCCCGTCGAAAGAGAAGGGGAGCGCCGCGAGGCGAAGGTCGGGGATCTGGGGGTGAGCAACGGCTTGAATCATCTCGAGCGCGTTCGTCTGGGGTGCATTCACGACGTCGGCGACGTCCGCGACGGGTGCGGCCGGAACCCCGGCAGCCGTCAGTCGCTCCTGCCACTCTGCCGTGTCGCGCTCTCGCAGCCGGGTCGAGAGTAGAGCGACGAGCTCCTCGCGATTCGCTACCCGGTCCGGATTCGTCAGGAATCGCGAATCAGATCCGAGCTCGCTCATGCCGATCGCGTCGCCGAGGAGCGAGAAGAGCCGGTCGTTGCCCCCAGCGATCATCAGCTCGCCGTCGCGCGTCGGAAAGACCTGGTACGGGGCAACCATGGGGAAGGCGGTTCCCTGACCTGACGGGACGGTGCCGTCGGCGAGGTACCCGACGAGGTGGTACCCGACATAGCCGAGCGCAGTCTCGTACAGGGAGGTGTCGACGAGTGTGCCCTCACCGGTCTTCTCGCGCTCGAGCAACGCCGCGACGATCCCGAGCGCCGACCACATCCCGGTACCCATGTCGATGAGCGACGAGCCGACCCGTGCGCCAGGGCGACCTGGCTCTCCCGTCATGCTGATGAGGCCCCCGGCGGCCTGCATGAGCGCGTCGTAACCCGGCTCGTTCGAGAGCGGCCCCACGTGTCCATAGGCTCCGACGGAGCAGTAGACGAGCCGCAGGTTGCGCGCGCGGATCGTCTCGGCGCCGAGGCCCATGCGCTCGGCGAGCCCAGGGCGGAGGCTCTGCAGGAAGACATCGGCGTCGTCGGCCAGTCGTCGCACGATCTCCCGTCCACGCTGGTCCGCGAGCGAGACGGCCAGCGAGCGCTTGCCCGCGTTTACGGAGAGGAACATCGCGCTCTCGCCGTTCCAGAACGGCGGTCCCCACGCGCGACCGTCGTCGCCGGTGTCCGGGCGCTCGACTTTGACCACCTCGGCTCCGAGCGACGCGAGGATCTCCGCGCAGTAGGGCCCGGCGATCGAGGTGGTCACGTCGACGACCTTCATGTTCGCGAGCGGGAGGAAAGGCATCGGGGCCAATCATCCCCGCTGAATCGGTGTCAGACACCGATGACTGTCAAGAGCAAGGTGTGCCAAGGGTGTGGAAGATCTTTCACGGGCTCGTCTCACACCCTCCCTCTGCGAGGATGGTGAGATGGTTGATCGGCAATTCCTCGCCGCGCGGCTGGTGGCTGAGACACGGCGCCGGCTGGCGCCGCCCGTCCTCGCCCGTATTCCCGATACGCGCTCGGACGGGCGGCGTCCCCGGCTTGGTCTCAGCCATCCCCGCATCGACGGCAATCACCGATCAACCATCTGATGCCGAACTGGCTCGACTTCGATCAGATAGCCGACTGGGTCTCGGGCTCCTCGTGGAGCTACTTCGTGATCTTCATCGTCGCGGTGATCGACGCGTTCTTCCCGCTCGTGCCCAGCGAGACGGTGCTCGTGATCGGCGGCAGCTTCGCGGCGTCAGGCGATCTCAACCTCCTGTTCGTGATCCTCGCGGGCGCAGCCGGCGCGATCCTGGGCGACAACATCTCGTACGGGATCGGAACGCTCGTCGGCGAGAGGACGGTGAAGCGCTGGTTCCGGAGTGAGAAAGCGCACAAGCGGTTCGAATGGGCGGAGCGGACGCTCGACGAGCGCGGCGCGTACATCATCATCATCGCCCGCTTCATCCCCGGAGGGAGAACGGCGATCACGTTCTCAGCCGGATACGTGCACTCGCTCACCTGGCGGCGGTTCATCGTCTACGACGTCGTCGCCTGTGTGATCTGGGGAACGTACGGCGCCATGCTCGGCTACTTCGGCGGCAAGACGTTCGAGAACCACCCGTTCTACGGCGTTCTCCTCGCGCTCGGCATCGCGCTGACGCTGGGACTCGCCATCGAGGTCGTACGGCACGCTCGCGCCCGGCGTCGCGCCCGTATCAGTGGCTGACGCGGCTTAAGCTCTCGGCCGCGGCGCGTCCGTGAACGCCGAGCGCTTTTAGGTCACGGTGCGCGATGCCTGCGGCCAGCAGGAACACGAAGATCGCGAGGCCGCCGTGGAAGCCGTGGATCCAGCCGCTTGCGGGATCCTCGGCGGGCGGCGCGAGGAAGATCTGGATCGTGCCGAGAATCGGCAGCGCGATCGAGACCCCCGCCTTGCGCCAGACACCCCAGTAGGCGACGAGGCCGGAGATCAGCACGATGATCTCGAGCAGCCAGATGATGCCCCCCACACCAGTGTGGGCGTCGACCGCGTCCTCAGCGCCGGAGATCCACGAGGCGATGAAGTAGAGCTGGAGGATGACTCCGATCGCGACGAGCGACGCCGCGAGCGAGCTGATCCAGAGGAAGACACGCTTCACGGCAGGGCATCCTCCCGTATCGCGCTGGTTCAGTCAACCTGCGCTTGCAGCTTGCCTCGCGCACTGAAATGATCGCGCGATGGCGAAAATTCTCGTTCACGTCACTTGTGGGCCGGAGAACCCGACCAAAGCGGCGCTCGGGTTCTTAGTGGCCAAGTCTGCGATTGACGAAGGGCACGAGGTGTCGATGTTCCTCGCAGGCGATGGCGTCCAGCTGCTGCGCGACGCTGTGCTCGACTCGCTCACAGGGCTGGGAACCGGGAGCCTCCGCGAGTCGTACGACGCGGTCGTCGCGAGCGGAGCACGGCTCTATGCGTCGGGCATGTCCAGCAAGGCCCGTGGGGTGGCCGAGTCGGATCTCGATGGGAAGCCGGTCGAGTTCGCGATGCCGAGCCGGCTGATACAGCTCGCGCTCGAGAGCGACCGCGTCATCACGTACTAGAGCGTCCGGCACGTACGCTCACGGTGTGAACCGCCTGGCCGGCGCGACGAGCCCGTATCTGCTACAGCACGCCGAGAACCCGGTCGACTGGTACCCGTGGGGGGACGAGGCGTTCGAGCGATCGCGGATCGAGGACAAGCCGCTGCTCGTCTCCGTCGGCTACAGCTCGTGTCACTGGTGTCACGTGATGGCGCACGAATCCTTCGAGAGCGTCGCGACGGCTGCCGTCATGAACGAGCTCTTCGTGAACGTGAAGGTCGATCGTGAGGAGCGGCCCGACGTCGACGCAGTGACGATGGAGGCCACGGTCGGGATGACCGGCTCTGGTGGCTGGCCGACGACGGTCTTCATGACACCCGAGGGCAAGCCGTTCTACGCCGGCACGTACTTCCCGCCCGAGCCACGTCATGGCATGCCGAGTTTCGAAGACGTCCTTCGGGCTGTCGCACAAACCTGGCGCGAGCAGCGCGGCGACGTCGATCGCCAGGCGAGCCGCATCGACGATGCGCTCAGGAGCGTTACCCAGGCGCCGCCCTCGAACGAGCCCCTGACTTCGTCGCTGCTCGGAGATGCGGGTCGCGGCATCGCTCGCACGTTCGAGCCGGCATTCGGCGGGTTCGGCCGAGCGCCGAAGTTCCCCGCCGCTTCGACGCTGGAGCTCCTGCTGAGGCGAGGCGACGAGCAGTCGCTCGCGATGGTGACCGCGACGCTCGACGGGATGGCTGCGGGAGGCATGTACGACGTCGTGGGGGGCGGCTTCCACCGCTACTCGGTCGACGACCGCTGGCTCGTGCCCCATTTCGAGAAGATGCTCTACGACAACGCGGTGCTTGCCTCCGTGTATCTGCACGCGTGGTCCGTCACCGGCAGGGAGCGCTACCGCGACGTGGTCGAGCAGACGCTCGAGTACATCCTCCGGGAGCTCGCACTCCCGGAAGGTGGACTGGCCTCCGCGCAAGACGCCGATACCGAAGGCATAGAGGGGTTGACGCACACGTGGACCGTCGATGAGGCAGCTGCTGTGGGATTGCCGAACGACGTGCTCGAGCCGTTCGAACACGGGCGTTACATCGTTTGCGGCGAGCTCGAGCCGGAGCTACGAGCGCACGCCCTTGCAGAGCGCGCGACACGCCCTCAGCCGTTCCGCGACGACAAGGCCGTCGCGTCGTGGAACGGGCTCGCGCTCGCAGCGCTCGCAGAGGCGGCGTACCGGCTGGAACGCGAAGACTGGCTCGACGCGGCGCGCAGCGTGGGCGAGTTCTTGCTCGGCCCGCTCTCGGACGAGGATGGGGGGCTTCTGCGCTCACATCGGGACGGTCGCTCGAGCGGCGCGGCGTACCTCGACGACTATGCGAACGTCGCGTACGGCTTGCTGGAGCTACACGTCGCAACCGGCGAGCTGCGCTGGCTGCATGAGGCCCGACGGCTCGCGCTCCTCGCGATCGAGCTCTTCGAGGACGCCGAGCGCGGTGGCTTCTTCCTCTCCGCGGCGGATGGCGATGCGCGTGTTCCGCGGACGAAGGAGCTTCAGGACACTCCGACTCCCTCAGGGAACTCGATGCTCGCGCTGGTGCTGCTCCGGCTCTCTCGCATCTGGGGTCACGACGAGCTCGAGCGGCGCGCGGTGTCGGTGTTCCGCCTTGTGGAGCCTGGGGTCAGACGCGCCCCAGGCGCGTTCGCCTGGGCGCTGTGCGGCCTCGACTTCTGGTTCAGCGCACCTCGGGAGATCGCGATCGTCGGCCCGGTCGACTCACCGGTCGCGCGAGCCGCGCTAGCTCCGTTCCAACCGAGCACGGTTGTCGCGGTCGGCCCGTCCGAGGACGTTCCGCTTCTGGCCGGCAAGGGACTCGTGAGCGGCAAGCCGGCCGTATACATCTGCGAGCGGTTCGCTTGTCAGGCTCCTGTTACGGACCCGTCCGCCCTGGCCGCCTTGACAGGTCCGCTGAGTTAGCTAACCTAGCTAACATGGTCGTGGTCAACATGCACGAGGCGAAGACACGCCTCTCCGAGCTCGTTCGCCTGGTCGAGGCCGGCGAGAAGGTCGTGCTCGCGCGCAACGGAACGCCTGTGGTGGAGCTGGTCGCTGCGGCACCCCCGAAGAAACGCGAGGGTGGCTTCTGGAAGGGGCAGGTTTGGATGTCCCCTGACTTCGACGCGCCGCTGCCCGAGTTCGAGGAGTACGTCTGAGGCAAGTGAGGCTTCTCCTCGATACACACGTCGCCATCTGGTTCTTCGACGATCCAGCTCTGATAGCGGACGACGCGCGGGAAGCGATCGAGGATCCGACCAATCGCTCATTCTTGTCGGCGGCGAGTGTCTGGGAATGGGCACTCAAGCATTCACTCGGTCGCATCTCGATGCCCGACGCGCTGGATGTCGGTGCCACTCGTGCAGGCGTCGAGGAGCTCATGGTGACCTGGGCGCACGGACGCGTAGCCGCCGACCTTCCGCTCGTGCACCGTGACCCATTCGATCGAATGCTCGTGGCGCAGGCTCTTACGGAGGATCTGGTGCTGGTAACTCGTGATCCACTGATTCGCCGTTATGAAGTGGCGACGATGCCGGCCTGAACGCACAATGCGCGTCTGTCTCATGATCGAAGGGCAGGAGGGCGTCACCTGGGACGACTGGGTGCGTCTGGCCCACTTCACGGAGGACAACGGGCTCGAAGGCCTCTTCCGCTCCGACCACTACACGGCGATCATCCGCCCGGACGCCGACGCGCTCGACGCCTGGGCGACGCTTGCCGGGCTTGCCGCGGTCACCGAGCGAATCCGCCTCGGCACGCTAGTCTCGCCGACGACCTTTCGGCATCCGAGCGTGCTTGCTCGCATGGCCGTCACGGTCGACCACATCTCCGGGGGTCGCCTCGACGTCGGGATGGGGTCGGGCTGGTACGAGCGCGAGCACGAGGCTCACGGCTTCCCGTTCCTCGACGGTAAGCAGCGGTTCGAGCTCTTCGCCGAGCAGGTGGAGATCGTCGTCCGCTCGTGGACCGAAGACCGTTTCGACTATCGAGGTCCAGCGTACGAGCTGCGGGACCAGCAGGCCTTGCCGCGCGCGGTTCAGCACCCGCATCCGCCGCTCGTTTTGGGGGGAGGCGTCAAGCCGCGCTTCGCGGCGCTCGCCGCCCGCTACGCGACAGAGGTCAACACGCTCGGCGCTTCGAACGACGAGCTGCGGGAGCGCAAGCGCCAGCTCCATCAAGCCTGCGAGGACTGTGGCCGCGATCCCGCCACGCTCGGGTTCTCCGTGATGACCTCGTGCTTTCTCGGCGATACGCACCGTGACGCCGTCGAGCGCGTCGCAAAGTTTCTCTCAGTACGCGGGGACGAGACGGACGCCGAGGCGATGCTCGACGCACGACGCGACCGGTGGTTGGCGGGGAGCGTCGAAGAGGTTGCGGCGCGCATCGAGGAGCTTCGCGAGCTCGGCGTGACGCGCGTGTTCCTCCAGCACCTGAACCACTCGGACGACGAGATGGTGTCCCTGATCGGCGGGCGGCTATTGCCCGCGCTCAGGTAGCTTCCAGCCCATGACAACGACCGAGCTGACGGGCGCGGAAGAGGTCGCGTGGGACCTCTCCCACCTGTACGAGAGCGGCGACGATCCACGCCTCGAGCAGGACGTGGAGGAGGCCGAGGCCGCCGCCGCGGCATTTCGTGAGCAGTACTACGGCCGGGTCGCAGAGCTAGGCGCGACCGAACTTGTCGAGGCGATCGACGAGCGCGAGCGGATCGAGTCGATCTTCACCCGCGCGATCTACTACGCCCACCTCTGGTTCTCGACGGATATGGCCGACTCTCCGCGCGGAGCCCTTCTCGCGCGGCTCACCGAGAAGGGCGCTGGGCTCGATACGCAGCTCCTGTTCTTCGGCCTCGAGATCGCGGATCTCGACGACGACGCCACAGAGATGCTCCTTGCGGACGCGGCGCTCGAGCGCTGGCAGCATTGGCTGCGCTCGGTCCGGAAGTTCCGCCCATACATCCTCACCGAGCCCGAGGAGAAGATCATGACCGAGAAGTCGGTCTCTGGCACGAGCGCCTGGGACCGCCTGTTCGACGAGCTTCTCGGAGCGGTGCGGGTCGATCTCGACGGAACCGAGATCGGCTTCGAGCAAGCCATGGCGAAGCTCTACTCGGGCGATCGTGACGAGCGACGCCGAGCTTCCGAGGCTGTCACGTTGGCCCTCGAGCCCGGGCTACGGACCCGCACGTTCATCTTCAACACGATCGTCCTCGACAAGTCGATCGACGATCGGCTCAGAGGTTACGAAACCTGGCTCTCAGCTCGAAACCTCCGCAACGATACGACGGACGAGGCAGTCCAGGCGCTGATCGACGCGACCGTCGCGCGGTACGACGTCGTCCAGCGCTACTACCGCCTGAAGGCACGACTGATCGGTCTCGACCGGCTGACGTTCTACGATCGCATGGCGCCGATCGGCGAGGACCCGACCAAGGCTACCTGGGACGACTCTCGCCAGATCGTCGTCGACGCGTACCGAGACTTTTCGAGCGAGGTGGGTGACATCGCCGAGCGGTTTTTCCGCGAGAATTGGATCGACGCACCGGTGCGCGAGAACAAGCGCACCGGTGCCTTCTGCGCGACGAACGTGCCGGGCGTCCATCCCTACGTGTTCATGAACTTCACGGGAGACCGGCGCTCGATCCTCACGCTCGCTCACGAGCTCGGTCACGGGCTCCACGGCTATCTCGCCGAGCCTCTTGGCCTCTTCAACGCGTCGACGCCGCTGACGACGGCCGAGACGGCGTCGGTTTTCGGCGAGGCGCTCACCTTCAAACGGCTGCTCGCGATCGAGGAGGACCCGGGCCGCAGGCTCAACTTGCTCGCCGGGCGCATCGAGGACTCGATCGCGACCGTCTTTCGGCAGATCGCCATGAACCGCTTCGAGCACGCTGTCCACACGGCGCGACGCGAGGAGGGCGAGCTCTCGATCGAGAAGCTCGAGGAGCTCTGGCTCGAATCTCAGACGAAGCTCTTCGGCGACTCGGTCGATGTCGACGGCTACGGCACCTGGTGGAGCTATGTCTCGCATTTCATGGGCTCACCCGGGTACGTCTACGCGTACGCGTACGGCTTTCTCTTCGCGCTGTCGATCTTCCGAAAGTACGAGCTCGAAGGCGACGCGATGGTAGAGCCGTACCTCGACGTTCTCCGAGCGGGAGGGTCGAAGCCGCCGGAGGAGCTTGCGGAGATCGTAGGGCTCGACCTCACCGATCCACGCATCTGGGAAAGCGGCATCGACGCGCTTGCAGCCGAGTTGGACGAGGCCGAGGCGCTCGCGGCCGACATCGGGATCGGCTCCTAGCTCGCGCAAGACCGGAATCCGCTAGCGCAGACTCCGGTCGCGCAAAAATCCCTGAAGGCGTCCGCCTTGCGGCCGCGGCGCTTGTGCCTAACCAGAAGCTAGTGGACGACGTCGAATCAACGGGGCTCACTGGAGTCCTGGCAGCAAGGTCGCGACAGCGCTACTCTCGCGGCTGACAGGCAGGAATCGGAGGGAAAACAAGGAGGAGTTGGTGCGAAAGATCATTGCGTCTGCGGTCGTCCTGGTTGCAGCGCTTGCGTTTACAGTGCCCGGGGCGCTCGGTGGCCCGGGCGAGACGGGTGTCACAGACAAGACGATCACCATCGGCGGGACCTTCCCGCTCACCGGGCCCGTGGCGTCGTATGCGCCGATCGCGCTCGGTATGGAGGCCTACTTCAGCTCGATCAACGCCCGCCGAGGCCCGGACGGCAAGCGCGGCGTGATGGGCCGTCAGATCATCTGGAAGGTCTACGACGATGCCTACAACCCCGCGAACACGGTTCAGCTCACCCGCAGGCTCGTCGAGCAGGACAAGGTCTTCGCGACGGTGGGCCAGCTCGGGACCGAGCACAACCTCGCCGTACGGAGGTATCTGAACCAGCAGAAGGTGCCGCACACGCTCGTCTCGACGGGTGCGTCCGTGTGGGGGACCCAGTACAAGGAGTACCCGTGGACGATCGGCTGGCAGCCTGACTACATCGCCGAGGGCCGCATCTACGGCCTCCACATCAAGGCGAACTTCAAAGGCAAGAAGATCGCCGTCCTCTACCAGAACGACGACTACGGCAAGGACTACCTGTACGGCGTCCGTGCGGTGCTCGGCAAGACGTACGCCGACGCGAACATCGTCGCCCAGGAAGCGTACGAGGCGACGGCAACGAGTGTGGCGTCGCAGATCATAAAGATCAAGGCCTCCGGGGCCACGATTCTCGTGCTCCTTTCGACGCCGCCTTCGACGATCCGGGCGTACGCGACCGCGAAGGCCCTCGGCTACAAGCCGGAGCAGATCTACCTGAACTCGGTCTCGGCGACGGCGGCGTTCCTGAACATCGCGGTCGGGGCGGCCGGCGCGGCGACCGTCAACGGCTCGCTCTCGGTCGCCTACCTGAAGGACCCGGCCAGTCCGACCTGGAACAACGACGCGGCCATGAAGCAGTACCGGGTGATCATGGCCAAGTATGCGCCGACCGCGAACGCGAACGACCCGCTCCATCTCTATGGTGCCGCGAAAGCGGAGACGTTCGTGCAGGCGCTCTACAAGGCGGGCAAGAACCTGACCCGCGCCGGTCTGATGAACGCCCTCCTGAGCATGGACGCGGAAAACAAGTTCGCGCTTCCGGGCGTCAGGCAGAAGACGAGCAAGACCGACCACTGGGTCATCAGCCAGATGCAGCTCGAGCATTACACCCACCCCGACTGGAAGCTGCAGGGCAAGCTCATCGAGGGGCGCCCGCGCTAGCAGTCGATCTGGGGTCAGACCCCACGGGTTTGACCCCCACACCTCGTAAGGGCCGGGATTCTCCCGGCCCTTACTCGTTCTCGGCTCGAAGGCGGTACTGCTCCCAGTAGCGCTCCATCGTCGTCTGTCGGTGCGCGACGTGGAGCAGGTCGTACGCGGCGACGTTCACCGCACGCACGATCCACTCGCCGTCCTCGCCCAGGTCGAGCACGTTCACGCACGCGGGCGCCTGCTCGAAGTGGCCGAGGAACATCCGCTCCGCATTCAGCGCGTAGGAGAGGATCGCGCGATTCACGCCGCCATGAAGGACCGCCAGCGTCGTGTGCCAGTCCTCGTCGGCTGCGAGGCGCTCGAGTGCGGGGATGACTCGGTCGAAGAGCTCCCCGATCGACTCACCGCGCAGGAACCTCGTGTCGCTGGGGATGACGCCGCGGAACGCATGGACGAACTCGTGCTGCAGAGCGTCCGTCGGGATCTCGGAAAGACGCCCGCCGCGGATCTCGGTCAGCTCGGGCCGGATCTCGGGCTCGATGCTTGGGGCGACGATGGCGGCGGTCTCGAGTGTGCGCGGAAGGCCGCTCGTGAGCACGCGATCGAGCTCGATGCCTTCAAGAGCCGCTGCCGCAGCTCTGGCCTGCGTGATGCCCTCCCCGTTCAGGGATACGTGTACGGGGTCGACGGGCTTCCCGTCCGGGCTGAAGTACGAGACCTCGGCGTGGCGCATGAGGTACAGGCGACGACGGGTCACCGCGCGCGTCTCGCAAGCTCGGCGTAGGTCATTCGTCGTGATTCGTGTACGTGCGGATCCGCCACGTCTCGCCGTCGCGGAACATGAAGTACGTCGTCCGAAAGTCACGAATGAGGGCCCCGTCAGCACCGAGCACTTGCCAGTTCACGGTCGCATTCGTGGCGTGTGAACCGAGCCGATCGAGGTGCAGAGCTGCGAGCTCGGCGCTGGCCGCTCCGGCGGCCGAGTATGTGCTCATCAGCTCGGATAAGTGCTCTCGCAGTGCCGCTTCGTCAGCAAGATGGATGACACGACCCTCACGTACGGCGAGCGCCGGAGCGTCGTACATAGCCGCGACAGCGTCGACGTCCGACGCCATGTATCGGTCGGAGTAGTGCGAGAAGAATGACTCGAGCTCGTTCATGTCGCCTCCTAATCGCATCGGGGATTCTTGTCGAGCGGCATAGGATCGCACGATGCGGTCGGAGGACATTGTCGAGACCGCGGCCGACGCGGAAGCGGCGGACAAGCCCCCGCTTCTCGTGCTCGACCGCGTGCGCGCATTCCTCGACGAGCACGAGCTCGGCTCGGGCGCACTGAGCGCGCGGCGCATCGGAGAAGGCGGAGGCTCGAACTTCACGTTCCTTCTCGAGCGTGACGAAGGCCGCTTCGTCCTTCGCCGTCCTCCGCGCCCTCCGCTACCGCCCTCCGCCCACGACGTCGTGCGCGAGGCCAGGCTCCAGCTCGCCCTCCGGAAAGCCGGGTTTGCGCGCCTGCCGACGATCGTCGCGGTCGGCGAGGACGAGAGCGTCCTCGGTGTCCCGTTCTATGTCATGACCTATCTCGACGGCCACGTTCCGACGGACGTGTCACCTCCCGGGCTCGAGAGTGAGCGATCGCGCCGCGATCTCGCGAACGACCTGGTCGACGCCCTCGTCGAGATCCATGCGGCCGACGTCTCGACGTCCGAGCTCGCGGCGTTTGCGCGGCCCGGGAACTACAACGAGCGCCAGGTTCGGCGTTTTACGCAGCTGTGGGAGATCAACAAGACGCGCGACCTTCCAATCGTGGAGGAGGTCGGCGAGCGGCTCGCGCGCGATGTGCCCGAGCCGCTCCCGTCCGCCGTCGTGCACGGCGATTTTCGGCTCGGCAACACGATGGTCGCGCATGACAACCCGTCGCGGATCCTGGCCGTGCTCGACTGGGAGATGGGGGCGATTGGCGATCCGCGCGCCGACGTCGGCTACCTGCTGGCAACGTATAGCGAGCCGGGTGGCCCGGCCAACCCGCTCGGTACGTTGCCCGTGACTGCTCTACCGGGATTCCCGTCCAGGTCACAGCTCATCGAGCGCTACGTCGCGCGCAGCGGTCGCGATGTCGCGCCGCTGCCCTGGTTCGAGGCGCTCGCCCTCTGGAAGGCCGCGGTCTTCTGTGAGGCGATCTACGGCCGCTTCGTGCGCGGTGAGCTCGGAGTCGAGGACACGCGCGCCGCGCGCTTCGAGCAAGGCGTGCCCTATCTTGCCGCAGCCGCCGCAGAAGCACTCTCGCGCACCTGACGCGCGGGCTGGTGGAGTGTCCGGAGCGATGCGGCTGCGTAGCAGCTGCCTTCGGGGATCTTGCGCGACCGGAGACTCCGCGCTAGCGGAATCTCCGGTCTTGCGCTATTACAGGACGATCTCGGCGAGCGCGCGCAGCGCCTCGGGTTGCTGCGTCGCGACGAGGAGCGAGGTGACGCCAGATTCGCGCCACGCCTCCACGCGCTCGGCGAGCCGCTCCTTCGGCCCGACCAACGCGACCTCGTCTACGAAGGAGTCCGGGATCGCCGCGGCAGCGTCACGCTTGTTCCCCTCCAGGTAGAGGTCCTGGATCTGCTTCGCTTCCGCCTCGTAGCCGTACCGGCTGAAGAGGTCGTTGTAGAAGTTCTTGCCTCGCGCCCCCATACCGCCGATGTAGAGCGCGTAGTACGGCTTGATGAAGTCGCGGCCGGCCTCGACGTCGTCGATCAGGATCGTCGGCACGGAGGGAGCGATGTCGAAGCCCGGCGGTGCGCTCGCTATCGCGGGTCCGAAGACATCTCGTGCCTTCTCAGGTGACCAGAACAGCGGAAGCCAGCCGTCCGCGATCTCACACGCCTGCGCAACCGCCTTCGGCCCCATCGCCGCGAGGTAGATCGGGATGTCCGCGCGCAGCGGCCGTGCCATGATCTTGAGCGGCTTGCCGAGTCCCGTTCCGTTGCTGTACGGGATGTCGTAGTGCTCGCCGTGGTGCTCCACGAGCTCGCGCCGGACCGCGGCACGCACGATCTCGACGTACTCGCGCGTCTTCATCAGCGGCTTGCCCCACGGCTCGCCGTGCCAGCCCTCGACTACCTGCGGTCCCGAGGTTCCGAGCCCGAGGAGGAACCTTCCGCCCGAAAGGAGGTCGAGCGTCACGGCCGTCATCGCCGTGTTCGTCGGCGTACGCCCTGGGATCTGCATGATCCCCGAGCCGAGCTTGATCTTCTCGGTGGTTGCGCCGAGCCACGAGAGGACGGTGACGCAGTCCGTTCCCCAGGCTTCGGCCGCCCACGCCGAGTCGTAACCAAGGCGCTCTGCCTCCTGCGCCATGGCGATCGGCTCGAGCGGACTCGTCCCCGGCGGTGCGTAGCCCATGTAGAAGCCGAGGCGCACTATTTCTCTCTTTGCTGCATAGGTATCTGCCTGCGATGCTAACGCCATGACGATCACCGACCTCCGACTGACCGACGAGATGCAGGAGCTTCGCGCCCGGTACAGGGCGTTCATGGAGGAGCACGTGTACCCGAACGAGGCCGCGCTCGGCCGCGAGGACGTCGAGGCCGACGCGCTGATGGCGGGTCTGCGCGCGCATGCCAGGGAGCAGGGTCTGTGGGCTCCGCACCTGCCGCCGGAGGCGGGTGGCTCGAACGGGAGCTTCCTCGCCTACGCCCACGTGAACGAGGAGATCGGGCGATCCGTCTGGGCGCAGCTCGCCTTCGGCTGCCAGGCGCCCGACGCGGGGAACGGCGAGATCCTGTGGCACTTCGGGACCGAGGAGCAAAAGAAGCGCTGGCTCGAGCCGCTCGTGGCCGGGGAGGTGCGCTCGTTCTTCTCGATGACGGAGCCGGAGGTGCCGGGCTCCGATCCCACGACGTTGCGGACTCGAGCCGTTCGAGACGGCGACGAGTGGGTAATCGACGGCCACAAGTGGTTCTCGTCGGGCGCCGAGGGGGCGTCCTTCGGGATCGTCATGGCCGTCACCGATCCCGACGCCGACGCGCACAGACGAGCGACACAGATCATCGTCCCCGCGGATACACCCGGCGTCGAGATCGTCCGCGCAGTTCCGACGATGGGTCACCGCGGGCGCGGCTGGACGACGCACTGCGAGGTGCGCTACACGGGTGTCCGCGTTCCGGCCGAGAACACGCTCGGCGAGGTGGGGGAGGGCTTCCGCATCGCGCAGAAGCGCCTCGGGCCCGGCCGCATCCACCACGTCATGCGCTGGCTCGGCCAGATGCAGCGCGCCTTCGAGCTCATGTGCACGTATGCGCTCGAGCGCGAGGCGTTCGGCGGCCCGCTCGCCGAGAAGCAGACGGTCCAGAACTGGATCGCCGATTCCGCGGCCGAGATCCAGGCGTGCCGCTTGATGACGCTCGACGCCGCGCACAAGATCGACCAGGGAGACGAGGCGCGCGTAGAGGTCTCGGTGATCAAGTTCTACGCCGCGCGCGTCCTGCACGACGTGATCGACCGAGCGATTCAGGTGCACGGCGCGCGTGGGCTCACGGACGAGACGCCGCTCGCTGCGATGCTGGCGATGGCGCGGGGCGCTCGGATCTACGACGGCCCGGACGAGGTGCACCGCATGGTCGTCGCGCGGCGGATCTTGAAGTCGTTCGCAGCCGGCGACGGCTGGCGCTTCGACTGACGGCTCAGCGTGGGCCTGGGACGCCCTTGAACTCGTAGAGGAGCGGTTCCCGGCCAGGCTGAACTATCCACGCCTCGCCGGTCCCCTCGCTCTCGTGCGCGGCCCAGACGCCTTGGGCTACATCGGACGGCTGGAGCAGGCGGAAGCCCTGTGCGACGAGGTTTTCCTTGAACTCCGGAGGTGTCAGCGCAGTGTCGGCCCAGCCGGGGCAGACCGCCTGAATCCGGATGTCCCGCTTAGCGAGCTGCGGTGCGACAGAGCGGACGAAGCCGACAACTGCGTGCTTCGTCAGGCCGTAGATCGGATCGTCCGGGATGGCCACGAGCCCGGCGAGCGACGCGGTCACGATGATCGTGCTTCCAGTGGGCATGACTCGGTCGAGGCGGCGCACGCCGAAAACGACGCCGTCGATGTTGACGCTCAAGGCGCGGCGGTACTGCTCGTCGGTCAGCGCCGCGATGTCCTCGCCACCCGTTAGGACGCCCGCATTGAGGCACGCGAGGTCGACCGACCCGATGTGTTCCCATGCCGCCGGGTCCGAGACGTCGAACCCGTTGACGAGGTCAAGCTCCTTCACCTCGAAGCCTTCCGCTTGGAGCTTCGCGACGATCGCTCTGCCGATACCGCCTGCCGATCCGGTTACCAACGCTGTCATGGAATGAGCACGACCTTTCCTGTCGACTGCCTCTCCTCGATCAGCCGGTGCGCGTCACCGGCCGCCTCGAGTGGGAACTCTGCCCCGACGATCGGTCGGACGGCCCCGCCCTCCCAGAGCCGGAGGACGTCCTTCCCGGCCCGCTCGACGAGATCGGGGTTCCGTCCGATCAGTCGGCCGAGGTAGAAGCCGTGCACGCCGATGTTGCGGCCAACGAGCCAGGTCGGGCTCACGTCCTGCCAGAGCCCGCCGGCGTATCCGACCGCGATTGCAGTTCCCATCGGCTTCAGGAGCGCCAGCGATGAAGTGAAGACGTCGCCGCCGACGAGGTCGAAGACGGCGTCGACGGGCTCGAGCTCCCCGAGAGCGTCGTACGTCACCGACTCGACGGCACCGAGTGAGCGCGGCAGCTCGAGCTTCTCCGCGCTGCCGACCGCGGCGACCGCCTTCCCGTTGAGGGCACGCACGATCTGGACTGCGGCTGTCCCGACTGCTCCCGCTGCTGCGGTGATCAGGACGCGCGCGCCGAACGCGATCCGCACGAGCTCGGTGAGCGGGATCCAGGCGGTGAGGAACGCCATCGGGAACGCGGCGCCTTCGGCAAAGCTGGCGTTCGCCGGGAGCGGGAGGAGCCAGCGCCGGTCGACGGCAACGCGCTCTGCATAACCGCCGCCGTCACTGCGAACGAAGCCCATGACGCGGTTCCCATCGAGCTCTCCGGCGATCTCCGAGCCGAGCACTGTCGGGAGCTCGGGCATCTGCGGGTAGCGGCCGAGACGGATGAGGACGTCGGCGAAGTTGATTCCTGCCGCGCGGACATCGACGATCGCCGCGCCTTCACCCGCCTCAGGCTCGGGCACCTCTCGGACGACGAGCTGCTCCGGCCCACCGACCCCCTGGAGGACGACCGCCCTCACGTACGGCCCGGCGAACTCAGGTGCGTCAGAAGGGCCAAGTTACAAGTTGTTACTTGCCAACGGGCTTGGGATACTTGCAGCGCATTCGGGTGAGATGGGCCGCTTGTAACAAGTTGTAACTTGCGCAGAATGTGCGCGTCGAACCACCCACGGCCACGTCGTCCCTCTAGCGCCCGGTGAACTGGGGCTCGCGCTTCTCGATGAATGCGGCTACGCCCTCCGCGCCGTCCTCGCTCGCGAGGCAGCGGCGGAAGCCGTCCGCCTCGCGGCGCAACCCCTCCTCGAGCGGAAGGTCGCGCGTCGTACGCGCTAACTCCCGTAGGACGCCGATCGCTACCGGCGAGCGGGCCGCGATCGTACGCGCGATGGTGAGTGCCGCTTCCAGAAGCTCTTCTGGCGGTACGACCTTCTCTACGAGCCCCCAGTCGTATGCGGTTGCCGCGTCGATGAAGTCACCGGTCATGTTGAGGAGCTGAGCCCGCCCGAGCCCGACGAGCCGGGGTAGGCGCTGTGTCCCGCCGCCGCCCGGGATGAGCCCGAGCTTGATCTCGGGCTGCCCCAGCTGAGCGCTCCCGGCCGCGACTCGGATGTCGCAGCACATCGCAAGCTCGAGCCCGCCTCCGAGGCAGAAGCCGTGGATCGCGGCGACGAACGGCGTCCGAGCGGCGTCCATCCGAGCGCCGAGCTTCTGGATCCCGCGGGCAGAGCCGCCCTCGTGCGCCTCCTCAACGGTTGCTCGAAGCGACGGGAACTCCTTGATGTCCGCACCGGCGACGAATGCGCGCTCGCCCGCACCCTTGAGCACGATGGCGCGGACGGCGTCGTCGGCATCGAGACGCTCGACCTCGGCCTCGAGCTCCTCCAGGAGCGGCGCCGAGAGCGCGTTCATCGGCGGGTTGTCGATCGTGACTACCGCGACGGCACCGTCCTGCTCGGTCGAGATGCAGACCACTACGTCGTCTCCGCCGGCTGCGCCGCGAACTGCTCGCGCAATGCTGTCTTGCGGAACTTGCCGACCGCTGTCTTCGGGATCTCCTCCACGAACTCGAAGCGGTCGGGCAGCCACCACTTGGCGAAGCTCGGGGCGAGGAACTCGCGGAGTTCGGCATCCGACGCGGCCTGACCTTCTCTGAGGACGACGACCGCCAGCGGCCTCTCCGACCACTTGTCGTCCGGGACCGCGATGACCGCCGCCTCCGCAACCGCCGGATGCCCCATGAGCGCGTTCTCGAGCGCAACCGTCGAGATCCACTCACCCCCTGATTTGACGAGGTCCTTCGCACGGTCCTGCACCTCGACGAAGCCGTCAGGGTAGATGCTGACGACGTCCCCGGTCATGAACCAGCCGTCGTCGGTCCACCGATCGGCGCCCTCATCCGACTCGTAGTACGCCGAGGAGATCGACGGTCCGCGCACCTCGAGCTCGCCCATGGTGGAACCATCCCAGGGAATGAGTCCGTCTACCCCGCGAGCGCGGATCTCGACGAAGGGGATCGGCAGTCCCTGCATCGCGCGCCGGTCGTACGCCTCCTGTGGCGAGAGGCCGGCCTCCTGGCCGGGGCGCCCGAGAGCGTCCCGATCGGGCTCATCTCGGTCATTCCCCACCCGTGTGTGATGTGCAGGCCGTGCCGCTCTTGGAACGCCTCGATCATCGCGCGCGGCGGCGCAGCGCCACCGACCGTCATCGTGCGGATGGTCGACAGATCCCATCCTCCCGGGTTGGCGTCGAGGGCCTGGAGGATCCCCATCCAGATCGTGGGTACGCCCGCGGTGATGGTGACCTTCTCCTGCTCGAAGTCCTCGAGCAGGCTCACCGGGTCGAGATGGGGGCCCGGAAACACCTGCTTGACACCGGTCATCGTGCAGGAGAACGGGAAGCACCACGCGTTCGCGTGGAACATCGGCACGACGGGAAGACAGACGTCGTCGGCGTATATGCCGAGACAGCCGATCGCGGTGAGCGCGTGGATCGCGATCGCGCGATGTGAGTAGAGGACGCCCTTCGGTCGCCCTGTCGTGCCGCTCGTGTAGCACATCGCCGCAGCTGAGTTCTCGGGGAGATCGCGGTACGAGAACGCCGACTCGTCCGCGTCGGCGAGGAGCTCCTCGTAGTCGATCGCACCGTCAGGTGTCGGCCCGTCGCCGACGGCGATCACGTGCTCGAACTTGCAGCGGCCGACGAATGGCTCGGCGAGCGGCCACAACACCTTGTCGACGACGATCACGCGGTCTCCGCCGTGCGTCGCGATGTAGGTGTTGTCGTCGGGATGGAGGCGGAGGTTCAGGGTGTGCGTCACGAACCCGCCGACCGGAGCTCCCATGTACGTCTCGAGGTGCTGGGAGTGGTTCCACATGAACGTCCCGACGCGGTCGCCGTCCTCGAGCCCGAGGCCGCGGAGCGCGAGCGTCAGTCTCTTCGTCCGCGAGACGAAGTCGGCGTACGTGTACCGATGCCAGCTCTTGTCCGGCAGACGGCTCGCGATCTCGTTGCCGCCGTAGAGCTCGTCGGCACGTCGGAGAATCGCAGGAACGTTCAGCTGGTAATCCATCATCAAGCCGTCCACGTCAGCCTCCTTCTGTCACAGAGACGGGGATATCTGGGGTCTGGCTTAAGTCAGACCCCGGTGTCGATCCTTCCGGTCCATTGAGGAGCGCGGCAGCGATCTCGGCCCGGAGCCTTGTGCCCGACGCCCCGAAGCTCTCGATCCCCAACGCTCGCTTGTACAGACGGTGGAGCTCGTGCTCCCAGGTAAAACCGATGCCGCCGAGCACCTGGATCGACGTCTCGCAGATGGCGACGGCGCTCTCGGCGGCGGAGGACTTCGCGGCGGCGGCCGCGAGCGATGGACGGGTCCACGCGCGCGGGTTCTCGTTCGCCACGCACCAAGCAGCCCAGAGCGCGAGCGAGCGGGAGAGCTCGAGGCGGGTGTACGCATCCGCGAGCGGATGGGAGACGGCCTGGTAGATGCCGATCTTCTTGCCGAACTGCTCGCGCGTCGAGGCGTACTCGATCGCGTACTCGAGGGCGCGCCTCCCGACACCGCACGCTTCGAGGGCGAGCGCCGTCTGCGAGCGGGCCTCGATCTCGATGAGGACGGCCGCATCCGCGAGCCTGCGGCCGGGCTCACCTCCGCGAACGACGCCGAGCGGGCGGCTCTCGTCGTTCGTCGTGAGGATCTCGCGCTCGCCGCCTTCGAGCTCGAAGATCCCGTCTCCACCCACGATCGCGATCCGGTCGGCGCTCTCGAGGGCGGGGACGAGCGGCGCGAAAGCAAGCGTCCAGCTGGTCTCCCCCGACGCCACTTCGGCTCGCAGATCGTCGGGCAGCGCGGGAAGAGTCAGGGCGACGGTCGAGAAGTACGGCCCGCGGTAGAGCGCGCGGCCGAGCTCTTCGAAGAGCACTGCTTCCTCGACGAACGTGAGTCCCACACCACCTTGCTCTTCGGCGATCGAGACACCCGTCCAGCCGAGCTCGGCGAGCTGCGCCCATGACGGCTCTGGGTTCGCCCCGAGGAACTCGCGAGCCTGCTCGCGGAGCGCGTCCTGCTCGGGTGTGAAGGTGAAGTCCATCAGCGAGATTTCGGCAGGCCGAGAACGCGCTCGGCGACGATGTTGCGGAGGACTTCCGACGTCCCCGCCTCGATGGTGTTGCCCCGGCTGCGGAGCTGCTGGTACTGCCAGTAGCCGCCGTACGGCGCGTTGCCGTCGGCGAGCGCGGCGTCGGGCCCGAGGATCTCGAGCGCGAGCTTGGTAACACGCTGGTTCGCCTCCGACCAAACGAGCTTGGAGATCGATCCTTCCGGCCCGGGCATGCCGGTCTTCATCAGTGCCGAGAGGGAGCGGTAGTTGGTGAAGCGGACGGCCTCCATCTCGATCCACTCGCGCGCGATCCGGTCGCGCTGGAGTTGGTCGGCCCCGCGATCGCGCGCGAGCGCAATCAGCTTCCGCACCTGTACCTCGAGCGCGGCCTGGAGCGCGAAGCCGAGCGTCCCGCGCTCGTGGAGGAGTGTTGTCATCGCGACTTGCCAGCCGCCGCCGACCTCGCCCAGGAGGTTGTCGGCCGGCACTCGCACGCCCGTGAAGAAGATCTCGTTGAACTCGGCCTCGCCCGTGATCTGGGTGAGCGGACGCACCTCGACGCCCGGCGCGTGCATGTCGACGATCAGATACGTGAGGCCTGCGTGGCGCGTCGAGTCGGGGTCGCTCCTCGTCAAGAGGATGCACCAGGCCGCGAGGTGCGCGAACGACGACCACACCTTCTGGCCGTCGACCACGAAGTGACCGTTCTCGAGGCGTGAGCTCGTGCGCACGCCCGCGAGATCGGAGCCCGCGCCCGGCTCCGAGAAGCCCTGGCACCAGATCTCCTCGGCCGAGAGGATCGGAGCGAGGTAGCGCGCCTTGTGCTCCTCGGTGCCGTGCGCCATGATCGTCGGCCCGGCCATCCCGAGGCCGATCACGCCGACGTGCGGCGGTGCCTCCGCGCGGGCCATCTCCTCGAGGAAGATCGCCTGGTGCGTGTAGGGAGCGCCTCCGCCTCCGTACTCCTCCGGCCAGGTCAGGCCTGCGTACCCCGCGTCGTACAGTGCGCGGCTCCAGGCGCGCATCTCCGGCCCGTCGAATCGCGCCGCTCCGCCGCGGTGCCCGCGGAGCTCGTCGGGGACGTTTTCCTCGAGCCAGGCGCGCAAATCGCCCCTGAACGAGGCCTCCTCGGGAGTGTCGCGGAGTTCCATCGATCACGATCGTAATGCGTCTGGCGTGCGGTGGCCATTGCCACAGCACTCCGAGCCGGTTTAGGGTTCGTCGACGATGGCCCTCCTCGAGGTTCGGGACGTCACTCTCCGCTTCGGCGGCATCGTCGCGCTCGACGGCGTCTCCTTCGAGGTGGAGGAAGGTCACATCTCGGGCCTCATCGGCCCGAACGGCGCGGGCAAGACGACGGCTTTCAATGTCATCACGCGGCTCTACAAGCCGGACTCGGGAGAGGTCACGCTCGAGGGCAAGTCGATCCTGCGCCAGCCCGCGTATCGGATCGTGGGCAAGGGCGTGGCCCGCACGTTCCAGAACATTCAGCTCTTCAAGACCATGTCTGTGCTCGAGAACGTCCTCATCGGCGCGCATGGGCGCGGTCGGAAAGTAGGAGAGAAGGAAGCGTTCGAGGTGCTCGACGTCGTCGGGCTCCGCGATCGCGCCTACTTCCCCGCGGCTGCGCTTCCGTACGGAATCCAGAAGCGGGTCGAGCTCGCACGCGCGCTCGTCGCCAAGCCGCGACTCCTGCTGCTCGACGAGCCCGCAGGCGGTTTGAACCACGAGGAGGTCGCCGAGCTCGGCATCTTCATCCAGCACATCCGGGACGAGTTCAAGCTGACGGTTCTGCTCGTCGAGCACCACATGAATCTCGTCATGAACATCTCCGACCACGTGAACGTCCTGAGCTTCGGGCGCAAGATCGCCGACGGTCCACCGGCGCAGGTTCAGGCGGATCCATCGGTGATCGAGGCTTATCTGGGATCAGACGACGACGATGACGAGCCGCCTGCCACGGCCCCAGTAGCGCCGGATCCGCCGACGGAAGGTGACGAGGCTTAGTCGTGGCGCTACTCGAGCTCGATCAGGTCGGCGCCCGCTATGGGCCGGTACAGGCGCTCCATGACGTCTCGCTGACCGTTCGCGAGGGCGAGGTGGTGGCTGTGCTTGGTGCGAACGGAGCCGGGAAGACCACGACGCTTCGTGCGATCTCGGGCACGGTTTCTCGAAGCGGGACGATCGAGCTCGGGGGCAAGGCGGTCAAGGGAGGCCCGGAGGCGGCCGCGAAGACCGGGATAGCTCACGTGCCCGAGGGGCGAGGGACATTCGTCGATCTCACCGTCACCGAGAACCTCAAGCTCGGCGCCTACACGCGGCGCGACCGGTCGGTCAAGGCGGACATCGCACGCATCGCCGAGTACTTCCCCTGGATCACCGAGCGCGGTGGGCAGCGCGCCGGGACGCTCTCGGGGGGCGAGCAGCAGATGCTCGCGCTCGGGCGAGCACTGATGAGCCGGCCGCGACTGCTCCTTCTCGACGAGCCGTCACTCGGGTTGGCTCCGATGATCGTGCGCGAGTTCTTTCGGATCGTGCGTGAGCTCAACGAGAAGGAAGGGCTCACCGTGCTCGTCGTCGAGCAGGACGCCAAGATCGCCCTCAAGGCTTCTTCGCGCGCGTACGTGCTCGAGGTCGGTCGGGTCGCGCTCACGGGGTCGAGCGACGAGCTCCGCGGCGACGAGTCCATTCGAAAGAGCTACCTCGGGTACTAGCCGATGATCGTCGCCGCCTTCTCCGACTTCATGCAGCAGGTCGTCTCCGGCCTTGCGTCGGGCGGGATCTACGCACTGCTCGCGCTTGCGCTGGTGATCATCCATCGCTCGACGGGGGTCATCAACTTCGCCCAGGGTGAGATGGCGACGCTCTCGGCCTACATCGCGTGGACGCTCACCGTGAACCACGGTTTGAGCTACTGGCCGGCGTTCGTCGCGTGCCTCGCGATCTCGTTCGGCGGCGGCGTCGGGATCCACAGAGTGGTGATCCGCCCGGTCGAGCGCGGCAGCGTCCTTCGGATCGTGATCGTCACGATCGGCCTCCTCGTCGCGATCAACGGCTTCGTGATCTGGCAGTGGGGCGGAGAGCCGCAACAGCTCCGAAGCCCGTTCGGGACGGATACATACGACGTCGGCGGGGTCATCGTTGCGGCCCACGACATCGGGACGATCGCGGTGGCTCTGGGCATCGTCCTCTTGCTCTGGCTCCTCTTCCGGTTCACGAAGGTCGGGCTCGCACTCCGCGCGGCGGCCGTGAACCCGGACGAGGCTCGACTCGTGGGTGTTCGCGTCACGTGGATGCTCGCGCTGGGGTGGGGGCTCGCGGCGACGCTCGGGGCCGTCGCCGGAATGCTGACGGCCCCGACGGTCGGGCTCGATCCGCAGATGATGCAGGCGGTGCTGATCTACGCCTTCGCCGCGGCCATTCTCGGAGGCATCGACTCTCCGATCGGGGCCGTCGTAGGCGGGCTCCTGCTCGGTGTCCTTCTGAACATGCTGAGCTATCTCAGCCAGTACGACGCGTTCGGCTGGTTCACCGAAGAGCTGCGGCTGCCGGCGGCGCTCCTCATCATCCTTGTGGTTCTGCTCGTGAAGCCGACGGGCATCTTCGGCAAGCCGGAGGTGAAGCGCGTATGACCCCTCGCACGACGCGCATCGTCGGCTTTGTCGCGTTCGCGGCGTTCGTCGTCTTCGTCGCAGTGCTGCCGACGTTCATCGGCGACTTCAAAGCTCGCGAATACAGCTACGTCGGGATCTATCTGATTGCACTCCTCGGCCTGAACATCCTCACGGGCTACACGGGGCAGATCTCGCTCGGGCACGGCGCATTCATGGCGATAGGCGGCTATACGACGGCGATCTTGATGGCCGGCAACGAGCAGTTTGGGGGGCCGATCCCGAGTGGGATGAAGGACGTATGGACGCTGCCCATCGCCGGCCTCGTGGCCGGCCTCGTGGGCTTGGCCTTCGGGATTCCTGCTCTGCGGCTCTCCGGTCTCTACCTCGCGCTGGCGACCTTCGCGATCGCCGTGGCCATGCCCTCCACTGCCAAGCGCTTCGAGGAGTTCACGGGCGGGGGCTCGGGCATCCAGCTCTTCGGGACACCGGAGCTCACGGGGTCGATCTCGAACGTCGAGATCTTCGGCCTGTCATTCAGCCCGAACGACTGGATGTACTACCTCGCCTGGTCGATCGCGCTCGTCGCGTTCGCAGTTGCCTGGCTCATCCTCCGCGGGCGGACGGGGCGTGCGTTCCGCGCGGTGCGAGACAGCGAGACCGCGGCAGTGTCCTCGGGCGTCAGCCTCGCCCGCTACAAGACGCTCGCATTCGGGATCAGTGCTGCCTACGCGGGCGTCGCGGGCGGACTGTTTGCCATCGCGAGCGCGTTCGTCAACCCTGACGCGTTTCCCGTCGCACTCTCGATCTACCTGCTCGTCGGCATCGTCGTCGGCGGCCTCGGCGGCCTCTCCGGGCTCGTCTTCGGCGCGATCTTCATCGCGTTCCTGCCGCTCTGGGCGCAAGGACAGGACCTGGGCTCGCTTCTGCCAGACCGGATCATTCAGGAGACGCAGAAGCCGGGCGGCCCGGCGATGGTGTACGGCATCGTCCTGATCCTGCTCATGTTCGTCATCCCGAACGGCGTCGGTGGCCTGTTCCGCCGAATCGGGCAGCTGATCTCGAGTCGCCGCTACTCTCGTGCGAAGTAGTGCACCCGCGAAGGAGGCGCCGACGATGAGACGACGGTCCGCACTGATAGCCGCCCTGGCGACAGCGCTCTGCGCGATGCCCGTCGCGCTCGCAGGCTCGGGGGCCGATCCAGGGGTCAGTCCCACGACGATCCTCATCGGCGGGACGTCTCCGCTCACCGGCCCGGCCGCCTCGTACGCGACCGTGGCGCGCGGTGCCCAGGCGTACTTCGATTCGATCAACGCGAAGGGAGGCGTGGCGAAGCGGACGATCGAGTACCGCATCGTCGACGACGCCTACAACCCGGCGCAGACGGTGCAAGCGATCCGCCGGCTCGTCGAGCAGGACAACGTGTTCGCCGTCTTCAACACGCTCGGAACCGAGGCCAATCTCGCGATCCGCGACTACCTGAACCAGGTGAAGGTTCCCCAGCTCTTCGTGGCGTCCGGGGCGACGACGTGGGGGCGTGACGCGGCGCAGTACCCATGGACGATCGGGTTCCAGCCGAGCTATGCGGCCGAGGGCTTCGTCTACGGCCAGTACATCGCGAAGACGCAGAAGAAGGCGAAAGTCGGTGTCCTCTTCCAGAACGACGACTACGGGAAGGACTTGCTGGCGAGCCTGAAAAGTGGGCTCGCACGCTCCGGCTCGAAGGTGGTCGCCGCCGAGCCCTACCAGGTGACCTCGCCGGACGTGGGCTCGCAGATCGGCAAGCTCAAGGCCTCGGGTGCGAACGTCCTGGCGATCTTCGCAACGCCGACCTTTGCGATCCAGGCGTTCGTCTTCGCCAACAGGCTGGGGTGGCGCCCGCTCGTCATCAACAACGCCGTCTCGGCTACCTCGAACACCATGTCGCTGGCATCCGAAGGCGGGAAGAACAAGTCGATCGAGGGAACGATCTCGACGACGCCGCTCAAGGATCCGCTCGATCCGCGGTGGAAGAACGATCCCGGAATGAAGCAGTACCGCGCGATCCTTGCGAAGTACGCGAAAGGCGCGAACCCGAACGACGCAAACCACCTCTACGGCATGGCGGTCGCACACGAGACCGTGGCGCTGCTCAAGCGACTCGGTGCGAGTCCGACCCGCGTAGGCCTGATGGCGAAGGCGCGCTCGATCACGGGCGCCGGAAACCCGTTCCTGCTGCCCGGGATCTCCGTGAAGACCGGGAAGGGCGACAACTTCCCGCTTCAGCAGGGGCAGCTCCAGCGCTGGACGAAGGGCCGCTGGGTGCCGTTCGGCGGGCTCTGGGTCTCGAAGCGCAACTGAACCGAGTCGTGTCGCCGGACACTCGCGAGCTACTCGCCGCCCCGCTCGAAGAGCTGCTCACGGAGGCGCGTCGGCTGCGCACCGGGCCGCTCGTCACGTACTCGCCCAAAGTCTTCATCCCCCTCACGACTCTCTGTCGCGACGTCTGCGGCTACTGCACGTTCGCCCGGCCGCCACGTCGCGGCGAGCGCGCGTACATGACCGAGGACGAGGTGGTCGCGATCGCCCGCGCGGGCGCGGCTGCGGGCTGCCACGAGGCCCTCTTCACGCTCGGAGACAAGCCCGAGCTTCGCTACAAGGTCGCCCGCGATGAGCTCCGCGCGCTCGGCTGCGAGACTACGATCGAGTACCTCGCGCGCTGCGCACGGGTCGTGCTCGAGGAGACGGGGCTCCTGCCGCACCTCAACCCTGGGGTCATGAGCCGCGCCGAGCTCGAGGCGCTGCGGCCCGTCTCGGCGTCGATGGGAATCATGCTCGAGACGACTGCGGAGCGGCTCGGCGAGCGGGGAGGACCGCATTGGGCCTCGCCCGACAAAGTGCCGTCGCGCCGGCTGGAAACGATTCGCATGGCCGGAGAGCTCGCGATCCCGTTCACGAGCGGCATCCTGATCGGGATCGGGGAGACGCGGGAGGAGCGGATCGACGCGCTGCTTGCGTTGAAGGCCCTCGGCGAGGAGCACGGGCACGTCCAGGAGATCATCGTCCAGAACTTCCGCGCAAAGCCGGGAACGCGAATGGCCTCGCATCCCGAGCCATCGCTCGACGACCACCTCTGGACGATCGCTGCGGCGCGCATTCTGCTCGGGCCCTCGTGGCACGTGCAGGCGCCTCCCAACCTCGCGTTCGACGACTTCCCTCGTCTCCTCGATGCGGGAATCGACGACTGGGGCGGCGTCTCGCCGGTGACTATCGACCACGTCAACCCCGAAGCTCCGTGGCCCGAGCTCGACCGGCTTACAGAAGCGACGCGTAGCCGCGGCTTCGAGCTTGCGCCCCGTCTCGCTGTCTACCCCGAGTATGTCGCGGATCTGGACCGCTGGTGCGATTCGGCTGTCGCGCCCCTCGTTCGGCGCGCCTCGGACGCGAGCGGGCTCGCGCGCGACGACGCATGGGCTCCGGGCGAGCCGGGCTCCATGCCGTTCATCGTTCACCCTGACGCCCTCCCGTTCGAGCTGACCGGGGCCGAGCTGGGCGAGGATGAGATCACGCGCCTACTCGAAGCGCGGGGGGAGGAGCTAGGGCGGGTCCTCGCAGCCGCGAACGACCTTCGTCGCGAGGTCTGCGGCGACGAAGTCACCTACGTCGTCACGCGGAACATCCAGTACACAAACGTGTGTTACTTCCGCTGCGGCTTTTGTGCGTTCTCGAAGGGGAAGCTCGCGGCGAATCTACGGGGCGCGCCATACCTCGTCCCACTCGACGAGATCGTGCGGCGGACCGAGGAGGCGTGGGAGCGAGGTGCGACGGAGGTCTGCCTCCAGGGCGGGATCCACCCGGCCTTCACGGGCGAGTACTACGCCGAGGTGGTGCAGGTGATCAAGGAGGCCGTGCCCGAAATCCACGTGCATGCGTTCTCAGCGCTCGAGGTCTGGCAGGGTGCAGCGACGCTCGATCTACCGCTCGAGGAGTACCTCACGCGCCTCCGTGACCTCGGCCTCGGCTCGCTTCCCGGCACGGCGGCCGAGGTGCTCGACGACGAGGTGCGCCGGATCATCTGCCCGGACAAAGTCACGACCGCCCAGTGGCTGGCAGTGCACGAAGCCGCGCATCGGGTCGGACTCCGCTCCAACGTCACGCTCATGTTCGGCCACGCCGACACGCCGCGAAGTTGGGCGCGTCACCTCTTGCGAGCGCGAGAGCAGCAGCGTCGGTCGGGTGGGTTCACCGAGTTCGTTCCGCTGCCGTTCGTCCCGATGGAGGCGCCGATCTACCTCCAGGGACGGGCGCGCCGTGGGCCGACCTTTCGTGAGGCGCTTCTCGTTCACGCCGTGGGGCGACTCGCGCTGCATCCGGACATCACGAACATCCAGGCCTCGTGGGTGAAGCTGGGGCCTGAGGGAACCCGGCAGGTGCTTCAGGCGGGGGTCAACGATCTCGGCGGGACGCTCATGAACGAGTCGATCTCGCGGTCCGCGGGCGCCGCCTACGGGCAGGAGATGCCGCCGGAGCGCATGGAGGAACTCATTCGCTCGGCCGGCCGCATCCCGCGTCAGCGAACGACGCTCTACGGCGAGCCGCCGGGTGAGCGCGTGCGGGTCTCGTTCGACGCCGAGCCGCTTGCCGAGCCGCTCAACCCTCCGGTGAAAGATGCGGGCCTCGTCGCTCCGCCGCGTTTGGTTCGCCCGGGCTTGCTCGCAGGTGCTCGTTCCTAGGAGCGGCCCGCGAACGGAAGGCGGACGAGCACCTGCGGCAGGCCGCGGCGGCTGTGTCTCAGCGCATGCGTGAGTCCCGTTGCGGCAGCCGCGCCCCTAACTCCTTCGCCGTGGCTGACCAGCAGTCGGTCCGGCTCATACGAGGCGAGCACTTTCGGCGGCGTGAGCCGAAGGAGCAGATGGATGCCGACGGGTCCTTTGCCGCCGGTGTAGAACGCGTTCGTCCCGACCGCCTCGGCCACGACGAGAGTCCTCATCTCGGGCCACCAAAGCGCCGTCTCCGCCCAGCGCCTCATCCGCTTCACGGCAATACATTCGAAAGGGGTTCCGGGAACGTCGTCCGGTGCGACGAGGTGAGGCACTCCGAGACGCTCGGCCAGCGTGGCGCAGTCGCGGTTGTGGCGGTCGAGAAGCTGCAGGACGCCTGCCGGCTCGCCGAGTGCGAGCGCGCGATCGATCGCGTCAGGCCAATCGATCGGATCGACGAGCCAAACCTTCCCGTCGGCTGCGAGCGCGTGCGACGTGCGCGTCATGGGCTCGTCGACGATCCACGAGAAGCCGTCGGAACCGAAGTCGTCGCAGAAGCGGCATTCAGGCGTCACGGTGCGACCGCGAGGCCTGACTCTCGTGCCGCCCGGGCGAGCTCCTTGTCCCAGACGGCGAACACGAGCTCGGGCTCGCCGAGGGTCAACGCAGACGCGAGATGGATCGCATCGCCCGCGGCCAGTCGGTGCGATTCGGCCATGTCGCCGGCACGCTCAACGAGTAGTCCGCCGAAGTCGACCACGGTGGTCTCCGTCCAGATCCCTTCGAGGTCGAGACGAGATCTCGCAAGCCGTGCGTTCGGTAGGCGCCCGGCGCGACTAGCCTTGGAGAGCGCAGCTCTCGCCTCGACGTACCCGACGCTCGCAGAGAACAACTCGGTTGACGAATCGAAAAGCGAGGCGGCCGTGTCGGAACCGGGCTCGTCCAGCAGGAGCTTCACGAGCGCTGAGGTGTCGAGGTAGAGCTTCAGCGGCCTGCGCGTCGCTGCTCGATGACAATCTCCGAGAGGGTGGGACCTGGGCCTTCTAGCGTCGGGAGGCTGGAGACGTCGATCCGGTGCCGCTTGGGTCTCAGCGGAGGTCTCACGATGCCGAGTTCGATGAGTTCTTCGAGTCTCGAGAGTGGCTCGGCAGAGGTGACGCGCGCAACGGGCTTGCCGCGGTCCGTGATGACGATCTGATCCCCGGCCTTCACGCGCTCGAGCCAGGAACGCAGGTTTTCGCGCAGTTCACGCACGCCGACCTTCACGACCATGATCGTAGTGTACGCCTCGCGTCGGCGAAAGTGTCCACAAAGGCCACGCCCCCCGCTCAGGCCTCGAAGGCGAGGAGATCGTCGAGCGTCTCGCGGCGGCGGATGACTCGTGCCTCGCCGCCGCCGACGAAAACAGCAGCCGGCCTGGGCGTGGCGTTGTAGTTGGAGCTCATCGCCAGCGTGTAGGCACCCGTCGCAGGAACTGCCAGGAGATCTCCCGCGCGCGGCGGTGGCAGCGAGACGTCGTCGATCAGCACGTCACCCGACTCGCAGTGCAGGCCCGCGATGCTGACGGTCTCGGTAGCCGGCTGGTCGGCACGGGTAGCGGACAGCGCCGTATAGCGAGCGCCGTACAGTTCCGGACGCGGGTTGTCGGACAGGCCTCCGTCGACCGCGACCCAGGTCACGCCGTCGAGCCGCTTCACGTTCAGCACGCGGTAGAGAGTGACTCCCGCCTGTCCGACCAGGGCGCGGCCGGGCTCGAGCATGAGTCGTGGCGCGGCGAGGTCGTGTTCGCCCCATGCGCGTGAGACGGCCTCGGCGACTTCGCCGGCGAGCCGGCCGAGCGCCGCTTCGCGCTCCTCCAGGACGTGGCGGATGCCGAATCCTCCGCCGACGTTCACAAGCTCGGGTGTCCATTCCAGCTCGTCACGACAGCGTGCGGCAAAGGCGGCGAGGAGGTCGATCGTCTCGAGGTGAGCCGAGGTGTCGGCGAGCTGCGAGCCGACGTGGATATGGAGGCCGGCGACCTCCAGATCGAGAGCGCGAGCGGCTTCGACCGTTCGCAGCGCGTGATCCGGCGGAAGACCGAACTTCGAGCCGTGGTGGCCCGTCTGGATCGCCTCGTGCGTGTCCGCCTCGACGCCGAGCGTGATGCGAACGAGCACGCGGCGGACGCCTGCGGCCGCGGCCCGCTCGGCCTCGTCGCCGTCGAGGACGACCGTCGCCCCGGCCTCTGCGGCTGCGCGGAGCTCCTCGTCTGCCTTCGCGTTCCCGTGCACGACGAGCTGCTCGCCCTCGATCCCGGCTGCGCGCGCGAGTGCGAGCTCGCCGAGCGTCGAGACGTCCGCACCGATGCCCTCGTCAGCAAAGAGCCTGAGGACAGCAACGTTCGGGAATGCCTTCGAGCCGTAGAAGACGAGCGCACCCGGAACCGCCGCGCGAATCTCGCGCGCACGTGCGCGCAGCGTCGTTTCGCAGTAGACGTAGAGCGGCGTCCCGAACTGGCTGGCGAGCTCCGACGAGCGCGCCCCCCCGAGCAGGAGCTCTCCACGGTCGATGCGGGCGGTGTCCGGGAAGAGCTCGAGCATCCGGCGATTGTGCCTGTTACCCTTTTCGGCTCATGTGGCAGCTTCTTCCATAGGTCAGGGAATGGGCGCGGCGGAAGCCGCGAACGTTCTCATGGAGCCTCTCGCGCGAGAGGCTTTTTTGTTCCCCCCACAGAAATGAACACAGCCGAATGAGACGAGCGATGGACAAGTACGAGCCGACGACGATCGAGGAGAAGTGGCAACGGGTCTGGGAGGACGCGCACGCCTTCGAGGTGTCGAATCCAGGGCCTTCGAAGGACGATGGCGCTCCGAAGAGCTACGTGCTCGAGCAGCTCCCGTATCCGTCGGGGACGCTGCACATGGGCCACATGCTCCCTTACACGATCGGCGACGTCATCACGCGCTTCCGCAGCCGCAACGGGATGCGAGTGCTCCACCCGCAAGGGTTCGACTCGTTCGGCCTCCCGGCAGAGAACGCGGCGATCAAGGAGGGCGGCCACCCGCGCGAGATCGTCGAGCGAAACATCGCGTATATCAAGCGCTCGATGCGCCGGGTCGGCTGGGCTTACGACTGGCAGCGCGAGCTCTCCACCCACGAGCCGGACTACTACCGCTGGCAGCAGTGGCAGTTCCTGAAGTTCTACGAGCGCGGGCTCGCGTACCGGAAGGGGGCGCCGGTCAAGTGGTGCCCGGTGGACCAGACCGTGCTCGCGAACGAGCAGGTGCACGACGGCCGCTGCGAGCGCTGCGGCGCCGAGGTCGAGTCGCGCCTGATGGAGCAGTGGTTCTTCCGGATCACCGATTACGCGCAGGCGCTGCTCGACGACCTCGAGACGGTCGACTGGCCCGAGTCGATCAAGGCGCGCCAGCGGAACTGGATCGGCCGCTCGGAGGGCGCTGAGATTCTGTTCCGGATCGAGGAGCTGAACGAGGACGTACCCGTGTTCACGACCCGCCCTGACACGCTCTACGGCACGACGTTCTTCGTGCTGGCGCCTGAGCATGAGCTCGTGGCGCGGATCGACTCCGCCGAAGTCCGCGAGTACGTCCGGCGCGCATCTGCGAAGAAGACCGAGGAGCGCGCGGCGGCGGAGGAGAAGACGGGCGTCGCCACGGGGCTGCATGCCGTCAACCCGGTGAACGGCGAGCGACTGACCGTGCTCGTCGCGGAGTACGTGCTGATGGACTACGGGACAGGCGCGATCATGGCCGTGCCCGCGCACGACTCGCGCGACTTCGACTTCGCCGCTGCGTTCGGGCTCCCGGTGCGACACGTCGTCCGTCCCGTCGACGGTGAGGTAGACCCGGAGACTGCGTACGTCGGGCACACCGAGGGCGAGGTGCTCGTCAACTCAGCGGAGTTCGACGGGATGCCTGCGCCCGAGGGCGGTCGCAGAATCGTCGAGAAGCTCGCAGCCGACGGCCGCAGCCGGCCGACGGTCAACTACCGCCTGCGCGACTGGGGGTTCTCGCGGCAGCGCTACTGGGGTTGCCCAATCCCCGTTGTCTACTGCGACGCGTGCGGGATCGTCCCGGTGCCGGAGGACGAGCTGCCGGTGCTCCTGCCCCACCTCGAGGACTTCAAGCCGAAGGGGAAGCCGCCGCTCGCGCAGGCCGAGGAGTGGGTCAACGTTCCTTGCCCGCGCTGCGAGCAGCCCGCGCGGCGCGAGACCGAGACGATGGACACGTTCGTCGACTCGTCCTGGTACTTCCTCCGCTACTGCGACGCCCGCAACGACACGGCGCCGTTCGCTCGCGAAGCGGTCGACTACTGGAACCCGGTCGACCTGTACATCGGCGGTGTCGACCACGCCACGATGCACATGATCTACGCCCGCTTCTGGGTCAAAGTGCTGAACGACCTCGGGTTGGTCGGCTTCCGGGAGCCGTTCGCGCGGTTCTTCTCCAACGGCTGGGTGACGGTTGGCAAGACGAAGATGTCGAAGCGGGCCGGGAACGTCGTCGGGCCGGACGACTTCGTCGAGCGCTACGGAGCGGACGCATGCCGCCTGAACATCCTCTTCCTCGGGCCTGCGAACGAGGACATGGAGTGGACCGAAGAGGGTGTCGAAGGCATGGCCCGTTTCGTCCGCCGTCTCTGGAGGGTCGTGAACGAGGTCGTGGAAGATGCGCCGTCGGACGCGCCCGAGGGGGGCGCGCTCGCACGCAAGGCGCACGCGACTATTGCGAAGGTCTCCGACGACATCGGGCGGCGCTACGCCTTCAACACGGCGATCGCGGCGATGATGGAGCTCGTCAACGAGCTCTCGAAGGACACAACTGGCCCGGACTCGCGTTTTGCCGCCGAGACGGTCGTATCGCTCATCCAGCCATATGCACCACATGTCGCAGAGGAACTCTGGGAGCGGCTTGGGCGCGACCGGCTGTGGGAGGCCCCATGGCCGGTTGCCGACCCCGCGCTACTCGAGGTCGAGACGGTCGAGGTCGTCGTCCAGGTGAACGGGCGCGTTCGAGAGCGTTTGCACGTGCCGCCCGACACACCCGATGAGGAGCTCGTCGCCCTCGCACGTGCGTCCGAGCGCGTGCAGTCGTACCTCGACGGCCGTGAGGTTGCCCGGACGATCGTCGTTCCCGGAAAGCTCGTCAGCTTCGTCACCTGAGACCGGTTTTCATCGCGGGCTGATTGGCGCGGCGTGGCCGATTGGCACTGACTCGGCACGAAGGCGTGTCCCACGTGTGAACTTGTTGGGGCGACCATCGACGCATGGCGTTCGCCGTCTCGCGGTCGACCGCGCTGGTTGCGCTCAGTGCGCTCCTGGTCGTGCTCGCGCTTGCCGGGCATCGCTTGGCGCAGGCGGGCACCGCGACCTCCCCCGAGGTTGTGGCTCCGCTCGAGCCTGTCGCGCAGGCACCAGCTCGGAGCGCGCTCGTCGTCCACGTCGTGGGCGCCGTTCGTCGGCCCGGTCTGTATCGCCTCCGTGAGGGAGCGCGGGTGGCGGACGCCGTCTCCCGTGCGGGCGGCGCTACACGTGGTGCCGAGCTAGCCGCACTCAATCTCGCCGCTCCCCTCTTCGATGGGATACAGGTTCTCGTCCCGCGGCGGCTGGCGGCTGCCGGGGTTGTCGGGTCAATGGCTGGCCCGCCGTCGGTGGAGGCGCTTGCAGGGACTACGGAAGGCGCAGCCGGGGCGCTTGGGCCCAAGCTGAGCCTGTCCTCGGCGACGGCTGACCAACTCGACGAGCTCCCCGGGGTGGGGCCGATAACCGCGCAGAAGATCCTCGACTACCGAGCCGAGCATGGTCCGTTCAGATCGGTCGACGATCTGGACGCGGTGCCCGGTATCGGGCCCACGCGGATCGAGCAGCTGCGCGACCTCGTGACCCCGTGAGGCGAGTCGTCGAGCAACACTGGCCCTCGATGTTGGTAGGCGCGGCGTGCGCCGGGCTCGCGGCCTCCAACACGGTGTCGCTTCCCGGACCAGCTCTCGCCCTTGCGGGATGCCTCGCGCTGGGGGCGGTGGCCTTCCTCGCCGACAGAGCGCGGGTCATCGCAATCGGGTGCGCTCTCGTCGTTGTGGGGTTGTGGTGGGGAGGGCTGCGGCTCGACGCCATGGCCTCGAGCGCCCTTTCGCACGAGATCGGCGAGTCCGTGCCTGCGGAGCTCGTCGTCGTCGGTCCCGCGCGAACGACTTCCTGGGCCGTCCGCGTGCAGGCGGAGGTGAGACGATTCGGCGAATTGCGTGTCCGGGAGCGGGTTCTGCTCTTGCTCCCGGTCGGCCGATCACCGCCGCGGGGCGCCATCCTCGAGACGGTGGTTCGCGTCCGCGAGCCGCGCGCGCCCGAAGGTGGCTTCGACGAGCGGGCCTGGCTCGCGCGCCAGGGGGTCCACGTGGTCCTTCGGGGTGGCACCTGGCGGCAGATCGGTACTCGAGGGGGCATTGCCGGCGTCGGAGACCGCCTCCGGGACCGTGTCGAGCGCGCGGTCGAACGCGGTGTCGGCGGGGTGCGTCGTGGGCTCGTGCTCGGCGTGGTCCTCGGCGAAGACGAGGGGCTCTCGGACGAGATCCGGTACGACTTCCGCGCCTCTGGCCTGTACCACTTGCTCGCCGTCTCCGGACAGAACGTCATGTTCCTTGCAATCGGTATCTACGGGCTCGGTTGGCTGCTGCGACTCCCGCGGGTCGTGCGTGAGCTCGCGACGGTGGGAGGGATTGGGCTCTATGTGCTCGCGGTCGGCTGGCAGCCGTCCGTAGTTCGGGCGGGAGTGGCGGGAGCGCTGGCGTCGCTCGCCTGGCTGGTTGCGCGGCCGCGGGATCGCTGGCACTTCCTCGCACTCGGCGCGCTCGTACTCCTCGTGTGGACGCCGACCTCCGTCTTCGAGCCGGGGTTCCAGCTTTCGTTCGCCGCGGTCGCGGGGATCTTCGTCGCCGTGCCGCGCGTGCGAGATCGCCTGCGCGGCTATCCGTTGCCGACTAGGCTCGCCGAGGTCCTTGGTGTCGCCGTCGTCTGCGGCGTCGTCACGGCGCCGATCGTCCTTGTCCACTTCGGACAAGCTCCGCTGTACACGGTTCCGGCGAACGTGCTCGCGGAGCCTGCTGTCCCGCTCGTCCTCGGGCTCGGCCTCCTGGCCGGTGCGGTCGATCCGTTCGCTCCCGGCGTGGCGGCTGCGCTCGGGTGGCTCGCGGGTTGGGCGGCTGCTTGGCTCGAGCTCGTCGCGCGACTCGTCGCGTCGCTGCCGTCGGCGCAGATCGGAACGACGACGGCGCTCGTTCTCGCGGTGGGCGCCGCAGGTTCCTGGCTGACCGTGCGCCACGCTTCACCACTGATAGGACGGCATCGGCCGGCAATGGCTCTCGGTAGCGTGGTCGTCGTCGCGATCGCGGGCTGGTGGGCGGTCCGGCCCGCGCCCGTCTGGGATCAGCCCACCGGGCTGCGGGTGACGTTCCTCGATGTCGGTCAGGGCGACTCCGTCCTCCTCGAGACTCCGAGCGCGCGCGTGTTGGTCGATCAGGGCCCGCCCGAGGCCGATGTCGCCGGCCAGTTGGCCCGCATGGGTGTCCGCTCGCTCTCGGCCCTCGTGCTGACCCACCCCCAGCGCGATCATGTCGGCGGAGCGGGAGACGTCATTCGACAGCTTCGTGTCGGCGCCGTCCTCGACCCTGGGCTGGCGGCCACCGGCCCCGAGCGGGAGGAAGCAGTCGCGGCCGCGCGTGAACGGCGCGTCCCGATCCGCGTCGTGCGGGCAGGGTCGGAGTTCAAAATCGGCGGACTGCGCCTTCGCGCTCTCTGGCCGCCTGATCCCGGCGCCCCGTCCGAGGATCCGAACCTGAATGCTCTCGTTCTCGTTGCGACGTATGGCGAAACGGACGTCCTGCTCACCGCCGATGCCGAATCCGAGGTCACCGCCAGCCTGCCGCTCAGCGGGATCGAGATCCTCAAGGTCGCCCACCACGGGTCCGCAGATCCTGGCCTCGACGACGAGCTACGCGTACTTCGGCCGCGGATCGCGGTCATCTCGTGCGGACGGAACAACGACTACGGCCATCCACGGGCGGAGACCCTCGCGGCGCTTGCCGCGTCCCCGGGGATCGCCGTCTATCGAACCGACCAGGACGGCCGTGTCGTCGTCGAATCCGACGGGCGCCAGCTTCGGGTCCGTACGCACGGCTAGGCGTTGACGTGAAACCGAACGCCGCGGCCGCGAAGCGGACGCCTTCAGGGATGTTCGCGCGACCGGGATCCGCGCGAGCGGATTCCGGTCGCGCCCAGAGGCTAGGGTAGAGGCGCCTTGGCGGACGCCCCCGACAAGCCTGTCTACCTGCTGACGGGCAGCGACCGTCCGAAGATCGAGACGGCGCTCGCGCGGCTGCGCAGACACTTCGTCGCGGAGGCGATCGATGTCGTCAGCGCTCTGGACACGTCCGGCGAGGACGCCGTCGCGCTCTGCAACGCCGGGAGCCTCTTCGGTGACTCGAGGCTGGTCGTCGTCGAGGACGTCGACGGCCGCCGAGACTCGGACCAGCGGCGCAAGGGCGGTTGGAGAGCTGCTGATGTGGAGGCAGTGGGCGCGTATCTAGTGAACCCTGCGCCCGGAACCGTGCTCGCTCTCGTTGGCGAGGACGTCAAGAAGACGACGGCGCTCTGGAAGGCGTGTGCGAAGGCAGGTCAGATTCTGGAGTTCGCCGTTGCGAAGAAGGGCCTGCAGAGCTGGGTCACCGAGCAGTTCCGGCAGCGAGGGGTGCAGGCGGACCCCGAGGCCTCCGCAGCGCTCGTGCAGCTCGTCGGCGACGATCCGCTAGCCCTGGCTTCGGAGGTCGACAAGCTCACGACCTGGGCGGCGGGCGAACCGATTGGCGAACGCGAGGTCCTCGCCCTTGCAGCCCCAAACGGGGGCGAGCCGCTCTACGTTCTAACCGATGCGCTGGGCATCAGGGACGGCCCATCGGTGATTGCCCTCAGCGAGGAGTTCTTCGAGAAGGACGATCGGCCGCGTCGTGACGCCGCTGCCGCTCGCATGGCAGGAGCGATGACGGGCCACATCACCCGCCTCTCAACGCTGAAGCGTTTCGCCCGGCGGGGCGTCGGCTCGAAGGAGGCGGCTGCGGAGCTCGGTATGCACCCGTTTCGCGCCCAGAAGCTGTCCGAACAGGCCGAAGGATTTTCGGCCGAAGAGCTGCACGATGCCGTCGTGCGCCTCGCGGCGCTCGACGGAGCGCTCAAGGGTCAGAGCCGCCTCGCTGCGGATCTCGAAGTCCAGCGGGCGCTCGTCGATCTCACGCGCCGGCCGGGAGCCGCGCGCACCTCGTAAGTCGCGCTAGGAGGCGGCGCCGGCGGCGGTTCTCGCGGCCTGCGACTTCTTTCGCGCGGCCGTGTTGCGATGCAGAGCGCCGCGTGTCGTCGCTCGGTCGATCGTACGGACGAGGTCACGATGCTCGCTCGCGATGAGATCGGCGTCACCTTCGGCAGCCGCCGTCTCGAGTCGCTTCGTGAGCGTCTTGATCGTCGAGCGGTAGCGAAGGTTCTCGAGGCGCTGCCTCGCCTGGATGCGGACGCGCTTTTTCTGTTGCTGGATATTCGCCATTCGAGAAAATGCCCGCAGCTGCGGGCCGGGCGATGGTAGCAGGACCTGCTGGGAGAATCGGTGCGCAGAATGGACTCGACTTTCTTCTGGCTCGTCGTTCCCGGGCTTGCGACCGGCGTAGGTGGGTTGGGGCTGCTCGTCATCAGGAGGCCGGGTGATCGGCTTCTCGACACCTTGCTCGGCGCTACCGCCGGGATCATGCTCGCAGCGTCCGTCTTCAGTCTGCTCGTGCCTGCTCTCGACGAAGGTGCGGTCAGCGAGGTCGTCCTCGGGTTCCTCGTGGGCGCGGCGGTGCTCGCTCTGCTCGACCTCTACATCCCACACATCCACGCGCGCTTCGTCGAGCGCCCGCCGCGCGGAGAGACGCACCGCGCGGCGCTCATGCTCGGGGCGCTCACGATCCACAATCTGCCCGAGGGGCTCGCGGTCGGCGTTGCCTTCGCGGCCGGAGGGCCCGAGCTCGGAATCCCGATTGCCGTCGCAATCGGCTTGCAGAACATCCCCGAGGGGTTTGCCGCAGCTGCACCAGTCCTGGCTGCTGGCGCGACTAGGCGAATGGCGATCGGCTTTGCCGCAGCGACCGGGCTCGTCGAGCCACCGGCTGCGCTCCTCGGTTATGGCGTTGCCGGGACCGTCGCCGCCGCGCTGCCCGTCGCCCTCGCCTTCGCCGCCGGCGCGATGGTCTACGTTGTCGTCGACGAGATCATCCCGGAGAGCCACGGTCGGGGTAACGAGCGCGAAGCCACGGCAGGTGTGGTCGCAGGCTTCGCAGTGATGATGCTGCTCGACAACGCCCTCGGCTGACAACGTGACCGAGCCTCCCGACACCTCAACTCCCACCGGCGCGACAGAGCACGGCCACAACCGGCGGATCGCTCGCTCGACTGCGGTCTTCTCGCTCGCCACAGCCATCTCGAGGGTTCTCGGCCTCATGCGCGAGATGGTCAGCGCGTACTACTTCGGAGTCTCGGGGCTCATCAACGCGTTCACCGTCGCGATTCAGATCCCGAACCTCGTGCGCGCGCTCGTTGCCGATGCGGCGCTCTCGGGCGCGTTCGTTCCGGTCTTCAGCGAGCTGCTCGAGCGCGGCGAGAAGAGGCGGGCGTGGCGCGTGGCGTCGACTCTCTTCTGGCTGACGCTCCTCGTCCTCGGCGGCGTCACTGCGCTCTTCATCCTGCTCGCGCCGCTTCTGATGCGGCCGTTCGGCGATCCCGGCGGGGACTTCGACCTCGCGGTCGGCCTCTCACGTGTCCTCTTCCCGATCGTCGTCCTCCTCGGGCTCTCCGGGATCGTCGTCGGGATCCTGAACACGTACCACCACTTCGCGCTTCCGGCGCTCGCTCCGGTCGCGTGGAACCTGGTGATCATCCTCGGGCTCGTCATCGGCGTCCCCCGGATCGACGACGAGAGCGGCCAGCTCTACCTCTACGCCGCAGTGGTGGTCCTCGGGACTCTCGTTCAGCTGCTGCTGCCCATCCCGTGGCTGCGACGGCTCGACGGCAGCCTCACGATGGTCATCGACTGGCGCGATCCCGCGGTGCGTCGAGTGCTCGGGCTGATGCTCCCGGTGACTCTCACGATCGGCCTGGTGAACGTGAACTTCCTCGTCGACACGCTGTTCGCGTCGCGGCTCCTCGATCCCGAGCTCGCGCCGGCTGCGATCGACAAGGCGTTCCGGCTCTACATGCTCCCGCAGGGCATCTTCGCCGTCGCAGTCACGACGGTTCTCTTCCCGATGCTCGCGCGCATGGCTGCGAGAGGGGACACGGCAGGCCTGCGGCGCGCGCTCGACGGGGGGTTGCGCCAGATCGCCTTTCTCCTCGTCCCAGCAGGCTTGCTCTCGATCGTGCTCGCCGAGCCGATCGTCCGGCTCGTCTACCAGCGCGGCGAGTTCACCGCCGAGAACACCGTGCTCGTCGCCCAGTGCCTGCAGGCGTTCTCGATCGGTCTCGTCTTCAACGGCTGGATGCTGATCCTCAACCGCAGCTTCTACGCCGTGCAGACGAACTGGACGCCGACCGCCATCGCCCTCGGTGCGGTCGCGCTCAACGCCATCTTCGACACGATCTTCTATCGACTCGGAATCTGGGGGATTCCGCTTGCGACGTCGACCGTCAACGTTGTGGCCGCGACCGTCCTTCTTGTGATGATGCGCCGGCGCATCGGGCTCGAGCACGTCGGCAGGACTCTCGGCGTGGTGGCTCGCGTCGCGTTCGCCGCGGTGCTCGCGGCCGCGGCTGCGTTCGGGGTCTGGTACGGGCTCGATGCCTGGCTAGGGGAGTCCCTCATCGCCCAGCTCGTCTCTCTCGGAGCAGGCTTTGCCGCCGGCGGGCTCGTCTACCTGGGCGCCGGCCGAGCGCTCGGGCTTCGCGAGCTCGAGGCGCTGCTACTGTTGCGAGCCCAGCGCTCCGAGCCCTCCGACCAGCGCTGATTCCTATGGAGCAAGGCCGTATTCGCAACTTCGCGATCATCGCGCACATCGACCATGGCAAGTCGACACTCGCGGATCGCATCCTCGAGCTGACCGGTGCGCTCACGCAGCGTGAGATGCGCGAGCAGGTGCTCGACACGATGGAGCTCGAGCGCGAGCGCGGCATCACCATCAAGGCGCAGGCCGTGCGCGTGCGCTGGCGTGGGCATGAACTCAACCTGATCGACACGCCCGGTCACGTCGACTTCACCTACGAGGTGTCGCGCTCGCTGCAGGCGTGCGAAGGAGCACTGCTCCTCGTCGATGCGGCCCAGGGGATCGAGGCCCAGACCCTCGCCAACGCGTACCTCGCGATCGACGGGCTGCTCGAGATCGTCCCCGCCGTCAACAAGATCGATCTTCCGCAAGCCGATCCGGACGGCTCCTCGAAAGAGCTCGGTGAGCTACTCGGCGAGTCTCCCGATCGTGTCCTTCGGATCTCGGCGAAGACGGGCGAGGGCGTGCCAGCGGTCCTCGACGCCATCATCGAGCGGATTCCGGCACCGACCGGCGATGCCGACGCGCCTGCGCGCGCGCTCATCTTCGACTCGTCGTACGACCAGTACCGCGGCGTCGTCGCGTTCGTGCGAGTCGTCGACGGTCGCTTCGAAACGCGGGAGCCGCTCCGAGCGATGGCGCAAGGAACAGCGTTCGAGGCCGAAGAGCTCGGCGTGTTGTCGCCCGCACGAGAGCCGGTGGATTCGCTCGGAGCCGGCGAGGTCGGCTACGTGATCACGGGGCTGAAGGACGTCTCGAGCCTCCGGGTCGGAGACACGCTCACGTCGCGCCGCCGTCCGGCCGAACAGGCGCTTCCGGGCTACCAGGACGTCAAGCCGATGGTCTTCGCCGGAATCTTCCCGACCGACTCCGACGACTACCCCGAGCTCCGAGACGCACTCGAGCGGCTCAAGCTCAACGACGGGTCGCTTTCGTACGAGCCCGAGACCTCCCAGGCGCTTGGCTTCGGCTTCCGCTGCGGGTTCCTGGGGCTCCTGCACATGGAGATCGTGCGCGAGCGCCTCGAGCGCGAGTTCGACCTCGACCTCCTGATCACAGCGCCGACCGTTGCGTATCGGGCCATGACGCGGACCGGCGAGATCGTCGAGGTGCACAACCCGGCGGAGATGCCACGCGAGCTCGACGAGGTCGAAGAGCCGTACGTCAAGGCGTCGGTCATCGTCCCGAAGGACTACGTCGGAGCGGTCATGGAGCTCGCCAACGAGCGGCGCGGGAGCTTCGACCATCTCGAATATCTGAGCGAGGAGCGCGTGCTCCTCTCGTACGAGCTCCCTCTCGGCGAGATCGTCTTCGACTTCTACGACCAGCTGAAGTCGCGGACGCGCGGATACGCGAGCTTCGACTACGACCTCGCGGGTTTCCGGCCCGGCGATCTGGCGCGGGTCGACATTCTCGTCGGGGGTGAACAGGTCGACGCGCTCTCCTTGATCATCCATCGCGACTTCGCCTACGACCGGGGGCGGCAGCTCGTCGAACGGTTGAGGAAGGAGATCCCGCGACAGATGTTCGACGTCCCCGTTCAGGCGGCCATTGGCTCGCGCGTTATCGCGCGCGAGACGATCAAGGCTCGGCGCAAGGACGTGCTCGCGAAGTGCTACGGCGGCGACATCTCGCGCAAGCGGAAGCTGCTCGAGAAGCAGAAGAAGGGAAAGAAGCGGATGAAGCAGGTCGGCGGAGTCGAGGTCCCGCAGGAGGCCTTCCTCGCCGTCTTGAACCTCGACTCGGATCGGAAGAAGTAACCGTGGGTCACGTACGACACCTCTACGTCCATCTCCCGTTCTGCGCGCACCGCTGTGGGTACTGCGACTTCGTCACCGTGGTCGGCCGCGGCGAGGAACACGGCTCCTACGTCGATGCCCTGCTGACCGAGCTCGAGCTCGAAGGCGACGTCCTCGCCGACGGTCTCGAGACCGTCTTCCTCGGCGGTGGGACACCGACGTTCACCGACGCAACCGAGCTCGCGCGGCTCCTCGACGGGCTACCCGCTGCGGAGGAGCTCACGGTCGAAGCGAATCCCGAAACCGTGACGTCCGACCTCGCGCGTCTCCTGCCCAACCACGGTGTGAACCGCGTCTCCCTCGGGGCCCAGAGCTTCCAGCCGCACTTGCTCGCAGTGCTCGAGCGTCGCGCTGCTCCTGACGACGTTCGCCGGGCCGTGTCTGTCTTGCGAGAGGCGGGCTTCGACAACCTCTCGCTCGATCTCATCTACGGCGTCCCTGGCCAGAGCCCGTTCGACCTCGATCGCGATCTCGCGGAGGCTCTGGCGCTCGAGCCCGAGCACCTCTCCTGCTACGAGCTCGAAGCAAAACCGGGAACGCGGTTCACGCACGCCCACGGCGACGAGCTCGAGCGACAGGCGGAGGCGATGGAGGGCTACTTCGAGCAGGTCGTCGACACGCTGTCGAGCGCCGGGTACCGCTGGTACGAGACGGCAAACTTCTGCCTCTCGGGCGCAAAGGCCGGCGGGCGCGATCTCCGGGCACGGCACAACCTGGGCTACTGGCGCGGGCGTGACTACCTCGGCGTTGGAATGGGTGCGGTCTCGACGATCTCAGGCGAGCGTCGCCGGAATGCCCCCAGCCTGGCTCGTTACCTCGCTGCCTTGGCACGTGGCGCGAAGCCGCCTTCGGAGCTCGAGATCATCGATCGCGAGACCCACGAGCGCGAGAAACTCATGCTCGGTCTCCGGCTCGACGAGCCGCTCGCGCTCGCCGAGGTCGATCGCGCGCTCGACCACAGCGCCCTCATTCGTCTCGCCGCCCGTGGTTTGGTCGACCTGAGCACGAACGGGCGGGGCGAGGAGATCCGGCTCACCCGTCGCGGCCGCTTTCTCGGCGGCGGCGTGACCGCCGACCTGATGACGCTCGGGTCAGCCTGAACGAGCGCGAGGGCTCGTCACTCGACGAGCACGGCGACGCACGGCTGGAAGCTCGCTTCGGGGTTGCAGAGGACGCCCGATCCGCCGGTCGTGAACGGCGACGGCGTGACGTCTTTCAGGAAGTGGCCCCAGACCCACGTCGTATTGCGCGAGTAGTCGAGGTCCGGCGGAGGCTCGTTGCCGTTGCCGTTGTACAGGTCGCCGTCGTTCCCGAAGTCGCACGGGTCATCGGGCCCTCCGCCCTGCCAGCCGCCGTTCTGAGTCGTGCCGTAGCCGGTGACGTAGAAGTTACCGAACCCGACGACAGCGAAGACGTCGTTCCCGGGCGACGTGAAGGAGTCGTATGTCGTGAAGAAGAGCGTGACGAGGCGTGGGTCCACGTCGCTGATCGTGTTTCCCTTGGGTTGGCCCGAAGGAATTCCGGTTCCGTCCCAGGCGAACGTCTCCTCGTCGTAGACGTTGTTGTCGCGGTGCCAGTAGTTGCGCCCTTTTACGTACTCGTCGGCGTCGCCCGGGCAGTTAGGGTTGTTGGAGACGCCGAAGAGCCGCAGGTTGAAGCCCTGGATGATCTGCTGCGGGTTCGCCGTCGTCTGCGTCAGCACGCAGCGGAACGAAGGCCAGTTGTCGAACGGCTCCGGCTTCGGAACGTCGAAAAACCCGGCCGTTCCCGGGCAGAGCGGCGTCGTGTCGAACTTGTTCGCTGCGTACGAGGGCCACTGGCACCCGGTGACGATCTCCGACTTCAGGTTCGCAATGTTCGGGTCGCAGTCGATCACGGCGCGTTGGCTCGAGCCGGTCCCGACGTTGAGGGCGATCGGCGGTTCGTCCTGGTCCCGGGCGAGCCCGCCGGAAAGGCCCATCTCGGCGACATAGCATCGCTGCGCTCCCGCGGGCTGACTCGCGGCGTCGACACCCAGTATGAGGTCGGTGCCGACGATCCTGTCCGTGAGCGTCGCCACGTTGCAGTCCTGGTCGACGGTCATCCTCAGCCATTCGAGAGGACCCGTGCGGTCGATGTCGCCCATGAACGACCGCTGGATCGGGGCGGCCAGGATCTGTGCATCCGTCGGCGGCACGCTCTCCGAGATGCTGCTCGCCGTCCGGAACCAACGGCAGTTATCGTTGTAGTCCCCACTGCAGTCCGGATCGCTCGCGTTGACCGCGTTCCTGATCCTGATCTCGAGTGCCACCGCGTTGCCCCGAGAGCTCGCGGTGATGGGGAGGTGCGGCGACGTTCCTCCGCCGGTCGTCGAGAACGTGACGACGTTCGTCGCGTCGGGACTGTTCGGCAGCAAGTCGCACTGGACCGTGTAGTTGCAGGACGAGGTACCGTCAGCGCGGACGAGCCGGTACCGCACCTGGACGTCCGACGCCTTCAGGGGGCCGGTGTTCCCTGCAGGTGGGGGATAGTCCCCGAGGAGCGCGCCCAGGTCGACCTTCACGTTCAAGCGCACGGTGCACGAGCTCGGCAAGGAGTTGAAGTACGCGCCGCAGGCGAGGGACTGACTGTCGAGGTAGGCCGTCCTGAGCTGGGGCGGCCCGGTTCCCGTGTCGGCGCTCCCGTAGCCACGGATGAAGTGGACACCCGAGCGAACCGTCTGCGTCGTTCCGCTTCCGTCCGCGTCGTAGCACTGGACCGCGCCGGTCGCCTGGCGGCAGAACGTGTCCACCGGCTGCCCAGTCCACCCGGAGTCTTCCAGGCAAGGCGGCCCTGCAGGCGGTGTGCCCGCTCCGCAAGCTGGGCGGAAGCTCGTCGCGACCACGACCCCGGTCGTCTCGTCGACGTTGAAGCTCGCCCATGAGCTGCTCGTATCGCCGACGGCAGGCTCGGTCGTCCACTGCCCCAAGCCGGGCGGGACGCCGAAGAGGCAGCTGGGAGTCGCCAGCGAACAGACCTGCCGGAAGTACTCGACATCGAGGATGTTGCCGTTCGCCTCGTCGTAGAAGACGGCTGCGGCGCTCAGTGGCTGAGGAAGCCTCACCGCAACCGGTAGGAGGCCGGTGAGACCGTCGATCTCCTCGATCTGGACGCGCGCCTTCCGCTTGATGTCCGGGAAGAACGGGAGCACGCTGAAGAGCGGGAACGAGTTGTCCTCGGTCGCCTTCACATCGAGGACCTTCGTCTCGCAGATCGAAGCGCTAGCGGGGCTGTTCTTCTCGAGTGGGAACGGGTTCGAGTCGTCGTCGTACCACGCGCTCCCGTTGAGAATGACGTGGATCTTCGACTCGCCGACTCCCCCGACCTGTGGGTTGAACGTCGTACCGACGTACGGCGCGCCGTCCGCCTTCGTGTGCGGGCCGACGTACGTGCGAGCCTGATTCTCGATCCTCAGGTCGACGTCGGCCCCGCATGGAAAGCCCCACGCGGTGCCGCCGGCGAATACGGCGGCATCCGCCTTCGTCTGGAGGTGTTTCGCATGCACGAACCAGTTACCGAGCGTGATGACGATCGCACCGAGCCCGAGAAACACGGGAAGCATCAGCGCGAACAGCACCACCACCTGGCCGCGCTCGCGCGAGCGACCCCGACCGGCGTGTGCGGTGCTTCCCGCACTGCCGAGCGTTACGACACCCTGATCACCACGGATCTGCCGCAGCGTGACCCGCCCCTTTCTTTCCCCATCACCAGTATCGGCCCTTCCGCTCGGAATTGGAAGAGGCTCGAGCGAAACGTGAATCGGCGGGATCCCCGGCTACCATCGGAAGCAGGATGCAACTCACGCCACGCAAGCGCGAGATCCTTCGCCGTGTCATCGAGGAGCACGTGGCAACCGGCCAGCCGGTCGGGTCGAAGGTGCTCGTCGAACGCGCGGGCCTACGGGTCTCCTCGTCGACCGTCCGCGGCGAGCTCGCGGAGCTCGAGATGCTCGGCCTGCTCACGCATCCACATACCTCCGCCGGCCGAACGCCGACCGAGAGCGGCTACCGCCTGTACGCCGAGGAGCTCGTGGACGCCGTGGAAGGGCGCCCTGACGCTCTCGGCGTCGACCTTCGAACCATGCGTGACGAGATCGAGGGCGCCCTGCGCACGACGACCGAGATGCTGTCGCGCACCACTCGACTTCTGGCGCTCGTCTCCGCGCCGTCGCTCGAGACGGCGTCGATCCGTCATATCGAGGTCCTCGCGCTTCAGCCGACGAGCCTGATGGTGGTGGTGATCACGTCGACGGGCGGTGTGACCAAGCGGCACTTCCGGCTCGAGGAGCCGGTCGACCCTGGTCTTGTCGCCTGGGCCTCGGAATACCTCGAGGATCAGCTCGTCGGCAGCAGGTTGGGCTCGAGCTCGGTTCGGCGACGCCTCGAGGCGCCCGAGCTCGCTCCGCGAGAGCGCGCATTCCTCGAGCTCATCGGTCAGACGTTGCTCGAGGTCGGTTCCGAGGAAGGCCCTCAGGTGTTCGTCGGCGGGACCGCGAGTCTTCTTGGAGAGGCGCGCGTCGAGGAGGTAGAAGCGACGATGCGTCTCCTCGAGCTTCTCGAACGCCGTGCCGCGGTGCTCGAGCTCGTCAGCGAAGCCCTCGAGCCACGACGCCCGGTCGTTCACGTCGGACCCGAAGTTGGTGGGGGCCAGCATCACTCCGTGTCCCTCGTCGGCGCCACCTACGGGATTCGGTCGACGCCGCTCGGTGCCGTCGGCCTTGTCGGCCCCCTGCGGATGGACTACGAGAAGGCGATTCGGATCGTGCGGGCGGCGGCGTTCGAGCTTTCACGCTTCGTCGAGGACGTCTACGAAGAGGACTAGAAAGCGCCATGGCCACGACTGAGAGCGAGTACTACGAACTTCTGGGAGTCTCTCGCGACGCCAGCGACGCCGACATCAAGAGTGCGTTTCGTGCGCTCGCACGCGAGCTCCATCCCGACGTCTCGACCGCCCCCGACGCGGACGCGCGCTTCAAGGAGGTCGTCGAGGCGTACGAGGTGCTCTCCGACTCCGAGCGCCGAGCGACTTACGACCGCTTCGGGAAAGCAGGTCTGAAGAACGGTGGGTTCGAGCCGATGTACGCCGACTTCGGAAATCTCACCGACGTGTTCGCGGCGTTCTTCGGCGACGACCTCCTGGGCGGAACCGGAAGTTCGAGACAGCGGTCGCAGCGCGGCGGTGATCTTCAGGCCGTGGTGGAGATAGACCTCGAGGATGCGTTCACCGGGCTGGGCGTCTCGGTGCCGCTCGAAGTTGCGTTGCCGTGCGATCGCTGTGCGGCAAGCGGAGCCGAGCCGGGAACGGGGGCGAGCACCTGTCGAACCTGCTCGGGCGCCGGTGTCGTGCGGAGCGTCTCGCAGAACATCTTTGGCCAGTTCGTCCAACAGCGCGCGTGTTCGGACTGCGGCGGCGTCGGCGAAGTCCTCGAACAGCCGTGTAGTCAGTGTCGTGGTGACGGACGTGTTGTCCTCGGCCGCAAGCTCGACGTCGATGTCCCTAGAGGGATCCACGACGGGCAGCAGATTCGCGTCCGAGGAGAGGGCCACGCCGGTTTCCGGAGCACCGATCGTGGCAACGCGTTCGTCGTCGTGCGCGTCCGACCCGACGCGCGATTCGTGCGGGACGGCGACGATCTGCACACCGCTGTACGGCTGACGATGACCGACGCCGCGCTCGGAACCACGACGAAGGTCACGACTCCCGCGGGCGACGTCGACCTCGACATTCGTGCCGGTGCTCAGCCAGGCGAGGTTCGCGCAGTCAAGGGGCAGGGCATGCCGTCGCTTCGGGGGTCACGCCGAGGTGACCTGTACGTCAGGCTCGACGTCGCCGTACCGACGCATCTGACAGACGAGCAGCGGAGGCTTCTCGAGGACGTCGACGCCAAGGTGGGGCCGGACGCGTACGCGTCGCCGGACGACGAGGACGAAGGGTTCTTCCACCGCCTCAAGAGCGCCCTTCGCTGAGCGACGAGGTCCGCCGCGTAGCGATCAGGGTGCCGGATGGCGAGGAGGAGATCGCCCGCGCACGCATGCTCGAGCTCGTCCCCGACGGATTCGAAGAGGTCGACGGCCCCGGCTGGATCGAGCTCGCCGCGTATACCGACAGTGCCGGCGAGGAGAGGATTCGCGAGGTATTCGCTGGGGTCTTCGCACGCTCGGTCGACGATGGCTGGGCGGATCGCTGGCGCGACTTCCACCGGCCCGTGCGTGTCGGCGGGCTCTGGATCGGCCCGCCCTGGGAGCCGGCACCGAGCGGCGAGCAAGTGGTCGTCGTCGATCCCGGCCGCGCGTTCGGGACGGGCGCGCATCCGACGACACGCATGTGTATCGAGCTGCTCTCAGGACTCGAGCGCGGAGCCCTGCTCGATGCCGGCTGCGGCTCGGGTGTGATCGCAGTCGCTGCGGTGCGTCTCGGGTTCAGTCCGGTCATCGCGGTGGACGCCGATCCCGTCGCCGTCGAGGTCGCTCGAGAAACCGCACGCCGAAACGGCGCGTCCGTCGACGTGCACGAGCTGGACGTCCTGCGCGACGCCGTGCCCGCCGCTGACGTCATCGTTGCCAACATCGAGCTCGCAGTGGTCGAGTCTCTGCTCGCGCGCCGGCCGGCTCGCACAGTTGTCACCGCCGGCTACCTTGCCGGCGAACGACCTCGTGCGAACGGGTGGACGGTGGTGCGCGCTCTCGAGCTCGAAGGCTGGGCCGCCCGCGTTTTCGTTGCTACGGACGAGCCCCACTAACGCCTTGTGACAACTTGTCACAAGTAGGCGTCGCGTGGCGGGCTCCCGGCTCCGAAGCGGGTTGTCGAGAGAATCGATCTCAAGTGACAATTTGTCACAAAGGCACCGAGACGACCGCGAGATCGGGGCCGCGACTGTAGGCAAGGGGTAAAGCGCACTAAGCTTGACACCTCGATGGCGACTTTCTCCGTTCGCTTCCTGGGCTGCAAGGTTTCCTACACGGATTCCCAAGCCGTGCGCGAGCAGCTGCTCTTGGACGGCCACGTCGAGGTCGAGACTCCAAACACACCCGATATCGCAGTCGTCAATACCTGTTGTGTGACGAACGAAGCGGTCTCGAAGTCCCGGCAGGCCATCTCGCGCGCTGCCCGATCCCATGGTCGGGTCTACGCGACCGGCTGCGGCGCGCGCCTCGAAGGCGCGTTCGGCGGTATGCCCGAGAACGTGAGTGTCGTCCGACGCTCAAGCGAGGAGACGCCGGCGGCGATCGCCGGCGATGTGGGGGCGATCGCGTGCGTGCAGGCCGACGCGCGCCTGGAGCGGACGCGCGCTTTCGTGAAGATTCAGGACGGCTGCTCGTTCGCGTGCGCTTTCTGCGTGATCCCGCTCGTGCGCGGCGGCACGCGGAGCCGCCGTGCGGACGATGTCCTCCGCGAGATTGCGCGACGCGCCGATCAGGGACATCGAGAAATCGTCCTGACCGGCGTCAATCTCGGATGCTTCCGCGACCGCGAGGCGGGATTCACGCTCCCGCGCCTCATTCGCGAGGCGGGTGCCGTTCCCGGGGTCGAGCGTCTTCGACTCTCGTCGATTGAGGTGAATCACCTAACGGACGAGCTCGTCAGCGCCCTCCGCGAGACACGGACGGCGTCACTCCATCTCCACGTTCCGCTGCAATCCGGGGATGACGAGGTCCTTCGCGCGATGGGTCGCCGCTATACGGCCGCGCAGTACCTCGCGAAGCTCGAGCCGCTCAGAGAGTTCAACCTCACCGCCGACGTCATCGTCGGCTTCCCCGGGGAGGACGAGTACGCATTCGGCCATACGCTGGAACTCGTGGAGCGGTCCGGCATCACGAAGGTCCACGTGTTCCCGTACTCGCCGCGTCCCGGAACCCAAACGGCCGAGGCGGACTCCGTCCCGGCTCGCGTGAAGAAGGAGCGGAGCGCTCGGCTGCGTGCACTCTCGGACGAGCTTTGCCGCCGGCGGTGGAGGTCGAAGGTGGGGACTACCGATCGCGTTCTCGTCGATCGGCCCGGCCGAGGCTACGGTGATGACTACACACCCTGGCTCCTCGACGCCGAAGTGGGACAGCTCGTGGACGCCCGCGCCATCGCGCTCTCGGAGGAGGGCATCCTTGCCGTCGCCGCGTGAGGATTGCCTCTTCTGCAGGCTGGTCGCCGAGGGCGATCACGTGCACAGCGCCGACGGCTTCGTGGCGATTCGTGACATCAACCCGATCTCCGAGACGCACCTGCTCGTGCTCCCGCAACGGCACATCGACACGTTCAAGGAGGTCGCGGCCTTCCCGGACGACGAGGCTGCGCGAATGCTCCGATTCGTGTCAGAGACCGCTGAAGTCGCCGGTCTTGACGACTACCGTGTGCTCGTGAACGTCGGAGCCGGCGCGGGGCAGACCATCTTTCACCTCCACTGGCATGTCCTCGGGGGGCGGCCTGACAGGGAGCGAATCGCTCGCGCCTTGGAGGCGACGGCGTGAGCCTGATCATCCGGATCGAAGACGAGCTCAAGGCTGCACGTCTCGCGCGCGACGAGGATCGCCGCGATGCGCTCAGCCTCGTTCTCAATTCGCTGCAGGGTGCGCAGAAGGAGCTCCAGCGCCCGCTCTCGGACGACGAGGAGCTCCAGGTACTCCAGCGCGAGCGCAAGCGTCGGCTCGAGGCGGCCGAGGCGTTCCGCGCGGGCGGTCGCGAGGAGCAGGCCGAAGACGAGGAGTACGAGCTCGAGATCCTCGAGGAGTTCATGCCCGAGCCGCTCTCCGAGGAGGAGATCGAGGAGATCATCGACGACGTCATCTCCGAAGTCGGCGCCACCAACATCCGCGACATGGGACGGGTCATGGCGGGTGTCATGCATCAGGTCTCGGGGCGTGCGGACGGCTCAACTGTGAGCCAGCTCGTCAAAGAGAAACTCGCCTGACCGCGCAGGCCGCCGGCCGCTCCCGGCCCGCGGAGCGGGCCTCCGCGACCGGCTGACGACGCTCGCGGCGCGATCAGGCGGGCGCGCCGCTTGTCCGTACTCGTTGTACTGTCCTGCGCGGCGAGCCCTTGGCTCGCTTGCGAGCGCCGCCCCTGCGGCGTCAGGCACGCCTGATCGCCTGCCTACACTGCGCCTGATGCAACAGGTGCTCGATGTCTCGAACGAAGTGGCTGCAGAGCTCGCCGGCATCGAGGACGGCGTCCTCGATGCGCTGCGCGAACGGCTCGACTGCACGATCGCGCTCCGAGGGAACCGGCTGACGCTCGGCGGCGACGACGAACGCGTTACCGCCGCACGCGCCGTTCTCGACGAACTCGTCGAGCTCGTCGAGGGGGGTCATCAGATCGGCCCGGACACTGTTGGAGCGATGCTCAACGCCATCGATCAGGCCGACGACCTGCGCGACATCCTCGGCGATGTCGTCTGGCGCCACCGGGGCAAGAACATCACGCCCAAGACGGTGAACCAGAAGCGCTATGTCGACGCGATCCGGGCGGAAACCGTCACGTTTGGGATCGGTCCGGCCGGAACAGGCAAGACGTACCTCGCGATGGCTCTCGCAGTATCCGCGCTCTCCGAGGGCAGCGTCGGACGCGTGATCCTCACCCGTCCGGCCGTTGAGGCGGGCGAGCGGCTTGGTTTCCTTCCGGGCGACATACTCGCGAAGGTCGATCCGTACCTGCGACCTCTGTACGACGCTCTCTACGACATGCTCGACGCGGAGCGTCTCGCCGGCTACATGGAACGCGGGACGATCGAGGTTGCACCGCTCGCGTTCATGCGGGGGCGCACGCTGAACGACTCGTTCATCGTGCTCGACGAGGCACAGAACACCACGCCTGAGCAGATGCAGATGTTCCTGACCCGACTCGGATTCGGCTCGAGGATGGTCGTCACGGGCGATGTCACCCAGGTCGACCTTCCGCATGAGCAGGCGTCAGGCCTTATCCAGGTGCGGGAGATCCTCGCCGGAATCGATGCGATCGCGTTCGTCGAGTTCGGAAACGATGACGTCGTACGGCACAAGCTCGTGCAGCGAATCGTCGAGGCGTACAAGCGCCACGCCGAGGAGACTGGCACCGCCCGTCGCCGGTGATCGTCGTCGAGACGTCGAACCGAAGCGGGATGCCCGCAGATGAGCGCGCCGCGGCCGATCTTGCACGACTCGTGCTCGCGGCGGAAGGCATCGACGACGGGGAGCTCGGGATCGGATTTGTCGGGTCGGACGAGATTCGAGCGCTGAAGAGCGAGCATCTTGGTATCGACGAGGTGACGGACGTCCTCTCCTTCCCGCTCGACGGCCGCGACGCGCTTCCGGAGGGCGCGCCGCGGGCGCTCGGCGACGTCGTCCTGTGCCCCGAGGTCGTCGGCTCCGAGTGGCGCGGCCCGCTCGTCCACGGTCTTCTGCATCTGCTCGGCTACGACCACGGAGCGAAGATGGAAGCGCGAGAGCAGGAGTACGCGACGCGATGACGAGGCATCGCAGCCCCTCGCTCTTCCAGAGCTTCAATCACGCGACCGAGGGGATCGTGCACGCGGTGCGGACCCAGAGGAACCTCTGGATCCACTTCGCCGTGGCTGTCGTCGTCCTCGTGGCAGCGGTCGGGTTCGGCGCTACCAAGCTCGAGCTGGCAGTCCTGCTGCTCGCGATCACGTTCGTGCTCGTGGCCGAGCTCGTGAACACAGCGGTCGAGGCTGCAGTGGACGTCGCCTCGACGTCGTTCGATCCGCTGGCGAAGATCGCCAAGGACATCGCCGCGGGCGCAGTCCTCGTTGCCTCTCTCAACGCCGTCGCGGTCGGGTATCTCGTCTTCTCGGGCGAAGTGGCCACGCGGAGCTCACGCTTCCTCACCCGGCTCTCCGATGCGCCGGCGGAGCTGACGCTCGTTGCGTTCACCGTTACGGTCATCATCGTCATCGCTGTGAAGGCCTACACCGGACGCGGTACGCCGCTTCGCGGCGGGCTGCCGTCAGGCCACGCGGCTGTCGCTTTCGCGGGGTGGATGGCAGTGACGCTGATCCTCGACGACTCCACACACCGCTTCCTGATCTCCTCCGTGACCTTCATCATGGCTTTGCTCGTGGCTCAAACTCGCGTGGAGACCGGTGTGCACTCAACGTCCGAGGTGGCGAGCGGCGCGGTGCTCGGCGCACTCGTCACTCTCTTTCTCTTCCAGGCCTTCGGGTGAGCGTGCCCTCGGACACCGAGCTCCTCGCGGCTGCCGACGCTGCCGCCGCGCGCGCGTATGCGCCGTACTCGAACTTCCAGGTTGGTTGCGCCGTGCTCACGCGAGACGGTCGCATCATCGAGGGCGTGAACGTCGAGAACGCTGCCTACCCGCTCGGCGTGTGCGCGGAGCCTGCGGCGTTTGCGCGCGCGATCGCCGAGGGATACAGACCCGGGGACTTCGTCGCAGCCGCGATTACCGCCTCGCCGTGCGGCGGCTGCAGGCAAATGGCACGCGAGATGGGTGTCGACCGCGTGATCTTCCGCAACGGCGGCCGCATCGTGACGATGACCCCGGACGAGCTCCTGCCGGAGTCGTTCGACAGCTCGAACCTCTCGTGAAGTCGGGGTTCGTTGCCGTCGCAGGGCGCCCGAATGTCGGCAAGTCCACGCTCGTCAACGCGCTCTGCGGCGAGAAGATCGCAATCACGTCGAAGGTTCCGAACACGACGCGCCGGCGTCTCTTCGGCATCGCGAACGGCGTCGACTTCCAGCTCGCGCTCGTCGATCTTCCGGGGTTTCAACGGCCGATGGACGCGCTCACCAAGCGGATGCAGCAAACCGTAGATGCGTCGTTCGACGACGTCGACGCCGTGCTTCTCGTCGTGGATGCGCGGGCCCGCATTGGCGCGGGTGACCGATTCGTGGCTCGGCGCGTGTTCGGGCTCGAGAAGCCGGTCGTGATCGCCCTCAACAAGGTCGACCGGCTCAAGCCCGGTCATATCGCATCTCAGATGAAGGTGGCCGCAGGCCTCGGCGACTTCCATGCTCTCCATCCGGTGAGCGCGGTTACGAAAGACGGCGTGGCCGAGCTTCGCGACGACCTGGTCTTCCTGCTTCCGGAGGGCCCCGCGTACTTCGGGCGCGATCAGGCGACCGATCTCGCAGTCGAGGAGCGGGTGGCCGAGGTCATCCGCGAGAAGGCGCTCCGGCTCACGCGCGAGGAGGTACCCCACGCGGTCATGGTCGAGGTGGAGGAACTGGGGGAGAAGCGCGTCCGTGCGCTGCTCTACGTGGAGAGCGAGTCCCAGAAGGCGATCCTCGTCGGCAAGCGCGGCGCGATGGTGCGTGAGATCGGCACGCGCGCGCGACCCGAGGTGGAGGCGCTCGTGGGTCATCCGGTCTTTCTGGAGCTCACCGTGAAGGTGCGGCCGAAGTGGCGCCGCGACCCACGGATGCTCGAGCGCCTCGGGCTCTAGCCGCGGCGTGACGGAATCGCCGGAGCAGGGTGAGCTCGAGCGCCGGATCGTCACCGTCCTCTTCTGCGACCTCGCGGGCTTCACCTTTCTCTCCGAGCGGCTCGATGCCGAGGATGTCGCCATCGTCCAAGCCGCGTACTTCGAGGCCGTCCGCTACGCGGTCACGCGCCACGGCGGAACGCTCGAGAAGTTCATCGGAGACGCCGCGGTCGCCGTGTTCGGCGTCCCCGCGGCAGGCGAGAACGACGCGGAGCGGGCGGTGCGCTGCGGGCTCGCGATTGCCGGGGCGATCGAGCAGCTCGCGGCCCGAGTGGGGCTCGGGGATGCGGCGCTCCAGGTTCGAGTGGGGGTCAACACCGGTGAGGCCGTCGTGCATCCGGCCCCTGCCGCCGGCGAGGCGATGGTCACGGGCGATGTCGTTAACACGGCGGCGCGCTTACAGAGCGCCGCTCCTGCCGGCGGGGTCCTGGTCGGGCCAGAAACGGCGCTCGCAGTGGCCCACACCGTCGAGCTCTCCGCTGCGGTCGAGCTCTCGCTCAAAGGGAAGCCCGAGCCTGTCCGCGCGGCGCAGGCCCTCGCGGTGCTTTCCGAGCCTGCTCGAGAGAGGGCGATGGGTGCACTCAGGGCGCCGACGGTCGGGCGAACATCCGAGCTCGCTACCTTGACCGCCGCGCTCGAGGCCTGCGCTGACGGCGCCGTCCGCCGGCTTACGGTCATCGCCCCGCCTGGAACCGGCAAGTCGCGATTGCTCGACGAGTTCTCGAAGCTCGCGGCAGAGCGAGGGACTGCGATCCGCAGCGCGCGGGTGCGTCCGGACGCCCTGTCGGCGTTCCGCCCGATCGTCGATCTCGTCGATGATGCATTCGCGAGCACAGGTGTCCAGGCAGGTGACGAGCTCGGCTCCATGCTTGCTCGGACGCTCGGAGCAGAGCGAGCCGAGGTCGTCGCGACCGAGCTGAGGGAACTGCTCGCCGGGTCCGAGGACGAAGAGGACGACGAGGCGGCGGAAACCCGCCGTTCGAGCAGGTTTGCCGCCTGGTCGGACGGGCTCGCGGCTCTGGGCGACGGGGTCGAGGTGTGGCTCGTCGAGGACGTCCACTGGTCGGGGCGCGACTTCCGCGCGTTCCTCGAGGCAGCGACGGACCTGGATCGCCGCGGCCGTTTCATCGTCTGCACCTCGCGCCCGTCGATCCTGGAGGACGATCCTGCGTTTGTCGATGAGGGCGCGACCCTCGCGCTCGAGCCCCTTTCAGCCGGTTCCGCCGAGGAGCTGGTGCGCGCGCTCGTCGGCGAAGCGCTTCCCGAGGAGCTCGTTGAGCAACTGGTGGACCGCTCCGGCGGCAACCCGCTGTTCGTCGAGGAGCTCTTGCGATCGTGGGCGGGCAGCGGGTTGCTCGAGCAGTCCTCCGATGGCTGGCACCTCATGCGCCCCGTGAGCGACGTCGAGTTGCCCTCGACGGTTCAGAGTGTGTACGCCGCGCAACTCGACGATCTTCCCGATGCTGCCCGAGCGGTCCTCCGCCGCGCCTCGGTTGCGGGGCGGCTGTTCCCGCGCGAGGCGCTCGCGGCGCTCGGCGTCGACAAGGCGGACGGAGTGGCCGCGCTCGAGCGACGCGGGATCATCCGAGGTCCCGTTTTCGATCACCTTCTCGGCGAGTGCTTCGTCATCCGACACGCCTTGCTCCGCGACGTCGGATACGCGAGCCTCTCACGTGCCGAGCGGGCGCGGCTTCATCTGCGGATGGCGGCCTGGCTGGAGAGCGCCGCCGCCGCCCGGCTGGAGGAGGTCGCGGAGGTTGTCGGTCGACACTACGCCGCTGCGCTCGACTCGGCTCCCGTGCTCGCGGCCGACCTCGGCGACGGGGTGACGCGAGACGCGGCACGGGTCCTCGCTGCAGCGTGGTTCGAGCGTGGCGCCCTAGCCGCGCTGGCGGGAGCCGCGTACGACTCCGCACGGCGGCTGTTCGAGCGAGCTCTCGACCTCACCTCACCCGAGGATCTGCTGAACCGCAGCAGGCGGCTCACGGGACTGGCGCGTGCTACCGCCTTCACCTCGGACATGGCGTTCGGTCTCCAGGCGGCTGAACAGGCGCTTGCTCTCTACCGCGAGCTGATGAGGGACGGCAGCGCCGCTCCGGATGGAGCGCGAGAGGAGGCATCACGCGCGCTCGCTCTCGTCGGCACGATCTACGCGCAGCAGCTCCGGTTTCACGACGTCATCGCGCTTGCGGACGAGGGCCTCGCAGAGCTCGGTGACCGAGACGACGCCGTCACGGTGCGCTTGCTCCTGACGCGCATCCGAGGTGCCGCGATGATAGGAACGGACGACGAATGGCAGGGAGTCGCGCCGGACCGCGCTCGAGCGCTCGAGCTCGCGCACGCTCTCGGCGATCCCGGGCTCGAGCTCGAGGCACGCATGTGGAGTGCTTCGGAGGAGCCGACCGCGGCTGGGTGGGCGGCTATCGAGCGGCTGGCCACCGACCTTCGCCGCTGGCCCGATGTCGCAGAAGCCCGCCGAACGCTTGTTGCGATCTGCCTTCCCGACGACGTCGAGGGCACAATCGCCGCCGCCGAGCGACTTTTCTCGTTCGCGTCTGCGCACCAGCTCGACGAGAGCGGGGTGTGGGCGGATTACTACCGGGCCGAGGCGGAGTTCGCCCGCAGCAGCTGGGGCGAGGCGTTCGATCGGGGGCAGCGCGCGCTCGCCGTCGCGATCGACCGGAGCTATCACCGCGCAGCGGTTCGTACATGGCATGTCGTCGTGCCGATCGCGGCAGCGCGCCGAGACCGGCAGACCCTCGAGCGTGCAGTGCGCTGGTACGAAGCTCTCGACAGCTACCCGGACACTCCCTACGGCCGACTCTCAAAGGCCGGCGTCGACATCCTGTTCGCGCGCGCCGGTCTGGCAGCAGCGCCGGAGCCCCGGCTCTCATCGCTAGCCGAGTCGTTCGCCCTGGCCGGAAATATGCCGTCCTGGTTCGAGTCGCTCGATGTCGTGATCGGCGAGGTTCTCGACCGCGGTGATTACGGCGACGCCGAAGAGGCGAGGGCGACCTGGGTCGACGCGCAGAAGGAGCTCCCGTCTACCGCAGCAGATGCGGCCGACGCTCTGCTTGGAGCGCGCCTCGCCGCCGATCGAGGCGACGCGGACGCGGTTCGCGAGGCGGCGTCTCAGCTTCGGTCGCTGCAGCGATCGTGGCAGCTGCTCAAATGCCTGCGGCTTCTTCTCGATCGCGATGTCGCGGAGCCCGCTGAGATCGCCGAGGTGCGTTCGCTCGAGGTCAGCCTCGGGATCCAGAGGCTTGATGTGGGTTAGAAGCACGTCTTGGATGGGGGCCTGCACCGGCGGATCGTGTCCGCTTCGGTCGGCACCAAGGCCACCAGCCTTGCCACCGCCCGAATCGACCACGCTCCTTGGCT
>JBCKBY010000002.1:0-61659 GCA_038910715.1 Gaiellaceae bacterium
GCCCGACGTAACGACGTTCCGCTCCGCGCTCGACGTTCCCCGTTAGCCCGGCTCGACGCGCGGCGCTACGTGGCCGTGAGGCTCGCACGTACCTTGTGCAGGCGAACGGTCTTGAGGAGAATCGACCCGATAAGGATCCCGATCACGACCGCCAGAGTGACGATGGCGTCGGCGCCGTCGAGCGCGACCGCCACCGCGAGAGCGGTCGCTCCCGCCACCACCCGCTCCAATGCGACACGCCGAATGACCCGAAAGCGGATGAGCACGAAGCCGAGCAGGAAGACGGCGATCCCGAGCCCGAGTGCCCACCGACCGGACTCGGAGAGCGGATCTCTCGGATGCCCTAGCGTCTTCTCCACCGCGACGGCGTAGAGGATGATCCCGAGCACGATCGGGTAGTGGAAGAACGTGAATACGTCTCGTGCCAATGGGCCACGGGCAGCGGGCGGAGCCCGCCGGAGGGAGCGCGCGACAGCCGTGGCGACGAAGTCGAAGTACGCCCACCAGAGCGCCACCACGCCCGCGAACGCGACAACGACAGAGATCGCGAATGTCCAATCCCGTTCGAGCTCGGCGGCTCCGAGCCCGATCGCGACGATCGACTCGCCCAACGCGATGATGACGATGAGTGCGAAGCGCTCGGCGAAGTGAGATGGCGAGACGCGCCACTCGGCCCGAGCCACTGTGAGTGTGCCCACGACGTCGATCGCCAGCGAGACGAGCCAGACCCACGCACGGATGTCGGGGTTCACGAACCCACCCACGAGAGCGACCGAAGCCGCGGCGAGAAACCAGGGAGCGAGCAGAAACGTCGCCCGGAGATTCCCCCGGTCGTGGCGCACGCCCCAGCTGAACAGCGTCGTGTGGAGGACGCGCACGATGAAGTAGGCCACTGCGAACCAGGCGCCCTTGTCCTGATAGGCGTCCGGAACGGAGAGCGCCATGAAGAAACCAGCCGCCATCACCGCGAACACGATCAGCCGCGTTGCCGCGTTCTCAATGTCGATCGCGTTCGTCAGCCATGTGTAGGCGGACCACGCCCACCAGATCATCGCGAGCACGAGCGCCGCGCGAGCGAAGCCCGCGGGGCTCGAGTCTTCGAGGATGAGGGACGTCACCTGCGTGAACGCGAACACGAAGACGAGGTCGAAGAACAGCTCCAGGTAGCCGGTCTTGCGCTCCTCCTCCTCGACGCTGGGCTCGGCCGCCATGGGCGCTACTTCGGTCACCGGTCACCCTCGCTCCGTCGCAGCCCAGCGGCATGGACCGCGAGCCAGATGCACGGCGGGTCGTCGCGCGTCCGCTCGACCCGGTGCCGCGTGCCGCCAGGGATCACGACGTGGTCGCCCGCGCTCAGCCGCACGCGCGAGCCGTCCTCGTATGCCAGCTCGGCCTCGCCCTCGAGCAGAACCACCCACTCGTCGCGCTCCTGCTCGAGCCACTCTCCGGCCGGCGTCGCGTGCCCCGCCGAGACGATCCGCTCGATCGAGACTCCTTCTCCGGCAGCCACCTGCTCGACGAACTCCGCAGCGAGATTCCCGAATGGACCCGTGAGGAGGTTGCGTCGGGCTCCGGGATCAGACAGCGCTCACCTCGCGCTCGAGAGAAGCGACCGAGAGCGGAGACCCTGAGGCCTCCTCGACCAGGCGGTCCCAACGGATCGACTCACCCGGCGCGTAGAGCTTCCTTTGCAGGAGGAGGCCTGCCTCCGGACGGTCGACTATCCCACCGACCGCAGCGCCGAGCGCGTCCTTGAGCTGTAGCGCGACGATCGCACCGTAGAGATACGTGTGGTAGTAGACCGGCGCCACGGCCACGTGGATCTTCGCGGCCCAGTCGGAGGCGCGTCTCCCGTCGGGCGGCGTCAGTTGCTGATAGCGGGCGACGAGCTCCCACCAGATCGCGTCGAGATCTCCGTCGGGATCCGCGTACAGCGCGCGCTCGAACGCGTTCATGACGAGCACCCAGCGGGTGAAGACCACGAGCTCGGCGGCCCGTGCTGCGCGCAGGCGTCCATCGAGCTCCGCTCCCTCTGCCGCGCCGATCTCGAGAACGCGCTCGAGCCACTCGCGACTTCCGGCAAGAGCGCCGAAGAGGAGAGCCGAGGCCTCGGTCGCCACGAGGTGCGTGCTGCGGAGGAGCCAAGGAAGGTCCTCGCCGAACCCGAGGTCGTACACCGCGTGGCCGAGCTCGTGAAGCATCGTGTCGGCCCAGTCGTGGTTCTCGACGACGTTCGCGAGCACCCGCACGTCGCCAGTGCGGTCGACGTCGATGCAGAAGGCGTGCTGGCACTTGCCCGCCCTGGGATAGAGATCGCTGCGGTCGAGGATCCCCGCGACCTCGAGCCCGATACCCTCGAACGTCCTGTGGGAGAGAGACACGATGTCCGTGCCCGCAAAGAACGGGTCGAGGTCGACCGACCCTTCGACGGGTGTCTCCTGGAAGAACGGATCGGCGTAGTGCCAGGGACGAAGCTCCGACGTGGAGCACCCGAAGCGCAGCGCAAGCTTCTCATCGAGTGCGCTCTTCCAACGCGCGAACGGCTCAGCGGTGACTCGGTCGGCGTCAGCCAGAGTCGTCATCAGCTTTCCCTCGTCGAGCTCATCGGTCGCCAGCGAGAGCGCGAACCAGTCGCGATACCCAAGCCCACGCGCAGCCTCGTTCCGGAGCCTCGCAAGCTCGCGCACATCGTCGGCGACCGAGGCACCAACGGTCTTCGCCGCCTCCCACGCCTCTTGTCGCGCCTCCGGATCATCGCTCTGGCGGAGGATGCTCTTGATCTCGTTGTCGTTGACTTCGACTCCGTCGGCGGCACCTCGGTGGCGGGAGAAGCGCACCTCGACCGCCGACTCGAGATCGACGATTCTCGCGCGAAGTGCATCCGGTATCTGCCGGGACAGCATCAGGTTGTGCAGGAGATCCAGCTGCCGCTCGGCGACCGGGTCGCCGGCGGCGGATCGCGCCCCCTCGACGGCAGCGAAGAGCTCCCTGTCGGCGAGCGCGTCCGAGTAGGCAAGCTCCGACTCGGCCCGTCGCTGCTCGTTGTCCTTGCTCGCGTCGACCTGCGAGTTCCACCACGCAACGTTCCGTGCGTGCGAGAGAGGCTGCAGAGCCTCCTCGACGGAGTCGACGAGCGCCGTCGCGTGCATCACGCGACCGCTGGCTCCGACAAGCGAATCGCCCGATTCCCCGCCACAGCGTCCACGATCTCGCGGTCGGAGACCTCTACCCGCCCGATCATCGGGCGCGATCGTACCGGCGCGCTCGGCTCCCAGGCGGGTAGCGTTCTCCGTCATGAGCGCCGTCGGAACTAGAACCCTTCCTTGGAGCTGGTACACCGACCCGGCCGTGCTCCAGCTCGAGCGAGAGCGGATCTTTCGTCGCTCGTGGCAGTACGTGGGTCGCCAGGACGAGGTCGCAGAGGCTGGCTCGTTTGTCGCGACCCGGGTCGGTGACATCCCGGTCGTACTGGTGCGCGACGAGGAGGCCAAGCTCCGAGCGTTTCTGAACGTCTGTCGCCACCGCGGCTCGATCGTGTGCGAGGGATCCGGCAAGCGCTCGACGCTCCAGTGCCCCTACCACGCGTGGACGTACGGCCTCGACGGCAAACTCGTAGCCGCGCCGAGGTTCTCGCGAGAGGGTGGGACCGACCCCGACGAGCTCGGACTGATCCAGCTGCAGCTCGCTACCTGGGGCCCGCTCGTCTTCGTCAATCCCGACGCCGACGCAGGACCGCTGACGGAGTTCCTCGACGATCTGCCCGAGCGAATCCAAGCTGCGGGCATCGACCTCGACGCGCTCCGCTTTGTCCAGCGGGCCGAGTCGGAGCTCGACGCGAACTGGAAGATCTCGGCCGAGAACTTCCTCGAGTGCTATCACTGCCCAACGGCTCACCCGGGGTTCTCGGCCGTCATGGACGTCTCGCCGGACGCCTACCTGCTAGAGACACACGGTGGGCGAATGACGCAGCACAGTGCACCGCGGCCGGAGCCGCGCGGCTCGTACGACCCCTCGGGCGAGGTCGAGCGCGGTCAATTCCACCTCCTCTTCCCGGGAACCGTGATCAACGTGATGCCAGGTCGACCGAACTTCTCGATCGGCCCAATCTTCCCGCTCGCGACCGAGCGCACCTACCGATTCCTCGACTACTTCGTCGCGAAGGACGCCGGCGAGGCCTGGATCGAAGAGTCACTCGCGTTCGACGCGCAGGTCGGCAACGAGGATCGAGTACTGGTCGAGCGCGTCCAGGCCGGCGTGCGCGCCGGGCTCATCGACGAAGGGCGGCTAATGCCGGAGTCCGAGCAACTCGTCGCGCACTTCCAGTCGCTCGTCGTCGACGCGCTCGCTTGATCCGACCATCCTGTCGCTTGGCCTGTCCGCGAATGTCTCCAAACGGTTAACGTCCCGCGCGCATGGGATTCAAACTCACGCCGCGCACAACCGAGTTCTACGTCCTCTTCGGCAAGGCGGGGGAGAACGCACTCGACGTTGCCCGTCTCGTGGAGCGACGCTTCCGCGAACACCCGAACTCGGGCGTGACGCAGGAGCAGGTCAAGGCAGTCGAGACAGCCGGCGACGTCCTCACACGTGACCTGATCAATCTGCTGAACACGCAGTACATCACCCCGTTCGACCGGGAGGACATCTACCAACTGGCCACGGTCATCGACGACGTCGTCGACTACCTCGAGGAGGCGTCCGACCTGCTCGGACTCTACGGCGTCGAGATGCCTGCGCGACACGCCGTCGAGCAGTGCGCAGTCATCGTCCGCGCCTGCGAGCAGCTCGCGACCGCCTGCGACAACCTCAAGGGGATGCGTGGCGTGCAGCAGGCGCTGATCGAGCTCAAGAGCCTCGAGGACGAGGGCGACCGGCTCCTCCGCGACGCCCTCGGCGCGCTCTTCCGCGGCGAGGCGATCGACCCGCTGATCGTGATCCGCTGGAAGGACATCTATGCAGCGCTCGAGCGCGCTCTCGATGCCTGCGAGACGGCCGCCAACGTGATCGCGAACATCGCCGTAAAGAACGCCTAACCGAGACGCGCCATGGAAGACCTCACGCTCGTCGCGGTCGTCATCGTCGCACTCTTCTTCGACTTCACCAACGGCTTCCACGACACGGCCAACGCGATTGCAACGAGCGTCTCGACGCGGGCGCTTTCTCCGCGCACCGCCGTCCTCATCGCTGCGATCCTCAACTTCCTTGGCGCGTTCGTCTCGTTCGCGGTTGCGGCCACGATCGCCAAGGGCATCGTGAACCCGGAGGTCGTCACACTGGACGTCATCCTCGCCGGGCTCGTCGGCGCGATCACCTGGAACCTCGTGACGTGGTTCCTCGGGCTCCCGTCGAGCTCGAGCCACGCCCTGATCGGCGGAGTCGCCGGATCGGCGATCGCGGCGGACGGTCTGGACGTCGTCAACTGGAGCGGGATCTGGGAGAAGGTCGTGAAACCTGGCATCCTCTCGCCGACACTCGGCTTCGCGATCGCCTTCGCGATGATGATCGCGATCATCTGGGTGATCCGACGACGTTCGCCGAGCAAGGTGAACCGAGTGTTCCGGCGAGGCCAGATCGTCTCCGGCAGCTTCGTCGCCTTCACGCACGGCACAAACGACGCGCAGAAGACGATGGGGATCATCTGGCTCGCGCTAGTCGTCTCGGGCAACATCAGTGGCGATACCAACCGACCGCCGACGTGGGTCATCGTCTCGGCCGCTTTGGCGATGGCGCTCGGTACGTACGCCGGCGGCTGGCGGATCGTCAAGACCATGGGGACGCGGATCGCGAAGATCGACCCTCCCCGGGGTTTCGCCGCGGAGACCGCGTGCGCCGGGATCCTGTGGACGACCGCCCACTACGGCTTCCCCGTCTCCACGACGCAGACGATCTCCGGGTGCATCATGGGGGCCGGCGCGAGCCGACGGTTCTCGGCCGTGCGCTGGGGGATTGCGGGCAACATCGTCGTCGCCTGGATCCTCACGCTGCCGGCTGCGGGACTCGTGGGCGCCTTGATGGAGAGCGTGACCCGCTTGCCCGGCGGCGACCTTATCGTCTTCCTCCTCGCGGGCGCGATTGCGGCCGCCGCGTTCCTGGGCCGCCGGTACGAGACGCGGCGCCTCCTGCCGGCACCCGCCTGAGGCGGGCGGCACACTCCCTCGATTCCGCCCGTTCACTCTGCCGTAACGCAGAGCGACGTGCTGCCGATACACAATGTCGAGATGCCAACGCGGATTCGCAGCGAGCCGACCGAGCATCTGCTCAACCGAGAGCTCTCGCAGCTCGACTTCCACGCTCGCGTCCTGGAGCTCGCGGAGGACTATTCCCTGCCACTTCTCGAGCGCGTCAGGTTCTGCGCGATCTTCGCATCCAACATCGATGAGTTCTTCCAGGTGCGCGTCGCGGGGCTCCTCGGCCAGGCGGAGTCGGGGCTCGCGATGCTGTCGCCTGACGGCCTCACGCCGCAACAGACCCTTGCGCGCATCCGAGAGCGCGTCCTCGGCCTGATCGCCCGTCAGTCCCGGTTGTGGAAGAAGGAGCTGCGACCGGCTCTCGCGGCGGAGGGGATCGTGGTCGGTGGGATCGAGGACTGCAACGAGAAGGAGCTCAAACGACTGGAGAAGCACTTCCAGCGGGAGATCTACCCGGTGCTCACCCCACTCGCGGTCGGTCCTGGCCAGCCGTTTCCCTACATCTCCGGTCTCTCGCTCTCGCTCGCCGTGTTCGCCGCGGACCCGGAGACCCAGGAGGAGCGCTTCGCCCGCGTAAAGATCCCAGAAGGTCTGCCACGTTTCATCGAGATCGGCAAGCGGGGCCTCTTCGTTCCGCTCGAGCAGGTCATCGCCCACTTCCTTCCGACGCTCTTCCCCGGAGCTGCAATCGTGGAACGCGCGGCCTTCCGGGTGACCCGGGATGCCGACTTCGAGGTCTCCGACGACGCAGCTGATCTCCTGGAGGCCGTCGAAAGCCAGCTTCGCAAGCGCCGGTTCGGGGATGTCGTGCGCGTCGAAGTGAGCGCATCGGCGTCGGCCGAGATGGTCTCGCGCCTGGCCCACGGCCTCGGCGCCGACGAGGCCCAGATCTACCGGATCGAAAGCCCTCTCGACCTCGCCGAGCTCATGGAGTTCATGGCGCTCGACCGCCCGGATCTCAAGCCGGAACCGTGGGTACCGGTCGTCCCACCCCGATTCGTCGACTCCCAGGGAGAGCTTCCCCGCATCTTCGACGAGATTCGTCGTGGGGACATCGCGGTCCATCAACCGTACGAGTCTTTTCGGGCGAGCTTCGAGGTCTTCGCACAGGCAGCTGTTCAGGACCGCGACGTGATCGCGATGAAGACCGCGGTGTACCGGACGAGCGACGACAGCGCACTCGTGGGATCCCTCATCCAGTGCGCCGAGGACGGCAGGCAGGCCGTGTGCCTCGTGGAGCTGAAGGCGCGCTTTGACGAGCGCCGGAACATCGAATGGTCACGCGCACTCGAGCAGGCGGGCGTTCACGTCGTCCACGGCTTCTCGGATCTGAAGATCCACGCGAAGATGACGCTCGTCGTGCGCCGCGAGGGCAAGGAGCTGCGGCGATACGCACACATCGGCACCGGCAACTACCACGCCGCCACCGCCCGGCTCTACGAGGACGTCGGGATCTTCACCGCCGACGAGGAGATCGCGGCCGATGTCGCCGACCTCTTCAACTACATCACCGGATTTGGGCGGCCGCAGCGATTCCGCAAGCTGCTCGTCGCTCCGTTCACCCTGCGCACGGGTCTGGTCGACCAGATCCGCGCCGTTGGCGTCGCGGCAGCAGGCGGTAAGAACGCCCGCATCCGGCTGAAGGTGAATCACCTCGTAGATCCGGGAATCGTCGAGGAGCTATACGCGGCCTCGCAAGCCGGCGCGAGCATCGACGTCGTCGCACGCACCACCTGCGCGCTGCGCCCCGGTGTCGAGGGGCTCTCGGAGAACATCCGCGTGCGTTCGATCGTCGGCCACTTCCTGGAGCACAGCCGGATCTACGCATTCGAGGCCGGGGATCGCGCGACGACCTACATCGGGAGTCCGGATCTCATGACTAGGAACCTCGACCATCGCATCGAGGTGCTCGTACCAGTGGAGAACGCGCGCGTTCGCCAGGACGTCCACGCGCTGCTCGACAGCGCACTCGCAGACGACACGAACGCCTGGCTGCTCGCCTCGGACGGAACGTGGGCGCGCGCGAGCGCCGGCAACAAGCCGCACTCGCACCACTCGCCAATGGGGCGCCGTGCGATCACACGCGCGCGACGCCGAGCTCGTGAGCGCCGCGGCGTCTAGCTGATTCACTTCAGAACATGGGTAGGCAGCCCGAGGTTCTCTTTGTCTGTGTTCACAACGCCGGACGGAGCCAGATGGCAGCTGGCCTTCTGACGCTCCGCTCCCGCGGTCAGGTCAAGGTTGGCTCGGCAGGGTCAGACCCGGCCGAGAATGTGAACCCTCTCGCCGTGGAGGTGATGGCCGAGTTGGGCGTCGATCTTGCGGCGGCGTTGCCCAAGCGCCTGACGGACGACGCGGTGCGGGCGGCAGACGTTGTCATCACGATGGGGTGCGGCGACGCGTGCCCAATCTATCCGGGCAAGCGGTACGAGGATTGGCAGGTCGACGACCCGTCGCTGGCGTCGTCGCTCGACAAGGTGCGGCGGATCCGCGACGACATCGACCTGCGTGTCAGCCGCCTGCTCGAAGAGCTGGTCCCTCGAGCCGCGACGCCGACCGACTGACACCTTCCGACGACCGCTCCCGGCCGTCGACTGAAACTACTCGCCCTCGATACCTGGAGACGCCGCCGCGTTCGCGAGCTCCGCGAGGACGAGGTCAGGGTTCCGCCCGAGCGCGAGCCCGACGAGGAAGCAGGCGAGCGGTGCGTTCGTCCGGTCGCCGCTCTCGTGTGCAGCTACGCGGGCAAGAGCGAGCAGGTTGGCCATATCGCCGTCGGTGAGCGCGAGCTCAGCGGCGGCGACACCGCTTGCCGCAGCTATCCGATCGCGTGTCGCGTCGAGCCACTCCGGCATCCGCAGGATCCTACAGCCGGTTCTCCGTGGAGGATCCGTAGTTTCTCCGCCCCCGCGTGTGGCGATCCCGGATGCCTCGGCCGCGACCCGTGGCGAGCCTGTGCGCCAACGGCACGCACAAGGGAGGTCGCTCATGGCGCGCGTCTTGTCCATCTCGACGGAAGGGAGCATCCGAAGCCGCCGGCGCCGGGTCTTCAATGGCGTGCGAGCTCCCCATCGCCTCGTTGGAGAGACCGCCGACGTCGAGGAGGGAGTGCGACTCCGACACGACCTGCGACCGGATGTGATCGTCCTCGAGCTCGGGCGTCCACACGCGGAGTCGGTTGCAATCTGCGAGCGGCTTGCCCGGGGCGACGCTCCCGTCGTCGCGCTCGCACCGGGCCTCGACGACGACGAGCGGGCCGACCTCCTGGCTGCCGGCGCGACGGGCTACGTGCTCACGACGATCGAAGACGACTCCTTCGCCATCGCGCTGCAGGCGGTCGCCGAGGTCGCGGGTCCCGAACGAACCGATGCCGACACCACGCACGGCACCGGTCTGGAGGAGACGTCGCGGGCCCACTTCCTGCGTATGACCGGCGCTGCCGCGGCGGCGGCCACCCTCGTGCCGAAAGCGGTGCGGGCGCAGACCACGCCCGTATCGGCGAACCCCTCGCCGTCGGCTTCGAAGACGCTTCCGACACTGCCGCCGCCTCGAGAGGGAGAGAGCGACCTCCTTCGTATGCAGCGCGAGCTCGTCGCCGCGATGCGGAAGCCGGTCGGCGAGCGCAAGTGGGTGATGGTGATCGACCTGAGGAAGTGCTCCGGCTGCGACGCCTGCACGATCGCGTGCAAGGCGGAGAACCAGCTGCCGCCAGGCGTCGTCTACCGCCCGGTCGTGAAGGAGGAGGTCGGGACGTACCCCAACGTCCGCCGGCGCTTCCTGCCGCGGCCGTGCATGCAGTGCGAGAAGCCGCCCTGCACCCCGGTCTGCCCGGTTGGAGCCACTTGGCGCCGGGTCGACGGGGTCATCGCCATCGACTACGAGAAGTGCATCGGCTGCCGCTACTGCCTCACGGCATGCCCGTACTCGGCGCGCACGACGGACAAGGGCGAGTTCTACACCGAGGGCACGCCCGCAGTGCAGCCCTACGAGGAGCAGGTCTCTCCCGAGTACGACGCCGGCTTCCGCCGGGCAGACGGCGGATCGCCGATCGGGAACGCCCGCAAGTGCCACTTCTGCCTGCACCGCCTCGAGGCCGGCCAGCTTCCCGCCTGCGTCACGAGCTGCATCGGCCACGCCACGTTCTTCGGCGACGCGAACGACTCCGACAGTGTCGTCGCCGAGCTCATCGGCCGTCCCGAGGCTCGCCGACTGAAGGAAGAGCTCGGAACCCAGCCCCGCGTCTACTACCTCACGTGAAGGAGGCCCGCTCGATGTCTCGCACGACCTTCAAGCGCGTTTTGATCGGGGTATGGGCGGTCGCGTTCGCAGCCGGCGTCGTCGGGGTCCTGTGGCGGCTCGTGTCCGAGGACGCGGACTTCGGGAGCTACATCCCGTGGGGGCTCTGGGTCGCGGTGTACGCATGGTGCGTCGGCGTTTCGGCCGGCGCGTACATGATCTTCGCGGTCGGTGAGGTCTTCCGGGTCGAGCGCCTTCGCCGCATCGGCCAATCCGCGCTCGTCGTCTCCTTCGCGTCGCTCCTTTCGGGGCTCGTCGTCGTCGGCCTCGATCTGGGGCACCTCGAGCGCTTCTGGCACGTGTACGTCTATGGCAACCCGTCGTCCCTCATGGCGTGGGAGATCTCCTTCTACACGGCCTTCGGGCTGCTTCTCCCCGTGACGCTGGCGCTGGCCTTCCGGAACGAGCTCGCCCGGTTCAAGCCGCTCGCGCGGTTGGCCGGACCGCCCGGGGTCGACTCCGCGTGGATCCGACCGCTCGCATTCGTCGGAGGCCTTCTCGCCCTGGCGGTCTCCGGTGCGACGGGCGCGCTGTTCGGCGTCGTCGGGTCGCGTCCGTACTGGCACACCGGGCTTCTCCCGCTCCTCTTCATCGCCGCAGCGCTTCTGTCAGCGGCCGCGGTCCTCACGGTGGTCGCGGCACTGGCTCCCGACGAGAAGGGGCGCAACGCGGACCACGTCTCGTTCCTCGGCCGGGTAACCCTGGGTCTCCTCGCGGTGACCGCGCTCATCGAGTGGGCCGACGTCAGCATCGCCTGGACGCAACGCTCGCAGGCTGCGGGCGGGTGGGCGGCGTGGGACCTCGTCTTGACCGGTCCGCGCTGGTGGGTCTTCTGGCTCGCGCACCTGGCGGCAGGCGTCATCCTCCCAGCCCTCATGCTCGTCATCTGGCCGCGCCGGGTCGCCGTCGTGGCCGCTGCCGGGGGGCTCATCGCGGTGACCCTGCTCTCCGTGCGTCTGAACGTCGTGATCCCCGGGCTCGCCGTGCCGCAGATCGAGGGACTGGACGAGGCCTACACCGGCCCCGGGCTGACCTTTTCCTACACGCCGACGTTGCAGGAGTGGCTGGTCGCGATCTTCGCCGGCGCGTTCTTCGTCGGACTGATCGGGGTGTGGTATCGACTCGTGCCGACGCGCACCGATGCCTCTCTCCAACCGGACGCTCTCCCGGCGGACGACGCCAGGGCGGAGACTCGCGCCGAGTTCCTCGGCAAGGTGGGGATCGCCGGTGGCGCCCTCGTCGCCTCGCAGCTCCCCCTCGCGCTCCATGCCCTCGGTCAGCCGGGGAATGGAGGGGACAGTCCGCTCGGCACGACACCGTACGAGCTCGCGAGAGCAGAGAACATCCTCTACTCGGTCTGCCAGCAGTGCAACACACAGTGCGGGATCAAGGCGAAGGTCGTCGACGGTGTCCTCGTCAAGCTCGACGGCAACCCGTACTCACCGTGGACGATGAGGCCGCCGGTCGCGTACGAGACGCCCCTGGCGCAGGTGGCTGCGGTCGACGGCTGGCTCTGCCCCAAGGGGCAGGCCGGGATCCAGTGTGCGTACGACCCGTATCGCATCCGCAAGGTGTTGAAGCGCGATGGAGCACGCGGCTCGGGGCGCTGGAAGACGATCGCGTTCGACGACGCCGTCGCAGAGATCGTGAACGGAGGCGACCATTTCGGGGAGGGTCGCGTCCCAGGGCTCGCCGAGCTGTGGGCGTTGCGCGACCCCGATCTCTCGAAAGAGATGGCGGACGACGTCAAGGCGATCTGGGACGGCGAGCTCACCGTCGCCGAGTTCAAGAAGAAGCACGCCGATCACCTCGACATCCTGATCGACCCCGACCATCCGGACCTGGGCCCGAAGAACAACCAGGTCGTGTTCGCCTGGGGCCGCCTCAAGGGAGGGCGCAACGAGATCCTGAGGCGGTTCATCCAGGAGAGCTTCGGCTCGACGAACGCCCACGGCCACACGACGGTCTGCCAGGGCTCCCTCTACTTCGCCGGCAAGGCGATGAGCGAGCAGTGGACCGAGGGCAAGTGGCAGAAGGGCACGAAGGCGTACTGGCAGGCCGACCTCGGTGGCGCCGAGTTTGTCATCTTCGTCGGCTCGTCCCCCTTCGAGGGGAACTACGGCCCGCCCTACCGGACAAGCCAGATCACAGACGGCCTCGTCGACGGCCGGTTGAAGATCGCGGTCGTCGACCCGCGCCTGTCGAAGACCGCCGCCAAGGCGTGGAAGTGGCTACCGGCGCGTCCGGGCTCCGAGGGCGCCCTCGCGCTGGCGATGATCGGCTGGATCATCCACGAGGAGCGCTACGACGCGGCCTTCCTCCGCAATGCGAACAAGGCGGCCGCGGAGGCGAACGGTGAGACGACGTGGACAAACACGACCTGGCTCGTCCATGCGGACGGCGAGGACGAGGGAAAGCTCGTCCGGGCCTCTGAGATCGGGCTCGGCGAGGTCGAGGAGCGCCTCGACGCCAAGGGCAAGCCGTACGACTACGATCGCTTCGTCGTCCTCGTGAGCGGCAGGCCCGTCGCCGTCGACCCCGAGGATGAGGAGAACGTCGTCGTCGGAGACCTTCTCGTGCAGACGACCGTCAAGGGCATGAAGGTCAAGACGGGCTTCCGGCTCCTGTACGAGTCGGCCTCCAGCCACACGCTGGAGGAGTGGGCGAAGATCACGGGGCTCGACCCCGAGGACATCGTCGAGCTCGCCCGCGAGTTCACGAGCCACGGCAAGAAGGCCGCGGCCGACATCCACCGAGGCGTCTCTCAGCACACGAACGGGTACTCGAACGTGATCGCCTGGAACACCCTCAACGCCCTCGTCGGCAACTACGACTGGAAGGGAGGGATGTCGCGCCTGAGCACCTTCAGCATCACGGCCGACAAGGACGGCGAGGCGATCGAGGGGATGCCGTTCTTCCTCACCGACCTGCACCCCGCGAAGCTGAAGCCGTTCGGCGTCTCGAGCATCCGGCACGAGACCCCGTACGAGAAGACGACGATCTTCGCGGACTACCCGGCGAAGCGCCCCTGGTACCCGCTCTCGAGCGACGTCTACCAGGAGATCGTCCCGTCGATCGGCGACGCGTACCCGTATCCGGCCAAAGCGCTGTTCCTGTACATGGGCACGCCCGTGTACTCGCTCCCGGGCGGCCACACGAACATCGAGATCCTCTCCGACCCGAAGAAGCTGCCGCTCTTCGTCGCGAGCGACATCGTCGTCGGCGAGACGTCGATGTACGCCGACTACGTCTTCCCCGATCTCACCTACCTCGAGCGGTGGGAGTTCGCCGGCTCGCACCCGAATATCGTCGAGAAGGTACAGCCGATCCGGCAGCCGGTGATCGCACCGCTCACCGAGACCGTGACGGTGTTCGGCGAGCAGCAGCCGCTCTCGTTCGAGGCGATGCTCTTCGGGCTCGCCGAGAAGCTGAAGCTCCCGGGGTTCGGCCCAGACGGGCTCGAGCAGGGCCGACCGCTCTCACGACCGGAGGACTTCTACCTCCTCATGGCGGCGAACGTCGCGGCCGGCGACAAGGAGAACCCGGTCGCGCCGGCATCCAAGGCTGATCTCGATCTCTTCCTCGCAGCACGGCGTCATCTCCCGAAGACCGTCTTCGACCCGGACCGCTACCGGAACATCGTCGGCGATGACTGGTGGGCGCGCACCGTCACGGTGCTTTCTCGCGGCGGCCGCTTCGACGGCGAGGGGTACGACGCGGACCGGCTCAAGAACGGGTATGGGAAGCAGCTCAACCTGTACCAGGAGAAGAGCGCGAAGGCGGTCAACGCAATGACCGGCGAGCACTACCCCGGCGTCGCGGTATACGTCCCGGCCCCGCGCTCGTCGCTGGGCGAGGACATCCGCGACGAGGGCTTCCCGCTGCGGCTGATCACCTTCCGTGAGATCGCGCACACGAAGTCCCGGACGGCCGCGAACTACTGGCTGCTCGACCTGCTGCCGGAGAACCACCTCCTCCTCAGCACAAAGGACGCACGAGAGCTCGGGTTCGCAGACGGCGACTGGGCAAGGCTCGTGTCGGCAACAAACCCCAGCGGGACGTGGCCGATCGGCAACGGCACGACGTGGCCGATGGTCGGGAAGGTGAAGGTGATCGAGGGCCTGCGCCCCGGCGTCGTCGCCTTCTCGCTCGGACACGGGCACTGGGCGTACGGGGCGAGCGACATCGTCGTCGACGGCGACACCGTCAAGGGCGACCGCCGCCGAGCGGCCGGCTTCCATGGAAACGCGGCCATGCGACTCGATCCACACTTGAAGAACACGTGCCTCGCCGATCTCACCGGCGGCAGCGCGGTGTTCTACGACACCTCGGTCAAGCTGGAGCCCGCGAGCGAGTCCGACGCGGCAGCGCCCGTGACCGTCTGAGCGCTCCGACCTCCCGGAGCAGCCGGGGGAGCGGCACCGAGCCGCTCCCCCGGCAATGCACGTGCGGCGGCCGCCAGACGGCTCTACAGGATCGGGTCTCGGTCTTCGGCGATCACTTCTCCCGTGACCTCGCACGCAGCGGCGAGCGTGTTGGTGACAGTGCCGAAGCGAACGATGTTCCGGTGGAGCAGCTCCACACGTTGTGGCAGCTCGTCCGTCGCCACGCGCAAGGTGTAATGCGCGCTGACGATCCGGGGTGGCGGTTCTCCGCGCGTGAGCACGGCGTGATCTCTGTGGCTGGGGGCAGCATCCGTGCTCGCGCCCATGCTCCGTGCGAGTAACCACTCATCCAATGTTGTCGATGAGTCTGTAACCTGAGGGCCGTGCCTGAGACGTCCCTGATCGACTGCTGCAGCCCACTCGTGCAGCCGACGCTGACCCAGGCCGAGGCAGGTAGCGGCTAAACGCGCGCGGGAAGGCCTCCGCAACTGCAGACGGCGGGGAGAGGTATGCCGTCGGGCTCAACAGCGAGCTGCTCCGCTCGAGCACCCAGGCTCCACCCTTCTCACACGTCACCTCGCCCGAGAACAGCTGCAGGATGACCTCTCGGTGCGTGCACACGAGAGTCGGATCCGGAAGCCCGTCCAGGAGCTCGAGAGTGGCCTCGAGCTGTGCCTCCGGCAGAAGCTCGTCCCGGCGCTCGATGACGACACGACGGCTCTCGGCAATCGGAATGACAGTCTCGACGCAACGTGCAAGCGGGCTCGTCACGACACGGTCGATGTGCCGATCGGCCAGCGACCAAATGAGACGCCGCGCATCCTCACGTCCCGCTGAATCCAGCTGGCGGAACCGATCGATTGTCGGCGACGAAAGACGCTCTCCTGCACTTGCGTGCCTGAGTAGAAGCACGCACCCCTCCTTCTTGTGGCCCCGAGCCCGGGATTCTCCGCCGTCCACTTGCTCCCATCAAGCGCGTAACCGAGGTCATAAAGGTGAGGGGCGGCCAGCCGGCCGCCCCTCTGTGACAGGCGATGCGTCGGATGGAGAAGTCAGGTTCGATTTGCCGCCTTGACCGCGAGTGCGAAGTTCGTCCGCGCCCGCTTGAGCTGCGCCTTTATGAGCGGCACGAAATCCGCGCGAGTCGCGATGCGAGCCTCATTATCGAAGATGTAGTCGAGGAACGCCTGCACTTCCTTGCGCGTGAAGGACGATCCCTTTGCGTAGATGAAGAGCAGCCGGGCAAGCGGCTTGTACGAGCCGCTCTGGACGCTCTCGATGCCGGGCGTGACGCACTCCCCTGTCTTCGGGTTGCGAATCTGGACGGCGTTCAGCCGGCTCTTGTTCTCCTCGTAGTAGGAGAAGCCGAAGTAGCCCATCCCGCCCCGTTCGCCGGAGACGCCCTGGACGAGCACGTTGTCGTCCTCGGAAGCCTGGTAGTCAGGGCGGCTGCGCTTCTACTTGCCGTTGATGGCCTCGGTGAAGTAGTCGAACGTACCCGAGTCGGTTCCCGGGCCGAATAGCTTGAGCTGAACGTCCGGGAATCCGGCGCGGACGTCCTTCCAGCTGCTCACGTCCGAGCCCTGATCCCAGACCTTCTTCAGCTCTTCGACGGACAAGCACCGCGCCCAGGTGTTCTGCTGGTTGACGACGACAGTCAGCGCGTCGTTCGCGACGGTGAAGGCGCGCCAGGAGCCGATGTTCGAGTCCTTGCAAGCCTGCGCCTCGGAGATCTTCATCGGCCGCGAGGCGTCCGCGAGGTCGATCTCACCCTTGCAGAAGCGCTGGAAGCCGCCACCGGTTCCGGAGATGCCGACCGTGACCTTTACGCCGCCCGCTCCCGCCTTCCGGAACAGCTCCGCGGCGGCGGTCGTGTACGGGCCGACAGTGGACGACCCGTCGGCGGTGATCGAGCCCTTGAGGGCCTTGAGGTTGTATGTCGGGTTCTGCGTCGACGCCCCGACCGCGACGGACGCGACTGCAAGGCAGGCGACGGCCCCCGCGCCGATCGCGACGCCGCGACGTCTGAGTGAAAGCTTCATCGTGTGTCCCATCTCCTCGTTTCGATTGCCCTAGCGAGGCGATGGTCGCCGCCGTGGCTCCGACGGTGGGCTCAGATGAGGTGAACTCCCGGTGGCTGGGTGGTGAACGCCGCTATTCGAGTGTGAGTGGGGTCTGGCTTAAGCCAGACCCCAACGGCACTAATGCGAAGCATCGGTGAACTCAGCGAACTCGCCGGTCACGAGAAACGCCGTCTGCTCACCGATGTCGACCGCGTTGTCTCCGATCCGCTCGAAACAACGCGCGACGGTGATCTGGCGCATCCCCCACTCGAGCGCCTCGGCGTCGTTCACGTAGCCGAGCACCTCCTTGAACACCTGCCGGTTCGCACGATCGACGAGATCGTCGAGCCCGTGCAACCCTCGAGCCTGATCGATATCGCGGTTCGCGAACGCCGTGAGCGACACCTTGACCATCTCCGCGCAACGCTCGCCCATGTCGACTAGGCCCTCGACGACGGTCTGTCGCGTGTCCAGGTGGCTCGACAGCTTCGTCAGCTTTGCGATCGTGACGCACTGGTCGCCCATGCGTTCGACGTGGAGCCCGGAGTGCAGCAGGGCGAGGACGAGCCGGAGATCGCCCGCGACGGGCGTCTGGCGGGCGAGCACCAGCTCGATCTGCTTTTCGAGAGCGTGATACCGGTCGTCGACCTCGTCGTCGAACGCGATGACCTCGTCGCAGAGCTCGACGTCCTGCGTGCGCAGCGCGTCGATTACTCCCCGGATCGACCGGACGACGATCTCGCCGGCCTCCTGGAATCCGGCCTCGAGGGCGTCCAGCTCTTGTTGAAACTCGACTCTCATCCGAACCGTCCCGTCACGTAGTCCTCCGTCCGCTTGTCGGAGGGCGTGGTGAAGATCTTCGTCGTCGCGTCGTACTCGACGAGGATGCCCCTCCGGCCGCTTCCGTCCTCGTCGACAACAACGCTGAAGAATGCCGTCATGTCGGCTACGCGCGCCGCCTGCTGCATGTTGTGCGTGACGATCACGATCGTGTAGTCGCGCTTCAGCTCGTGCATGAGATCCTCGATGCGAGTGGTCGAGATCGGGTCGAGCGCGGATGCGGGCTCGTCCATGAGGATGACGTCGGGCTCGACTGCCAGCGCCCGCGCGATACAGAGGCGCTGCTGCTGTCCGCCCGAGAGGCCGAGAGCGCCGTCCTTGAGGCGGTCCTTCACCTCGTCCCAGAGTGCAGCGCGGCGAAGCGCCTGCTCGACTCGATCCTCCAGAGAGCCCTGCATGCCAAGCACTCGCGGCCCGAAGGCGACGTTGTCGTAGATCGACTTCGGGAAGGGATTCGGCTTCTGGAACACCATCCCGATCAGGCGTCGAATCTCCACGGCGTCGACGTCGCGGCTGTACAGATCCTCGCCGTGGTAGAGGACCGTGCCCGAGACCTTGGCGCCCGGGATCAAGTCGTTCATCCGGTTGAAGCAGCGGATGAAGGTGCTCTTGCCACACCCCGACGGACCGATGAACGCCGTCACGGTGTTCTTGTGCACGTCGAGCGTCACTCCCTCGAGTGCGGGCTTCCCGTGATACGAGACGCCGAGGCCACTCACGGTGAAGACCTTCTCGCGCCGCTCGACCTCGGAGCGATCGAGCCCACGTGAGACTTCGGCGATGCGACTGCTGTCTATTCGCGGAGCTTCCATCTGAGTCATTTACCTCACCACTGCTTGCGATAGCGATTGCGGAGGAAGATAGCCACTGCGTTCATGCTGAGCACGATGACGAGCAAGACGATCGCAGCGGCCGCAGCCAGCGTCTGAAAGCCCGGGTCGGGCTGCTTCGTCCAGTTGTAGATCTGCACCGGAAGTGCCGTGTAGGGGCCGAAGAGCGATGGGTTGAAGGCGACGTACGTGATCGCACCGACCATGATCAGCGGCGCCGTCTCGCCCACGGCGCGGGAGAGCGCCAGGATCGAGCCCGTCGCGATTCCCGGAATCGAGGCGGGCAACACCTGACGCCAGACGACCTGCCACTTTGTCGCCCCGAGCGCGAAGGCGCCCTGGCGGATCGAGTCCGGGACTGAACGGATCGCCTCGCGTGAGGCTACGACGACCGTCGGCAGCACGACCAGCGTGAGGATCAGGCCACCGGCGAGGACGACCCGGCCGACGCCGATACCGCGAACGATGAACGCCAGCCCGAGGATCCCGTACACGATCGCGGGAACTGCTGCGAGGTTCTGGATGTTGACCTCGATCGCGCGGTTCCACCAGCGCTCGCGGTTGGCGTACTCCTCGAGATAGATCGCGGTCAGCACCCCGATCGGAACCGAGAACAGGAGCACGAGCAGCCCGAGATAGAGCGTCGCGAGGATCGCCGGCCGAGCTCCCGCCTCGCCGGGCTGCGTCGACGGCAGGCCCGTCAGGAGCTGCTGGCTGAGTGCGGGCCAGCCCGTGATCGCCGTGTCGACGAGAAGCACCGCCAGCGTCCCGAACGCGACGAGCATGCAGCCGAGCATCGCGACCTGGAAGAGGCGGTTCCTCCAGGCGCGGCGCTGCCGGCCGGTCTCGAGTGCCGTGAGGTCGGCGCTCACTCGTAGACCTCGCGGTACTTGCGGACGAGCCTGATCGAGACCAGGTTCATGACGAGCGTCATCACGAACAGCGTGAGACCGACGGCGAAGATCGTCTTGTACTCGATCGAGCCCGTCGGGACGTCGCCGTTGCCGGTTGCGCCGATGAAGGCGGTGATCGTCTCGATCGTCTGACGAGGATCGAACGTGATCTGTGCGAGCTGTCCCGCGGCGATCAGGACGATCATCGTCTCACCCACGGCTCGCGAGAAGCCGAGCACGAAGGCGGCGATGATCCCGGAGATCGCGGCGGGCACCACGATCCGCGTCGAGACCTGAAGCTTGTCGGCTCCAAGTGCGTAGCCGCCGTCACGGAGATCTCGGGGCACGGCAGCCATCGCGTCCTCGGAGAGCGTCGCGATCGTGGGGATGAGCATGATCCCGAGCACGAGGCTGGCGGACAGTGCGTTGAAGATCTCGACCTGGACTCCGACGTGGTCGCGCAGGAGGGGCGTCACGAACGTGAGCGCGAAGTATCCGAGGACGACCGTCGGGATCGCGGCGAGGATCTCGAGGATCGGCTTCAAGAAGGCCGTAGCCCCCGGCGCCGCGTACTCGCTCAGGTAGATCGCGACACCGACCCCGAGCGGGAAGGCGACGAGCGAGGACCAAAAAGAGATCATCAGCGTGCCGACGACGAGCGGCAGGACACCGAAGTGCGCATCGAGGAACAGCGGCGCCCACGTCGTCCCCGTAAAGAAGTCCACCGGACTCACCTCGCGGAAGAACTCGATCGCGGGCATGAGCAGTGAAAGAACGATCCCGACAGTCGTCAAGACGGAGATCGCGGCCGCGATGAAAAGCACCGCTTGGACCACGAGCTCGCCCGGGCGAATTCTCTTCCGTGGGAGGGTGGTGGCCGGTGTCCGGCCGACGGTGACGTCCGCTGACGCCATCTAGCTCGTGGCGTCCTCGAACTTCCGCAACTGCTCGTCGATCTGCTCTTGGCTCAGCGGCACGACTTGCGCCTCTTCGGCGATCGTCTGCTCGTTCTCGAGCGCGTAGCGGACGAAGTCGGCCAGTCCCTCCGTTTCAGCGAGCGAGCTCGTCTTCACGTACATGAAGAGCGGACGCGCGAGTGGCGTGTAGGAGCCGTCCTGGGCCGTCTCGGCACTCGGTGCGACACAGCCCGCGCCTCCGTCGACCTCGAGCGCCTCGAGCGTGTCCTGGTTCTTCTCGAAGTACGAGAAGCCGAAGTACCCGAGAGCACCCTTGTCACCCGAGACGCCCTGGACCGTGACGTTGTCGTCCTCGGTCGCCGAGAAGTCGGTGCGGCTCGCGCCCTCCTCGCCGTTGATCACGTCCGTGAAGTAGTCGAATGTGCCCGAGTCCGTACCGGCGCCGTAGAGCTTGAGCGGAACGTCGGGATACGAGGGATCGATCTGGTTCCAGTTCGACACCTCGGAGCCCGGCTTCCAGATCGCGTTGAGCTGCTCGACCGTGAGGCACGTCGCCCAGTCGTTCTCGGGGTTGACGACATTCGTCAGCGCGTCGGTCGCAACCTGGAGCTCGACGAACTCGACTCCGTTCTCTGCGCAGATTGCGGCTTCCTCGTCCTTGATCGCGCGCGAAGCGTTGGAGATGTCCGTCTCGCCGGAACAGAAGCGCTCGAAGCCTCCACCGGTTCCGGAGATCCCCACGGTGACGTCGACCCCGCCAGAAGCTTTGAAATCCTCGGCTGCCTTGGTCGTGAACGGCGCGACCGTGCTCGAGCCGTCCGCGGTGATGACGCCGCTGCTCGAGTCGCCGCCCCCGCAACCGGTCGCGAGAAGCGCAAGGGTCGCAACGGACAGGAAGAGTGCAGACGGCATGCTTTTTCTCATGTCGCCAGTCTCCCGAGCACGTGGCTTGCCGCGGGGGGCCCACTGGTGAAGATGCGGTGAAAGTCTGGTGAACCGCTACGTCGGCGCCGGGAACTCGCAGCGCACCTCGAGCCCACGCCCCCGTGACCCGCGCGCTTCGACGGTGCCGCCGGCTTGCGTCACCACGTGCTTCACGATCGCGAGGCCGAGACCGGTCCCCCGCGAGGCTCGCGCCCGGTCCGCGCGATAGAAACGCTCGAAGAGTCTCGGGAGCTCCGCCTCCTCGACCCCGATGCCGTCATCACCTCCGATGAGCGTGACCGAGCCGTCGGAAACCTTCTCGACCGCAAGCGCGAACGTCGTCCCGGGGCCGGCGTACCGAATCGCGTTCTCGGCAAGGTTTCTCGCGACGACGCGCAGCATCCTCGGCCGAATCCCGAGCTCGACGTGCGGGTTGCAGTCGAGTCGAAGCTCAACACCGGCTCTCGCAGCGCGCTCCTCGAGCTCTTGTAGGGCCTCCTCGAGAACGGGTCGGGCCGTCGTCGCGCCGAGTACGACCACTCGCCCCCCCGATTCGAGCTCGCTGAGGAAGAGCACCTCGTCGATCAGCTCGGTGATCTGCTCCACCTCCCTCTGGGCTTGGTCGACGAGCGCTGGGACGTCCTCGCCCGGCAGCGTCGCGGTCTCGAGCAGCGTGAGCAACCGAGCGAGAGGTGTCCGCAGCTCATGCGATACCGCCGCTGTGAAGCCCGAGCGAAGCTCTTCGTAGGCCGCGAGGTCACCCTCGCGCGAGAGATACACAAGCCGTTCGCGCTGACCGTCGACCTCGTACGGGACGACGAAGGGGATCGCTCCGCGCTCGCCTGTCAGCAGGTCGGCCGGTAGCGGCTCGCCCTCGCGGATACCGTCGATCGCCTGCCGCGCCCGGCGGCTGGCGAGCACGACGCGGTCGGCGTCGTCGAGGACGACGACGGCCTCGCGGCTCTCCTCGACGAGGGTACGGCCGCGTATCGAATCGGCGTCCATCTCACATGGTTCTAACAGAAGACTTGCGCATCGCTTTCCTCGTGCTCACTCCCACCAAACTCACATGTCGGTCAATCCAACTGTCCCCTCGACGGAAGGAGAGACACATGAGACGCAAGGTATTCGCGGTTGTGGCCGCAGCGGGAGCGCTCGGCGTCACCGGAGCGGCCATGGCAGCCGTGATCAACGGGACGCCCGGCGATGACTTGCTCCGTGGGACGGAGCAAGTGGATCAGTCCACGCACTCGCCGGAAACGACGCCATCTATGCGCGCGGTGGCGCGGACGACGTGCGGGCAGGATCCGGGAACGACGGAACCCGTGCCGCCGACGGGAACGACCTCGTGTACGGCGGCCGCGGGAACGATGTGATTGCCGGCGGCGACGGGAACGACCGTCTGTACGGTGGCTCCGACTCGGACGAAGTGGTTGGCGGCGACGGCAATGACCGCGCGGCTGGGAACAGGGGGGCCGATTCGGTGTCCGGGAACGACGGCAACGACTCGCTCTTCGGCGGTTGGGGCGCAGATCGTGTCTTCGGCGGGAGCGGGAACGACGAGCTGCACGCGCTCGCGCCCGACGGCGACCCCGACCTCCTCAACTGTGGGCCAGGGAACGACAAGGCAGTCGTGCTCCGCTCGGAGCGGCCTCGAACGCAGCTCGTGGGATGCGAGAAGGTCGAGGTCGTGGAAGCGCCGACCGCTGATCAGGACGAGGGCGAGAACGCAGACGCCGACGCAGAAGCGGACGAATAGGACATGACCCGGGGTCTGACCCCGGGTCAGACCCCATTCACCACCTCGTTACCAGCCGGTAACCACGTTGCGGCCCCCGGCGCCTCCGGGGGCCGCAACTATCGTGTGACTGCATGGCCAAGGTCCTGATCATCGAGGACGACGACATCATCGCCCGGGGCATGGCCCGTCACCTCGAGACGGCAGGCTTCGACGCGGTCGGCGTAGCCAACGGCGAAACCGGCCTTGCGCGGCTGCGTTACGAGCGCCCCGACGTCTGCGTCCTCGATCTCATGCTCCCGGGAATCGACGGCTGGAGAGTGATCGAGCAGGCCCGAGGCGAGGGGATCGGAACGCCGATCATCGTCGTATCGGCCCGAGGCACCGAGCACGATCGCGTCCACGCGCTCGAGATTGGCGCTGACGACTACCTCGTGAAGCCGTTCTCCATGAAGGAGCTCGCTGCGCGCGTTCGCGCCGCCGCGCGCCGAGGAGTGAGCGAGGCCGAACCTCGCCGTGGTGATCCGATCGTGATCGAGGAGCTCCGCCTCGATCCGGACAACGTGCAGGCGTACGTCGACGGCGTGAGCGCCGAGCTCACTCCGACCGAGTTCCGACTTCTCTACACGCTTGCGAGGGAGCAGGGTCGCGTGCTCACACGAGACGAGCTCCTGCAGCGGGTTTGGGGTCGCCGAGCAACGCATCGCGACCGCACCGTGGACGTCTTTGTCCGCAAGCTGCGCGAGAAGATCGACCGCCGCGCAAAGCGCCATGCCTTCATCCATACGCGCTACGGCGTCGGATACAAGCTCGAGGCCGAACCAAAGCCGTAGCGGCGGTAGGCTCCCGCCGCTCGATGGAAGCGGCACCCATTCACCTTCGCACCCGCACGTATCTCGGCTTGCTGCTGCTCGTGTCGGCGGTCGCCGTCGCCATCGCGCTCGCGACGCTCGCTTTCCTCGGCGCATACTCCGGCCTGAGGGATGTGCTCTGGGAAGATGTCCCTGGGGCGCTCGGCGTGGATCCGTTCTCCTGGTATGCGCTCGCCGTGACGACGCTCGGGGGCTTGGCGGTCGGAATTCTCCTTCGAGTCGTACCCGGACACGGCGGACCGGGGCCTGCGGACGGACATGGGATCGGGATGGAGCGGGTGCCGGCGAGCCATGCGGCGGGAATGGTTCTCGTCAGCCTCGTATCGCTCGCCGCCGGGGCGAGCCTCGGCCCCGAGGCGGCCTTGCTCGCCGTCGCCCTCGCGGTCGGCACCGTGCTCGCCGATCGTCTAAAGCGAGCCGAGCTCGAGAAGGTGTTCGGGATGTCCGGAGTCGGGTCACTCCTCTCCGGCCTCCTGGGCTCGCCGCTCGCCCCCGCCGTGATGACCCTCGAGGTGACGCAGGTCACGGGTCACAACCTCTACATCTTCCTGATCCCGGTCCTCGTCGCCTCTGTCGTCGGGCTTTTGACCTTCGATGCGATCCTCAACGGACCGCTTCTCGAGATCAACCTCCCGAGCTACGCGGCCGTCGAGCTTGCTCATGTCTTCGAGGCTCTGGCCGTCGCGGCCGCAGCGGCCGCTGTCGGGCTGCTCGTTGTCGCCGCCTTGCGTGGCGTCCAGCGGCTTCTCGTGCCGATTGCGGGACGCACCGTGCTCAAGGCGACGCTCGGAGGAGTCGGCATCGGAGTGATCGCGCTCATTGCCGGCGAGGAGACGCTCTTCTCGGGCGAGCACGAGCTCGAGGTGCTGCTCGATCACCCGGAGGCGTACGGTGCCGGCGCGCTGCTCCTGATCCTCGGGGGGAAGATCCTCGCCTTTGCGCTCTGCCTCGAGACGGGCTTCCGCGGCGGACGCATCTTCCCGGTGCTCTTCATCGGTTCAACCGTGGGCTTCATTACGAGCGACGTGTTCGAACGCGTCCCGCTGGCGGTCGCCGTCGGCTGCGGAATGGCGGGCGCCGCCGTCGCGATCATGCGACTCCCGGTGTTTGTCGCCGTGCTCGTGGCGTTCTTCGCGAGCCCAGTGCTGATCCCGCTGATCGTCCTCGCGTCTGTCGTGGGTTACGTGCTCACGTTCGACCGGCCGGAGCTCGGCGGCGAGCCTCCAGAGGAGGAGATGACCGCGACGCGCGAAGACCTGGAGGCGACTACGTCGTAACGGTGACTGGTGCGGAGAGTCCGCTGATGTTGCCGGCCGCGTCGCGCGCTCGCACCTGATACGCAAACGTGCCGCGGCCCGGACGATCACTGTAGGACGTCCCCGGGGGGCCCGCCACCTTGACGCCGTTTCGGTAGACGTCGTAGCCGACGACGCCGACGTTGTCGTTCGACGCGTTCCACGAGAGCGCCACTTTCCGCCCCTTCTGCACCGCCGCTTTCAAGCCAGTTGGAACCGAAGGGGATGCGGTGTCAGCACCAGGAGTCGTTGCGCTGGCGCTTGCTGCAAGCCCGATGTTCCCAACAGCGTCGTATGCGCGCACCTCATAGGGGTACTGCGTCTGCGGCTGGAGACCGGAATCGAGATACGACAGAGCGCTCGTCGTTCCGATGAGGGAGCCGCCTCGGTACACGCGGTATCCCGCGACACCAACGTTGTCGGTCGCGGCGGCCCAGCTGAGCTGTACGGCCGTTGAGCTCGACGGCGTTGCGCTCAGCAAGCCGGGCGCACTGGGCATCTCCGTATCGGCGACGAACTGGATGGAGACGGAGGCCCCAGCCGGGCCGACCGAAAGCGTCGTGATCGAAACGTTGGTGAGCGGGTCAGTCACGGCCTGACCGAGGGCGAGCGCAGCGTCCGAGAAGCTCGACGTACTTGGGTTCGCATCCACGAGCTTCGATTGAACGAGGCTCGAGGTGGACGGCGCGATGCGGATGGAAACACCGTTGACGACCGGATCGCCTGCTGAGAAGTTGTCGAAGATTCCCCACGGCTGGCGGTACTCGAGATTGAGGTAGGTGCCGTCCCCGCGAGCGACTCGCAGCATCCGTGGAGTTCCTGTGAGCTCGGCAGGCGTGAGCAGGTACGTCCCGCTCGTCGTCACCGTCTGTGTATCCGAGTTCCAGCCGAGTTGAGCCCGGTGCCAGTTGTTGTGATGCCGGGTTTGCGCGCCACCCATGACAGTGAACGGGTCGCCGTACTCGCTCTGGGTGCACGTCCCTGCGAACGTCGACTGAGCTCCGCCGCTCGAGCACGCCAGCGTGCTCGCGTGGTGAACACCGAAGTTGTGGCCGAGCTCGTGGCTTACGACCCTTAGCGTCATGGCGCCGTTGATCCAGCTCCCCGTTCCGGGGAGGTAGGCGAGCCCGGCCCAGCCGCAGCTCGCAGCCTGCGGAAACGCGTAAACGGTGTACTGGTAGCCCGAGAGCGAGACGCCGGCCGCGGCGGCTTTCGCCCGGGCCTCGTTCGCCCAGGTCGTGTACGCGCAGCCGGAGTTGGCCGAGTCGATCGTGTACCAGCCAAACACGTCCCCGCTCAGGGCGAGCTGACCGTATGAGGCGTCGCGGTAGTACTCGTCGACGGAGTTCGCGTTGTCAAAGACGACGCCGCGTACTGCAGCAGGCATCCACGGCTGGGTGGCGTTGTTCGAGAAGTTGAAGAGGAGGACCGCGACCGATTTCGTGCTTGTCACCGCAGCTGCGACCGCCTCGCCTGCTGCTTGAACGCCTTCGTTGGCCGCGAAAAGGCCGTTCGGCCGCCGCTGCCCGCGTGCGCGCACTCTCTTTCCCGCGAGCGCATGAACGCTCGCGTCGGCTGATTCGAGTGGAACGATTCCCGCGATTGTCGTGTCGACTCCGGCTCCGACACCGACAGGAGTCGTGAACGTGTCTCCGTGCCAGGTGCGAAGCGTCCCTTCGAGCGTCTCGGCGGGCTTGGCCACCGCGAGGCCAAGAGGAGCACACACGAGCGGGAGCGCAAGCAGCACGACGAAGGTGCGACGACGACGAGCCATCGCTCGCACCGTAGGAGCACACGAGCTCCGGTCAATGGCTCTCTCAAGTTCCCTCGGCTGAGGGAATGGAGTCATGCAAGGGAGGGGCCGAATGGTATAGTTCACTACATTAATGATTAGTGACGTTACTCTTAGTGTCGACGTGGTTGCGGCCGATCTGCGGCCCGTGCTTCTTCGGCTCGCCCGCGAGCTCCGCAAGGAGACGGAGCAACTCGGAGTCACCGCGCGGCAGGCAACGCTGCTTTGGCTGGTGAAGCGGAACCCTGGGCTCTCGCTCGCCGAGCTTGCCGCGGAGGAAGGCATCTCGCCCCCGGCTCTGTCAGGCCACGTCGACCGCCTCGAGCGCGCTGGATTGATCGAGCGAGTTCGTTCAAGTGAAGATCGGCGACGCGTGGGCCTGAGACTCACGGAAGAGGGCGCGCGCCTTCTCCGGCGCGTGCGTGCTCGACGCACGACCTGGCTCACGGACCGATTGGGAACGCTCGAGCCCACCGAGCTCGCGGCGGTCGAGAGCGCGATTCCGGCGCTCCAACGGTTGCTCGGAGACGACGCATGACGACCCTCGCGATCGCTCTCCGCACGCGAACGTTCCGTAGCCTGAGACGGCACCGGAACTACCGGATCTTCTTCGCGGGCCAGGTCGTCTCGCTCGCTGGAACGTGGATGCAGAACGTCGCGCTCGCGTGGCTCGTGCTCGAGCTCTCCGGCTCTCCGCTCGCCGTGGGCGCGCTGGCGTTCTGGCGTTTTGTCCCGTTCACGCTGTTCAGCCTCGCCGCGGGCGTAGTAGCCGATCGCCTCGAGACGCGCAAGCTCGTGATGGGAACACAGGCGGCGGCAATGATGATCTCGATCGCGCTCGCAGTGGTGACGCTGACCGGAACCGCGACGCTCCCGATCGTCTACGTGCTCGCCGCGCTCGGCGGCATCGCTCTCGCGTTCGATGCTCCGGGCCGGCAGTCGCTCACCTTCCAGCTCGTCGGGCGGCGCGAGCTGCCGAACGCGGTCGCTCTCAATACCGGCCTCTTCAACGGCTCGCGGATCATCGGACCGGCGATCGCGGGAGTGATCATCGCGGCGGCTGGGACCGGTGTCTGTTTCGTCATCAATGCGTTCAGCTTCCTGGCAGTGCTCGCAGCACTCGCGATCGTGCGTGGCAACGAGCTCTATCCGGTCGAGCGCGATCCTTCAGCCAAGATCGTCGACGGCCTTCGCCGCGCTTTCGAGTTCGTCTGGAGCGACCCGCAGCTCCGTTCGATCTTGGGAGTCGTCACCATCGTGAGCACCGTCGGCTTCAACTTTCACGTGCTCGTCCCCCTTCTCGCCGCCGACACCCTCCACGTGGGGCCGGAGGGATTCGGCCTCCTGTCTGCCTCGTTCGGCCTGGGCGCACTCGTCGGTGCTCTTACTACGGCATCGTTCCGGGAAGCGAGCTGGCGTCTGTTCGCGATCGGCACCACTGCCTTCGGGGTGCTGGCACTCCTCCTCGCGCCGGTCCAGAACGCCGTGCTCGCAGGAGTCCTCCTCTGCGCCATCGGGATCGCCTTCACGCTCTTCACTGCCAATGCGAACGCACTCGTCCAGCTCGGCGCTCCCGATCACCTTCGAGGACGGCTGATTGGGCTCTATCTCTTCGCGTTCCTGGGCCTCGCTCCCGTCGGCGGGCTCTTCGCGGGATGGCTCGCGAGCATCGGAGGGACGGCGCTGGCATTCACCGTCGCCGGACTCACGTCGCTGGCCACGATCGGCGTCGCAAGCACGCGGCGGTCACGGGCGCTAGTGCCGGCAATCTCAGACGCCCGGTAGCGTTGCGCCCTCGCGCTCCTGCCCGGAGCGCCTGAGTACGAGGTAGGCGACGACGACCATCACGAGCGTCAACGCCAGCATCATCGCGGCCGTCGCGTTGATCGCCGGCGTGACGCCGAAACGGAGCTGCCCCCAGATGTAGATCGGGAGAGTCTCGGACTCCAGGCCCGTGACGAAGAACGACGTGATGAAGTCGTCGAACGAGAACGTGAACGCCAGGAGCCCGCCCGCAAGAATTGCCGGGGCGAGCCGCGGAAGTGTGACCTGCCGAAACGTCGAGAGCGGCCCCGCTCCGAGGTCGAACGAGGCCTCCTCGAGCTGCTGCCCCATCGAGACGAAGCGGGCGCGGACGACGAGCGCGACGACCGAGGCATTGAAGACGACGTGGGCGATGAGGATCGTGTGCCAGCCGAGCGGGCTCTCGATACCCAGCTGGCTCCCGGCCTGCACGAAGAAGACGAGAGCGGCGATCGCGAAGACGATCTCGGGGGTGACGAGAGTCATGTACGCGAGGGCATCGATCGGCGTCCGGACCCACGGTCGCATTCGCGGTAGCGCCAGCGCGAGCATCGTCCCGAGTACGCAGGCAACGAGCGCGTTGCCGAGCGCTATCAGGATGCTGAGCTTCAGTGCGTTGGTGATCTCCGGGGTCTTCAGAGCCTCTTCGAACCACTTCGTGGAAAACCCCTGCCAGTACAAGACGTCGCGACCACCGTTGAACGCGAAGACGACGACGACCGCGATCGGTGCATACAGGAAGACGTACGCGAGCACGGCGTATGCGCCGAGAAAACGCCGACCGGTCAACTGTGCTGCTCCTGGCGTCCGAGAGCTCGCGCGTACACGAGGAGCGCGATCGTCAACGCACCTATTACGACCATCGCGAGCGCCGAGCCGAGCGGCCAGTCCCGCGACTCGAGGAACTGCTGCGCAATGAGGTTGCCCGCGTAGAACGTCTTGTTCCCGCCGAGGATCACGGGGATGATGTACTCGCCCATCAGCGGGATGAAGACCAGCAGGGATCCAGCGAGGATTCCGGGAAGCGCGAGCGGAAGCGTTATCCGGCGAAACGCGCGCCACGGCGGGTCGCCGAGATCTTGCGCAGCCTCGACGAGCGACCAGTCGATGCGCTCGAGCGCCGCGTAGAGCGGCAGCACCATCAACGGCAGGTAGTTGTAGGCGACACCGATATAGACCGCTTTCGGCGTGAACAGAAGCTCCTGGCTCTCGATGAACCCGGACATGCCGAGCGCACGAAAGACCGGAAACTCCGGGTCAAGAATGATGAGCCAGGCATACGCGCGGATGAGGAAGCTCGTCCAGAAGGGGACGATGACGAGCAACAAGAGCAGCGTCTTGTGCTTCGCGTAGCGCGCGATGTAGTACGCGAGCGGGAAGCCGATGACGAGTGTCGACAGCGTCCCGATGACCGACAGCTTGAACGTCTCCAGGAAAATATCCCGGTAGAGGTGGAATTCCCCGAAGAAGTCGTCCCAGAGGTACCGGTAGTTGTCCAGCGTCCACGTGTAGGCGACGTCCGAAAAGCCGACGACCTCCCCGAAGCTCGTGACGGCGATGAACGCGAGCGGGACGAGAAAGAAGAGGACGTACCACGCTACAGCCGGTACGGCGAGCCAGCCGGGGTAGCGCGGACCGCCGGCACCGGCGCGGGTTTCCCCACGCCGGTGCTCGGTCGCCTCAGCCTCTGTGGAAGCCAACGACTATGACGCCTTGAACTCCGTCCAGATCCGTTCCCGGAGCCTCGTCCCCTTTGCCGTGACCTCATTCGTCTCGAGCTTTCTCACCGTAGCCGCCGGCGGGAAGACCACCTTGTCGGTGAGAAGCTTCCCGGCCGCCGTTCCCTTCAGCAGCGACCGCTTGAGCGGCGATCCGTAGTACGTGAACGACGTCTCGAGCCCGGCGATCTGGGGCCGGTACACGAAGTCGATCCACGCGTGGGCGGCGTCGGGGTTCTTGGCACCAACCGGGATGTTGTAGTAGTCGATCCAGATCTCGCCCCCTTCTTTCGCGACGACGTACTGCGCCGGAACCTTGGCCGCCAGAGCAAGACCGTCGCCGTTCCAGCCGAGGCCCATCCACGCCTTTCCGCTTGCGATCAACGTGTCGTAGTTGGACGAGTGCAGGGCGACGACGTGTGGCTTCAGGTCGAGCAGAATCTTCTTGACCTGGTCGAGCTCCTTCTCGTTTTCCGTGTTGTACGAGTAGCCGAGCATCGTCGCGATCGAACCCACGACTTCGGGCGAAGAGTCGACCATGCTTGTCTTCCCGTACTTCTTCGTGAGCGCGACGAACTCTTTCCACGACGTCGGGCGCTCTTTGATCTTGTCTGTGCGATACATGAATCCGGTCGTTCCCCAGTCCTTTGCGACCGAGTACGTGCTCTTGGGGTCGTCCGGCGTGTTGTGGAACTTCGGGTCGACATTCTTCGACACGTTCTTCAGCTTCGACCAGTCGAGCGGCTCGAGCCGCTTCTCGGCGATGAGGACCTTCGTCATGTACCCCGTCGGGCAGACGAGGTCGTAGCCGCGAGCGCCGCCCTTGAGCTTTGCGTGCAGCGTCTCGTTCGAGTCGTAGAAGCCCTTCTTAACCTTGATGCCGGTCGCCTTTTCGAACGCGGCATAGGTCTTCGGGTTCACGTACTGCGCCCAGTTGTAGTAGAAGAGCGTGCCTTCGGCATCTGCCGCCCCGGTCGCAGCGAATGCGTCGCCGCCGAGTCGACCGAGCCCCGCAACCGCAAGCGCCGCCGCAGTGGCGCCCGCGACGAAGCCGCGTCGACTAACGGGCTGCTCCCACATCGTGATCTCGTCGCTCATTCGTTTCCTCCTTCGAGCTCCAGGGCCTCGTCCTCGGCCCAAGAAACAAAGACTCGCTCGCCCTCCGCGAGCGCCTCGACCCCATTCTCGCTGCCTGAACGCTGTTCTCGCACCAGCACCTCCTGACCGTCGTCGAGGCGGATGACGCACTGCACCACCGGCCCGATGATCATCGTTGTCGCCACCATTCCTTCGAGTCCCTGTCCTTCTCGTGCAACCCGCAGCCGCTCCGGACGAATCCCGACCTCGCCTCCGTCGACCTGGATGAAGTTCGTATCCCCGATGAAGCTTGCGATCCACTCGGTCGCGGGCTTGTCGTAGATCTCCCGCGGAGCCCCGACCTGCTCGATCCGGCCGGCGTTCATCACCACGACCCGGTTCGACATCGCGAGCGCTTCCTCCTGATCGTGCGTCACGTAGACGAACGTGATTCCAATCTCCTCCTGAATCCGCTTGAGCTCGATCTGGAGCTCCTTCCGCACCTTGAGGTCCAGCGCGCCGAGCGGCTCGTCGAGCAAGAGGACACGAGGATGCATCACGAGGGCACGTGCGAGAGCTACCCGCTGCTGCTGTCCGCCGGAGAGCTGTCGTGGCTTCCGGTCGCCGAAGCCCGTGAGTCGCACGAGCTCGAGCATCTCGGTCGCGCGGTTGTGGCGCTCGCGGCGACCCAAGCCTCTCTGCTTCAGTCCATAGGCCACGTTGTCCATCACCGACAGGTGCGGGAAGAGCGCGTACGACTGGAAGACCGTGTTCACGTCACGCTTGTAGGGCGGGACGCGGGAGACGTCCCGACCGCCGATTCGCACCTCGCCGCCGTCGGGCCTCTCGAATCCGGCGATAAGTCGAAGCGTCGTCGTCTTGCCGCATCCCGAGGGACCGAGTAGCGAGAGGAACTCGCCGGGGTGAACCTCGAGATCGATCGCGTCGACGGCCGCTACGACGCCGTAGCGCTTCGTGACACCGACGAGCTCGACGTCCGGCACAGACGAGACCGGCTCAGGCCGCGTCAGTAGCTGGGTGGACTGATGATCCACATCACCTCCGCGCGGTCGCCACCGATGTTGGTGAGTCGATGCGGAGTCGAGCTGCGGTAGTCAATCGAGTCACCTGTCGAGAGCTCGAAGATCTCAGCGCCGAGCTGAAGTGAGACGACTCCCGCCAGCACGACGAGAAGCTCCTCCGAGTCGCCGTGGGTGTATGGCTCGTCACCGGTCGAGCCGCCCGCGTCGAACTCCCCGAGGATCACCTGGAGATGCTCGAGCGGTCTGGGAGTGAGCATGAACTTCTGACCCAGCGTCCCGAAGGTAAGGGCGGGTCGCGCCTCGCGGCGCAGCACACGCGGGCGACTCGCTGAGCCGTTCGGTTCGAAGAGATCGGCGACGTTGACCCCGAGCGCGGCCGCGATGCGCTTCAGCGACGCCACGCTTGCGTTGGCGCGCCCGCGCTCGACCTGGCTCAGGAAGCTCTCGGACAGCTCGGCACGATCGGCGACCGTCTTCAGCGTGACACGACGTAAACGGCGGATGGCGCGGAGTCGCTCGCCGACATCCACGCGGGTTGCGTCGATAGCTGTCTGAAGGCTCATCGAAGAGAACTGAAGCGACACTACTGCGCGCTGCAGGTCGGTGCAAGCGGGGTGCCATCGGTCATGATGGCTGAGTGGACGTCTACCGCACGCCTGACGAGCGCTTCGAGGGGCTCCCCGGCTACGCCTACGAGCCGCACTACGTCGAGCAAGACGGGCTGAGGATGCACTACGTCGACGAGGGCGACGGAGATCCGGTGCTCTTCCTGCACGGCGAGCCGACGTGGGCGTACCTCTATCGGACGATGATCCCGGCGATCGCCGGGGTCGCGCGCGCCGTGGCTCCGGACTACTTCGGCTTCGGCCGTTCCGACAAGCCGACGCGGATCGAGGACTACTCCTACGACTTCCACTACGGCTCGATCGAACGCTTCGCGGACGAGCTCGATCTGCGGGAGACGACCATCGTCGTCCAGGACTGGGGCGGCCCCATCGGGCTTCGTCTCGCCGTCGAGCGGCCTGACCTGATCGCGAGGCTCGTGATCCTCAACACCGGTATCGGTGCTGGACGCGCGCCGTCGGAGGAGTGGCTCCGTTTCCGCGCATTCGTCCGCAAGGTCGGCACCGATCTCGTTCCCGGGCAGTTGATTCGGGTCTCGTGCATGTCCGAGCTCGATGACGCCGTCGTCGAGGCCTACAACGCACCCTTCCCCACGCCGGAGTCGAAAGCCGGCGTGCTCGCCTTTCCGGAGCTCGTGCCCACCGAGATCGACCATCCGTCTGCCGCGAAGATGCTCGAGGTGCGCGCCGGGCTCGAGCACTGGGATCGCCCAGCGCTCGTGCTCTTCTCCGACTCCGATCCGATCTTTTCAACTGCCGCGGCTGAGCGAATGGCGGCGAGGATCCCAGGCGCCCGCCCGGCCGAGATCGTCGCGGGTGCGGGTCACTTCCTCCAGGAGGAGAAGGGCGAGGAGATCGCCGCGCGGATTGTGCGGTTTCTCGCCGAGAGCTGGTCGTAGGGGTCTGGCTTAAGCCAGACCCCTGATCCCGGCTCTGGGGGTCAGCCGACGATCCACGTGTCGCCAGAGTGGAGGAGCGCCTCGAGGTCGCCCTCGCCTGATTTCTCGCGCGCAGTCTCGAGCTGCTCCGCCATGAGGTCGTCGTAGACGGGCCGATCGACCGCGCGGAACACGCCGAGCGGGACCGCGCCATCGGTCTCAAACGTAATGCGCGAAAGCGCAAAGGCCAGGCTCGGCTCGCGATGCCCTGAGTCGTGGGCAACAAGGTTGTCCTCTCCCACATCCGCAACATCGACGATCCGCGCTGAGCCGTCGGAGTCCTGCACGACGCCCTTCTCGCGCTCGACCCCGAAACGGATCCGCTCGCCGTTCTCGAGGTAGATCCGGTTGGACTTCTCGTCGCGCACGTAGTCGAATGCACCGTCGTTGTAGATGTTGCAGTTCTGAAGGATCTCGACAAACGCGGAGCCGCGATGCCGCGCAGCGGCCTCGAGCACCTCGGTAAGTCCTTTCTTGTCGGTGTCGATCGCACGCGCTACGAACGACGCCTCGGCGCCGATCGCGATCGAGAGCGGATTGAAGGGGTAGTCGAGCGAACCCATCGGCGTCGACTTCGTCACCTTCCCGATCTCGGACGTCGGCGAATACTGCCCCTTCGTCAGCCCGTAGATCCTGTTGTTGAAGAGGAGGATCTTGAGGTTCACGTTGCGCCGGAGCGAATGGATCAGGTGGTTGCCGCCGATCGAGAGAGCGTCGCCGTCGCCCGTCACGACCCAGACCGAGAGGTCGGGTCGGGTCACGGCGAGACCCGTCGCTATCGCCGGCGCGCGGCCGTGGATCGAGTGCATCCCATAGGTCTGCATGTAGTAGGGCAAGCGCGCCGCACAGCCGATCCCGGAGACGAACACGAGGCGCTCGCGGGAGAGCCCGAGCTCGGGCATGAAGCCCTGAACGACGTTGAGGATCGCGTAGTCCCCGCAACCGGGACACCAGCGAACCTCCTGATCGGACTTGAAGTCCTTCGCCGTCAGCTGGATCAGGTTTCCGTTGCCCTCAGTCATTTGTCCACCAACGCCGTCATCGCCTCCGCGAGCTCCGACGCCCGAAACGGACGCCCGCGCACCTTGTTGTAGCCGACCGCATCGACGAGATACTCGGCGCGGAGCAGCATTCGCAGCTGGCCGAGGTTGATCTCGGGCACGAGCACCTTCTCGTATGCTCGCACGACGTCGCCCGTGTTGCTCGGGAACGGGTTCAGGTGATGGAGATGCGCGGTCGCGACCTTGCGCCCGCCGGCCCGCACCCTCCGTGCGGCCGCGCCGATCGCGCCGTACGTCGAGCCCCAGCCGAGCACGAGCGTGTCGGCGCCGTCTGGATCGTCGACCTCGAGTGAGGGGATGTCCGCCGCGATCCCCGCGACCTTCGCTGCGCGCAGCTGCACCATCAGGTCGTGGTTCTCGGGGTCGTACGAGATGTTCCCGGTCTCGTTCTCCTTTTCGAGCCCGCCGATGCGATGCTCGAGCCCAGGTGTTCCGGGAATCGCCCAGGGACGGGCGAGCGTTTCGGGGTCGCGCTTGTACGGAAGGAACCCGCCGTCGCCGTCGTTCGGCTCGGTCGCGAACTCGGTCGAGATGTCCGCGAGTGCGCCAACGTCCGGGATGAGCCACGGCTCCGAGCCGTTCGCGAGATAGGCGTCCGAGAGCAGGTAGACGGGCGTGCGGTACTTGATCGCGATGCGCGCGGCCTCGATCGCCGCGTGGAAGCACCCTGCTGGAGTCGACGCCGCGACGACTGGCACCGGCGACTCCGAGTTCCGCCCGAACATCACCATGAGCAGGTCCGCCTGCTCGGGCTTGGTCGGCATCCCTGTCGACGGCCCCGCACGCTGGACGTCGACGATGACGAGCGGGAGCTCGAGCGTCACCGCCAGCCCGACGGTCTCGGACTTGAGCACGATGCCCGGCCCGGCCGAAGTGGTCACTCCGAGCGCGCCTCCGAACGCGGCGCCGAGCGCGGCGCCCGAGGCGGCGATCTCGTCCTCCGCCTGAAACGTACGAACGCCGAACTGCTTCAGCTGCGCTAGCTGCTCGAGGACGTCGGAGGCCGGAGTGATCGGGTAAGCGCCGAGAAACAACGGGAGCCCGGAGAGCTTGCTCGCCGCGACCAGGCCGTACGTCAGCGCCGTGTTCCCCGAGACCTGGCGATACGTCCCTGGCTCGAGCTGCGCCGGCGCGATCTCATACGAGACGGCGAAGTCCTCGGACGTCTCGCCGTAGTTCCATCCGGCCTTGAACGCCTTCGTGTTCGCCTCGGCGATCTCGGGCCGGCCGGCGAACTTCGACTCGATGAACGCGAGCGTCCCCTCCGCCGGGCGGTGATAGAGCCACGACATGAGCCCGAGCGCGAAAAAGTTCTTCGAGCGCTCGGCCTCGCGCGACGTAATTCCCTCGACCTCCTTGAGCGCCTCCACTGTCATTGACGAGAGCGCTACCTCGTGGACATGGAAGTCGGAGACCGACCCGTCCTCTAGTGGATTCGAGTCATACCCAGCTTTCTGCAGGTTGCGATCGTTGAAAGCGTCGGTGTTGACGATGATCGTGCCGCCCTTGGCGAGGTCGGCGAGGTTCACCTTGAGAGCGGCCGGGTTCATCGCCACGAGGACGCTCGGCTGGTCGCCCGGAGTGAGGATGTCGTGGTCCGCAAAGTGAACCTGGAACCCGGAAACGCCGGGCAACGAGCCGGCCGGGGCGCGAATCTCCGCCGGAAAGTCGGGAAGCGTCGCGAGGTCGTTCCCGAAGACGGCAGTCTCGCTCGTGAAGCGATCGCCGGTGAGCTGCATACCGTCGCCCGAGTCGCCGGCGAAGCGAATCACGACCCGTTCGAGATGCTCGACGGGCTTGACCTTCGCCATGTCAGAGGTATAGCTGACGTGGCGGCGTTCCCGCCGACCGGCGACTTACGCCAACCGCGCACGATGAGTCGAAACTGCGACCCGGCGGCGAAGCCGCCGGCTTCAGGGACCTTCGCGCGACAGGAATCTGCGCTAGCGGATTCCAGTCTTGCGCTAGATCAGCATTCCGTTCTTGCGCTGAATCAGCTGAGCCGGTAGACGATGCGACCGCGGGTCAGGTCGTACGACGAGAGCTCGATGCGAACACGGTCGCCGGGAAACACGCGGATGCGATAGCGCTTCATCCTGCCCCCCATGTAGCCCAATGCCTCGTGGCCGTTATCGAGGCGGACCCTGAACATTCGGCTCCGCAGGGCCTCGATGACCTCACCCTCGACCTCGATCTTCTCTTCCTTTTCTTTCACCAAGTGTCCCTTGCTCGAGGTGAGGAGCCGTGGCCGCCAGAGCGGCCACGGCCTCAGATCCGCCGACTAGCCGGCTGCGACGACGTTCGTCGCCTCGGGGCCCTTCGCGCCCTCGCGGGGCTCGAACTCGACGCGCGCACCCTCAGCGAGGCTCTTGTAGCCATCGCCGGTGATGTTGCTGTGATGCACGAACAGGTCCTTCGTTCCTTCGTCCGGGGTGATGAAGCCATACCCCTTGCTGTCGTTGAACCACTTCACGGTTCCAGTTGCCATAGAAAAACACCTCCCTTACCAAACTCTCGAACGGGTAGGAAGGCGCACGCGCGCGAACCGGACTCGCTCTCGTTAACGCAGAAACCTTAGCAGCAACGCCGCTCTCAGCCTGCTATTCGACCTCGGCGAGCAGTGCCTGGAGATCGAGCGGATGGGAATACATCCCGACGCCCTCGCCCTCCACCGGCCGCGGCCAGTCCTCGACCGGCCGGTCGCGGTAGAGCTCGACTCCGTTTCCGTCCGGGTCTCGTAGATACAGCGCCTCGCTCACTCCGTGATCTGAGGCGCCCTCGAGCGGTATCCCGGCCTCGATCAGCCGTCGCAACGCATCGGCGAGCGTCTTGCGATCCGGGTAGCGGATCGCGGTGTGGAAGAGGCCCGTATGACCGCGCGGCGGCGGGGTCCCCCCGCGTGACTCCCAAATATTCAAGCCGATGTGGTGGTGGTAGCCGCCCGCGGAGATGAACGCCGCCTGGTCACCCATCCGCTGCTGGAGCTCGAACCCGAGAACTCCACAGTAGAAGTCGAGCGCGCGCTCGATGTCCGCCACCTTCAGGTGGACGTGGCCGATGTCGACGCGCGGATCGATCGAGGCAGACATGTACAGAGCCTAGTGCGGCGCGACCCCGGAGCGTCCGCAGCGCAGAAGAGACAGCCCGCACTCTTGCTCACCCCGGTTGCGCCGAAGCGCAACCAACTGCGTTCTAGGCTTGGGCGGGCACCACTCGTCCGGTGGCGACGTCGTAGATGAAGGCGTGTACGGCGTAGGTGTCCGGAAGCAGACCGGATTCGCGGATGCGGCGGACGCTTGCGGCCACGCGTGCGCCACAGTCCGCGAACGGCTGGAAGTCGATGTGCGAGGCCTCGACCCCCTGCCGTTCGCGTAGCGACGTCCGAAGCTCGTCGTTAGAGAAGGTGAGCATGCCGCAGTCGGTATGACCGATGACGAATGCCTCCTGCGTTCCGAGCAGATGGTGCGAGATGACCAGGGAGCGGAGGGCATCGTCGGTCGCGAGTCCGCCGGCGTTGCGGATTACGTGGGCGTCTCCCTCCTCGAGTCCGAGCGCGCGCGCCGGATCGATGCGCGCGTCCATGCACGTGAGGATGGCGAAGCGCCTGCCCGGAGGCATGGGCAAGGTGGCCTTGCTGAAGTCAATGGCGTAGGTGTCGTTGGCGGCGAGGACTTCGTCCAGCACGGGCATTCCGACTCCCTTCCTATCCGAATTGAAGCAACAACACTATACAAAGTGAAGTATCAAGGCAACCTCATCCCGAAGGCACCGAGCGAGGAGGTGGCTGACCCGTGAACCTCAAGATCAATGACACCTGGCTGGCCCGCGCCCGCCAGTAGCATCGCGGCACCATGAGGACTGTCCTGATCGTCGGCGCGGGCCGCTACCAGCGAGCCGTGATCCGGCGCGCACGGGAGCTTGGCCTGCGCGTCGTCGCCGTCGATCGAAACCCGGAGGCGCCCGGTCTGCGTGAGGCAGATGTCGGGCGCGTGGTCGACTTCTCCAAGCCGGAGAACGTCTTGGCGGCGATAGGCGACCTCGAGATCCACGGGGTGCTCACGGTGCAGGCGGAGTGGGCGGTGCCGATGGTGGCGGCTATCGCCGAGGCACTGGAGTTGCCGGGGATCGGCGCCGAGACCGCGCACCTGATGACGCACAAGGTGGCGATGCGACGCCGGCTCGCAGAGGCGGGTGTGCCCCAACCCCGGTTCACGACGCTGCGGACTTCGGCGGAAGCGCGACGCGCGGCAGAGGTCGTCGGTTTTCCGGCTGTGCTCAAGCCCGCCAGCGCGAGTGGGCAGCAGGGTGTCTTCCGCGTGGACTCGGTCGCCGACATCGAGACCCGCCTTCACGACTCACTTGCAGTCTCCCCGACCGAGGACGCGATTCTGGAGGAGTTCATCGACGGCACGGAGATGAACGGGATCGTCGTCGCCCAGAACGGCGAGGCGCTCTCGGTGTTCCTCTCTGATCGCCTGCGCCCGCCCGGAATGAGCTTCGGCATCAGCTGGATTCACCGGTACCCGCCAAGCGTGCACGGCGACCAGCTCGAGGAGGCCGAGCGAGTCGCGGCGGACACTGTGCGGGCGCTCGGGCTGAGTACCGGGATCGCGTTCCCGCAGCTGCTCGCGACACCAGACGGTCACATCTCGGTGGTGGAGTGCGCCGCCCGCATCGGCGGGCTGATGGCGGAGCTCCTCCGTCACGCTGTCGGCATCGACCTGCTCGAGGTGCAAATCCGGATCGCGCTCGGCGACGAGATCCCGGACGAGCTGGCGAAAGAGCGCGTCCGGCAGCCTGTGGCGATGCGCTTCCTGACAGCGGCGCCGGGACCGTTGCCGACTGGTCGCGTGACCCGGGTCGGGACACTCGAGAAGGTACTCGCTGCCCCTGGCGTTGTCGACGCGGCGCTCTTCGTGGAGGAGGGCGAGACCATCCGGCCGGTCATGCGTGTCTCCGACCGGCGCGGCTACGTGGTCGCGATCGCAAACACAGGCCAGGACGCACTCGAGCGAGCGGAGGCGGCGGCACTGCTCGTGGACATCGACGTGGAGTCCGCGTAGTGGTGACTCCGGGAGGCGGGCACGGAGCCTCGGGCGCGAGCTGCGACTTCTCGCTCGAGCACTACCGAGAGCTGCTCGAGGCCGCAAAGACCGGTGGCTATCGGCTCGCGGGCTTCAACCGGGCGCCGGAGCCGGGAGACCTAATCATCCGCCACGATGTCGATCTCTCGCTGGAAGCCGCGGTACGGATGGCCGAAGTCGAGGCGGCGGCCGGGGTGTGGTCGACCTGGTGCCTGATGACGCGCTCGGTCTTCTACAACCTCGCGTCGACTGAGGGCGAGCGCGCGGTCGCACGACTGCGCGAACTGGGTGGCCGCGTCGCCCATCACGCCGTCTGGCCACACATCGACCTGGACGAGCGCTTCGATCCTGTTGTCGCCTGGCACAACCCCGACCTCGAGTACCTGACGACGCCGATCGCAGGAGCCACGAACGCGATGAGTGCGCCGTGGTACGACCCGGCCCACTTTCGCTCGGACTCCAACCAGAACTGGCGCTACCGCGGGCGGCACGACCAGTGCCCGCATGGCGAGCTCGCCCGTGGCGAGCTCGAGTGGCTCCACCTCCTCGTTCATCCCGTGATCTGGGCCCACGACGGCGCAACGATGCGGGAGACCATGGAGGCGTTTCTCACGGCCAAGCGGACAAGGTGGCTCGAGCAGTTCCGAGCCGACAGGATCGACCTCTCGTAAAGCCGCTAGCGGTGTTCGGCCAGCGCGGAACGAGTCAGCACGAGTCGCCTACTCCGCAGTCTGGCCGCGGTCGGCGTCGACGAGGGGGTCCAGGCGCAGGCCTGAACCGTCTTCGTCGTCTGCAGCGAGGGTCTCGCGCGGGAGGCCGATGGCAAGCCCCGCCGCCGCCCAGACAGTGAAGGCGATCCAATGGACGCCGATGACGTCCGTCTGCAGGCCGAGCAGGAGTACAGCGGAGAACGCGGCCGCGAGCCAGGCTTCCCTTCTCCAGAGCCCCACCAGGAGAGCGAGGCTCCAGAGGACGAACGCCGCGACGCCCGCAACTCCGGCATCGACTCCGAGCTCGGTGTAGGTCGACTCGCCGGCGCGGATCTCGACGCCAGTGCGCTTGGCCACCACTCCGGCGTTCCCGAGCCCGTAGCCCTGCGGGCGCTCGATCACAACCCGGATCCCGTCTCGGAGGTTGCGAAGGTGGCTCTCGGTCGACGCTTCGTCGCCCGCGAACGGGTCGCCGCTAGCACCGGGCGCGCGCTGCGCGTTCTCGCGAAGCCACTCGAGCTCTTCGGACGTGTAGCTCGTCGACGGCACGATGGACGGATACGCAACGAGGAAGAGCGCGCCCGCGACGACGGAGGCAACCGCGAGAACGGCGGGAGCGACCCGCCGCTGCGCGAGCGCTAGTACGACGAGCCCGAAGGCAAGCGCCGCGAAGGCAGCTCGTGTGTGCGTGTAGAGGAGGGCTGCATAGAGGAGGAGAGCGACCAGCCCCCAGTACCAGCGGAACGGTCGGCTGACGACGTAGATCAGCGCGACGACGAAGACATATGCGCTCGCGAGCGGCGAGAGGAAGATCGAAACGAGACGCCGGATCGGGTTCTCTTCGTCTCCCGTGTTGTAGACCCAGTTCTCGGGGAGGCCGGACAGGCCCTCGTAGTCGAGCCCGAGCTGCTCGCGGTACCACCCCGGAACGCCCGACTCGCGCCATGCCTGAAGCGAGATGAGCGCGAGATCGACGAGACCGACGACCGCTACGACAACCGCGGTCAACACGATGAGGCCTCCGAGCCGGGCCCGCTCGGTCCAGGCGACTCCCATGAGCCGCCCTAGCGCGTACGCGGCGACCGGGAAGAGATGGTGACGGAGCGCGAGCAGCTCCCCGCGTGTCGTGGCCCCGCCGTCGAGCCAGTCTTGCGGCAGTAGCCAGTAGACGGCGATCACGATCGCGTAGGTCGCCGCAAGCACGTCCGCGGCGCGGACGGCGGGCAGTCTCCGCAACTTCCACGCAACCACGGCGAGCGCAGCAAGGAGGAGCCCTTCTTTCCACGCCGCGAACACATCAAGTGCGGTCCCGCGCACGCCGAGATCCCAAAGCTGGGCCATTGCGACGTTGTGCAATGCCAACCCGACGACGAGGGCGGCGACGGCCACACCGATGAAGCGCTGCGCGCTAATCGACGATCGCCACCAAGGTCAACCCGAGATTGACGACGCGGACGCGGCCAGGAAAGAGCGCCTCGAGGGTGCTCTTCGAGAGCAGGTGGACATCGGTCGCGAAGCTCTTTCCAACCGCGCGATAGGCAGGGTGCGCCAGTCGATCGGGGAGCCAGTGCACGACGGGGAGTCGCGTGTGCGCCTCGACCGGGAAGCGACGGTTCGGTGTCGTGATGAACACGCGCCGGCCCACGCGGACCGCTTCCGAGACCAGTTGACGCTGGCGCTCGCGGTCGCCGACGTGCTCGATCACGGCGTTCGAGAACACGATGTCGAACTCGCCGTCTGCGAACGGGAGCGCGCACGCGTCGCCTTGCGTGTACGGGATTGCCGGATAGCGGGCGCGAAAGCCAGCGCCGTCGTGGAGCCCGAGCGCCGTGATCCGCTCGGGCCACGGGTAGTGCTCCTCGAAAAAGTTGAGCGTCCCACAGCCATCGCCCTCGCCGAACGCGAGCTCGTCCGCTCCCACGTCCAGCACCGAGGTCTCCGCGGTCGGATGAAGCTCCTCGAGAAAGAGCCGGAGCTTTCGCCGGCGGGAGCGTAGGGAGATCTGATCGACGAGCCGCACCGCGTAAGTATCCGGGCCGTGGACGCCAGTAGGCTGCCGTGATGGTCGAAGCGACGCTCGAACCGGCTGGGCTCTACTCGTTGAAACTGACCGCAGGGACAGCGTGGAAGGGCCGAATGCCCGACGGACGCTGGGCCTCCGCGGTTCAGCTCCGAGACGGGCGCATTCTCGTGCGCGCATCGTGCGAGCGCGCGATCGAGGAGGCGCGATTCATGCTCGCACTCGACGACGACACGAGCGAGTTCCATCGGCGCTTCTCGCGGGACTCTTTGCTCGGCCCGGTGACGCGTGTTCTCCGCGGACTTCGCCCGCGGCGGAAGGCGACAGTCGCGCACGCGACGCTGCGCGCGATCTGCGGGCAGCTCATCCAGGCCGGTCGCGCGCTCGAGATCGAGCGGTCGGTGGTCAGATCGAGCGGCGAGGATCCGCCGACACGCGAGGCGCTCGCCCGGATGTCGCCCGCGGCGTTCGCCAGCTGCGGACTTGCCGGGAGTCGGGCAAACACGCTGACGCGGCTCGTCCGCACCCTCGATCTCGAGTCGCTGAAGCAGTCCCCTGACACGGCGCTGGCTCGTTTGCGCCGCGAGCGCGGGGTCGGCCCCTGGACCGTCGGCGTCATCTCGCTCCAGGGGCTCGGCCGCTATGACGCAGGCCTCGTTGCCGACCTCGGGCTCGTGAAGCTCCTCGCATCGCTGCGGGGACGCTGGCCCGAACTGGACGAGACGGCGGAGCTGCTCGAGCCGTACGCCGAGTGGCAGGGGTTGGCGAGCGTGTTCCTTCTTCAGGGGTTCAAGCGAGGTTTGATCCCAGGAGCGAGCATGGATAGAGCCCGCCTCTTGCGCTCGTCTCACCGCCCCGCTGCGTAGACGAGGACGTCGATGCCTTGTGGCAAAGTGTCACTTGGGTATCTCGGCGCCTAGACTGCTGCAATGGTCGACGCGCGCAAGATCGCGATCCTCGGTGCCGGTCGCATCGGGGAATCGCTCATCTCGGGACTCCTCTCGTCGGGTTGGCGAGAGCCCAGCGAGATCGCCGCGACCGGGCGGAGCGCAGAGCGCGTGGCGGAGCTCCGCGAGCGCCACGGCGTCGACGCAACGCTCTCGAACCACGAAGCCGCCGCAGGCGCGGCGCTCGTCGTCATCGCGGTCAAGCCGCAGGACATCGACGTGCTTCTCGGCGAGATCGGCGGTCTCATCCTCCCCCAGCAGACCGTGCTGTCCGTCGCGGCGGCGATTCCCACTGCAAGGATCGAGAGCCGGCTTTCACCCGGAGTGCCCGTCGTCCGCGCGATGCCGAATACACCTTCGACCGTCCATGAGGGAATCGCCGGGCTCTGCGCGGGCGCTCATGCAGGAGATGAGCATCTCGATCTCGCGGAGGAAGCGCTTGCGCACCTCGGGGCAGTCGTGCGCGTCTCCGAGGCGTCGATGGACGCGGTCACGGCCGTCTCCGGCTCAGGGCCTGCGTACTTCGCCCTCCTCGCCGAAGCCATGATCGAGGCGGGAATCCTTCTGGGTCTCTCGCGCGAGATCTCGACGCAGCTCGTCGTCCAGACCATGTTCGGTACGGCGAAGCAGTTGCGCGACGAGAAGATGCACCCGGTGGAGCTGCGCGAGATGGTGACGTCCCCGGGCGGGACGACGATCGCGGCGATCCGTGAGCTCGAGATGGCCGGCGTACGAGCCGCTTTCTTCAACGCGATCCAGGCCGCGATGGTGCGGTCGCGCGAGCTGGCCGCCGGCGAGCAGTAACCGCGACGGCTACGCGTCGGGCGGACGGCGCTCGGGATAGCGCGGCAGGCCGTCGTCCGGAATGGGTTCCCACTCCGCGGCGTACGCAGTGAACTGGCGAACGCTCGGCCTGATTCCGGAATCCGAGTCGAAGGCGCCCATGCGGACGGAAAGCGCGGCCGGATTCTGCGGATTGCGGCTCCAAAGCTGGGATCCGCAGACCGAGCAGAAGACCTTGGCAAAGCCGTCCGCCGGCTCGAATGCACGGAGCAAGTCCTCGCCCGCCGTGACCTGAAGCGAGCCGGGAACGATATGAGCTTGTGCAGACGCGGCCGTCCCCGACCTGCGCTGGCAACGCGTGCAGTGACAGTAGCTCGCCGAGATGAGCGCTTCGCGAACCTCAAAGCGGACGCCGCCACAGAGACAGCCACCGGTCAGGGGCAACTCGGGCACGGCGAGAACTCTAGATTCCGCCCGGTTACTCGCCAAGGCGCTCGACGGCGAACAGGCGCCACTCGCCAGGAATGCCTTTCAGCTCAGCCGCTCCTCTGTCGCGAAACTCGATGCCCGAGCCTGCGACAAGATCCTTGACGGTGCTCGAGACGAGGACCTCGCCGGCGTCCGCCTGTGCGGCGACGCGAGCGCCGATGTTCACGGCGATGCCACCGACCTTGTGGTCGATCCGTTCGCATTCGCCGGTGTGGAGTCCTGCGCGAATTTCGATCCCGAGATCACGGACGCCCTCGCTGATCGCGCAGGCGCAGCGGATCGCGCGAGCCGGGCCGTCGAACGACGCGAAGAACCCGTCCCCTGCCGTGTCGATCTCGGTGCCACGGAAGCGGACGAGCTGGCGCCGGATGAGCCCGTGGTGCGCCTGAATCATCTCTCTCCAGCGTGCGTCGCCAAGTTCCGACGCCTTGGCCGTCGAGCCCACGATGTCCGTGAAGAGCACCGTCGCGAGGACGCGATCAGGCTCGCCCCCCTCCCAGCCGCCAGCTTCCCAGGCTTCGCGAATGAACCGCTCCATCTCATCCAGCACCGGCCCGACCTGCGCTGCCGCCGGAATATGGCCCTTGCCCGGCAGCTCCACCCATGTTGCACCAGGGATCCGCTCGGCCATATCGCGGCCCCGCTCCACCTGAACCCACGTGTCTCCGACGTGGTGGAGGACGAGCGCGGGGACGCGGATCGCGGGCAGCGCGTGGCGGACGTCGATCAGCATGTTCATGCGGCTGAGGGCCTCTGCGGCTCCTGGGCTCGCGCTGTAGCGGAAGTAGGTCCCCAAGGCTCGGATCTCCTCCTCGGTGGCCTCGGGCGATCCCGACCGAGCTACGGCCTCCGCAGCCCCCGATTCTTCGCCGAGAAACCTCCCGTCCACGATCGCTCGCAGTGCCTCCGCTTCGGTAGAGCCCCATGGGTAGTCCGGCGCTCGGAGGCTCCTGGCCTTCCCACCGTAGAGGACGAGCGCCCAGACGCGTTCCGGGTACGTCGCTGCGAACAGGGCGCTCATGGCACACCCCTCGGACCAGCCCATCACGGCGGTCCGTTCCGAGCCGACCGCATCCATGACTGCGCGAAGGTCGTCCATGCGCGTCTCGAGCGTTGGCACGCCGGTGACCCGGTCCGACATGCCCGTGCCGCGCTTGTCGAAGTGGATCAGCCGCGAGAACGACCCGAGCCGCTCGAACATCGCCCTCAAGACGGGGACCTGCCACGCAAGCTCGACGTGAGAAGCGGTGGGGGGCACAAAGACGATGTCGAACGGCCCATCGCCTGTGACCTGGTAGGCGATGCTGACGTCGCCGCTCCGGGCATAGCGAGTCTCGGACTCCACAGCCGGATTGTCCCTCAACTAGCCAGAAGAGGCGAACGGAGTGACACGGCCAGCCCACGCTGGGCGGCGAGCACCTGGAGCGCGAGCACCGTGTCGGCAACCGGAGTGTCCTCGAGAAACTCCCGCCGACTCTCGAAGTCGTCGACGAGCGCCCCGATCGCCGCCTCGTAGCCGCTTGCATCGCCGGCCGAGAGCGCTGCGACCGTATCGGTGACGGCCGCTGGAAACCCGTCGATTCCACGGAGCGTCGTGGCCAGCGCCGAGGCGGCTTCATCATCTCCGAGCACCAGATGTGCAAGCGCGGCTGCGTAGCGGCCGATCGCGCTCTCCGATTCCGCGGCACCCGCCTCGAGGGCCCAGCGGGCATCGTTGCGAGCGCCCTCGAGATCACCCGCGATGAGCCGCGACTTCATCGCTCCGATTGGGCGACCCCAGCTTCCCGGTGGCGCATCAGGCCAACTCTCGCGATAGCGGTCGGCGGCTCGCACGAGCCAGGTGTCGGCCTCAGCTCGTCGCCCGAGCATGAGCAGCGACAGCCCCACTGCCCACGCCGCGTTTCCCATGCGCGTGAGCTGACGCTGGCGCTCGTCCGTCTCCGCGGGCAGACGAGCCAGTCCGTCCTCGTAGCGCCCCCGCGCGTTCGCCGCGCGTTCCTCCCAGTCAAGCATCGCTCCCGGAAGTATCGTCTCCGCCGTGGCCGAGCTCCGCGAAGTGGTGTATGTCGACGGCGTCCGCACGGCGTTCGGCCGCGCGACACCGGACGGCCTCTTCTCGAAGACCCGTGCCGACGACATGGCGGTCAAGGCAGTTCGCGCCGTCCTCCGCCGCAACCCACAGCTTCCGCCCGAGAAGATCGACGACGTCATCTTCGCGGCCACGGCACAGGTCGGCGACCAGGGGCTGACGCTCGGCCGCGACGTCGCGCTGCTGGCCGGCCTCCCGAAGTCTGTGCCTGGATTCGCCGTCGACCGGATGTGCGCGGGTGCGCTCACCGCGACAACGGCCGGCGCCGGCGAAATCGCGATGGGCGCCGCGGACTTCGTTCTCGTCGGTGGCGTCGAGCACATGGGCCACCACCCGATGGGCGCGGACGTCGACTTCAATCCGCGCTTCATCGCCGAGCAAATCGTCGACGAGTCGGCCGCCGTGATGGGTCAGACCGCCGAGAACCTCCACGACGCCTTCTCGTACCTGACCAAGGAAGACGCCGACGCGTATGCCGTCGAGTCACAGCGCAAGGCAGGCACCGCCTGGGACGAGGGCGTCATGGACGAGATCGTCGTCCCCATGTCCGTCTTCACCGACGAGGGCTGGACCGTTGCGGCGCGCGACGAGTTCCTTCGCCCGGAGACGACGATGGAGGCGCTCGCCGGCCTTCGGACGCCCTTCCGCGCCGGCGGTCGCGTCACGGCCGGAAACTCCGCCGGGCTCACCGACGGGGCCACAGCCGCGCTCATCGCCTCGGCAGCTGCCGCGGGCGAGATCGGGCTCGTTCCGAAGATGCGCCTCGTCGGCTTCGCCTACGCGGGCGTCGAGCCCGAGTTGATGGGTCTCGGCCCTGTTCCGGCGACCCACAAGGTGCTCGAACGGGCCGAGTTGACCATGGCCGACGTCGGCCTCTTCGAGGTGAACGAGCCTTTCGCCGTGCAGGTCTTGACGTGGTGCGAAGGCGTCGGGATCGGACCGGACGATCCACGACTCAACCCCTACGGCGGAGCGATCGCCTGCGGTCATCCGCTCGCAGCGACGGGCGTGCGCCTCATGGCACAGCTGGCACGCGGGTTCCGCGACCGCCCGGAAGCTCGATATGGCCTCACCGCGCTCTGCATCGGGCTCGGCATGGGCGCAGCCATCCTCTGGGAGAACCTCCAGAACGGTGCTTAGTCCGCCCACCCAGTTCAAGCTCCAGCGGATCGAGACGCCCGTAGGACCCATCGCACTCGTGACGATGGACAACGGCGAGGACTGGACGAAGCCGAACACCTTCGGCGAGCACGCCCTTCGCTCGCTCGAGGACGTGCTCGAGCAGCTAAAGACGCCCGACTGGCGTGGCCTTCTCCTGACGGGCAAGCCGTTCGTTTTCGCCGTCGGCGCAGACATCGACGAATTCGGCGAGATCACGCCGGAACGGGCGCGTCTCGGCGGGGCCGCGGGACACGAGCTCTTTGGCCGAATCCGGGATCTGCCCTTCATCACCTTGGCGGCGATCAACGGCGCGGCTCTCGGTGGTGGCGTCGAGATCGCACTTCATTGCGACTACCGCACGCTCTCCTCGTCCGTCCGCCACTTCGCCTGCCCCGAGGTCCTCCTCGGGCTCATTCCGGGCTGGGGCGGCACGCAGCTCATCCCACAGCTGATCGGCGCCGAGCGGGCCGTGAAGTTCATCGTCGAGAACCCCCTCCGCCAGAACCGGATGCTGTCGGCTCAGCAAGCGCTCGAGGCCGGCTTCGCCGACGAGCTGCTCGAACCCGTCGAGTTCCTCGACGAGTCGCTCGCCATTCTCATCCAGAAGATCGAGGCAGGCGAGAGCAAACGCCGACCCCGGGCCGACCTCTCGGACGTCGCCGAGGTGTGCCGCAAGGCACGCGCGCGCCTCGACGGCCAGGTCCACGGCGCCACCCCTGCCCCGTACAGAGCGCTCGACCTGATCGAGGGCGCCGCGACCTGGCTGCTCGAGGAGGGCTACCGCGCAGAGGAGGACGCGCTCGCGGAGCTCCTCCCCGGGCCACAGGCGCAGGCCTCGGTGTACGCCTTCAACCTCGTCGAGCGCAGGGCGAAGCGCGGGGTCGGCGTCCCTGACGCTGCTCCGAGACGTGTCGACCGGATCGGCATCGTCGGCGCGGGCCTCATGGCGCGCCAGCTCGCGCTGCTGGCACTCCGCCGACTCGAGGTACCCATCGTCCTCCGAGATCTGACGCAGGACCAGGTCGACGAAGCGAGGTCGTGGATCGCCGGTGAGCTCGACGAGCTGACACGCGCGGGACGGATCGGTGAAGCAAAGGCCCGCTTCCTGAGCTCACTCGTCACGGGCGGAACGGAGTGGGACGTGTTCGCCGACTGCGATCTCGTGCTCGAAGCCGTGTTCGAGGAGATGCGCGTCAAGAAGGAGGTCTTCGCGGAGCTCGAGCGAGTCGTCTCCCCGGAATGCATCCTCGCGACGAACACGTCCTCTCTCTCGGTCACCGAGATGGGCGCAGATCTCGAGCACCCCGAGCGAGTCGTGGGGATGCACTTCTTCAACCCCGTCGCCGTTCTCCCGCTCGTCGAGCTCGTCAGGACGCCGGAGACGGATGACGTCACGCTCGCGACCGCCTGGGCGGTCGCAGGGAAGCTGCGCAAGCGCGGTGTGCTCGTTCGCGACGCGCCTGCTTTCGTCGTGAACAGGCTGCTCGCCCGCCAAGGGTCCGTGATAACCGACGCCCTCGACCATGGAAACACGGTTGACGAGACCGACGAGGCAGTCCTTCGGCTCGGGCTGCCGATGGCGCCGTCGGTGCTCCTTCAGCTCGTCGGGCCGAACGTGGCGAACCACGTCCGACACACGCTCCACGAGGCATGGCCAGACCGGTTCCCGCTTTCGGCGACCCTCGAGAGCCTCGCGACAGGCGGCGAACCCGTCGTGGTGGAGCACGCTCCACGCACCGTCGATGAGATTCACGAGGCCGTGCTCGAAGCGATGGCTGATGAGGTCCGGCACATGATCGAGGAAGGCGTCGTCGCGGAGGCCGCCGACGTCGACACGTGCCTGATCCTCGGGGCCGGCTATCCGTTCTGGCTGGGCGGGATCACGAAGCACCTCGATCAAACCGGGGTGTCGCAGCGCGTCGTCGGCCGCCCGCTTGCCGAACTCGCAGCAGCCTCTTAAGGGGATTCGGCACCGACTACAGGTGGGACGGCCAAGGGCGAGGTTCTCGAGATCGTGCCGCGTGCTTCGACTGACGGGTCCTCCGCGCGGGCTCACAACGCGAGACCGGCATTGCGCATTGCGCGGCGGTACGCGACCGCCACAGCGTCGAAGGTGAGATGGAGCTCGTCCGCGAGGTCGAACGGCACACGCTCGGGACGTTGCGACTCGACGATCCGTCGATCCTGGGCGAAGATCACGTCCTCGAACTCCCGCAGGACCGTGTCCGGCTGCTCGAGGTTGTAGTTGCGCGCGATCGCGAGGAAGCCTGTCGTGCGCTCCGGCCCTTCGGGACGGCAGGCGAAGAAGTAGACCATACCCGCCTGTCCGCCCCAGCCGAGACGGAGGACGATCGTGTACGGGAGATGTAGCTCGTAGCGGCTGCGACGCTCGGGGGCTTCGACGACCTCGTTGCCGAACACGGGGAAGTCGTCGTTGGCCACGGTCTCCGGCCGGACGATGTCGTAGCGGAGGACGTGGTGACCGTCGGTCTCGACCTTGTGACTTGGGACGACCGGTCGCTCCGGATCGCCGAGGAGACCGGGGTGAACGAAGGGAAAGTGGCCGAAGTCGGTGAAGTTCTCGACTTGCCGAGAGGCGTCGCAGGCCCACGTGTAGGGGCCACATAGCACGATCACCCAGGCGTCGTCTTCGAGCTCCGGGACGTCGGGCAGCGGCCAGCGCGGCTCCTCGAGAGCAACCCAGGTGAACCCGTACCGATCCGCGCATCGGAAGGTTGTGGCGCGTGCCTTGGCGGGCACCCGCGTCGGATCGCCGAGCTGGGGGATGAGGGTACAGGCCCCGTCCGAGCGGTAGCGCCAGCCGTGGTACGGGCAGACGATCTCGTCTCCTTCGACGGTGCCGAGCGAGAGCGCCGTACCGCGGTGAATGCAGAGATCGCGGAACGCATGAGCGGTGCCGGTGCTGTCCCGCCAGAGCACGAGCGCCTCACCGAGCAGGTCGACTGCAACCGGAATGCCCGGAACGGTTTCCCGGGACTCCGCAACCGGGTGCCAGCAGCCGCGGAGGGCCGGGGCATGACCGGCGATCGAGGGCGACGTCATGAGGGGTAGCCTACGGCGCCAGCCGCGGTCGACGGCTTGAGGATGGCAGGCACCAACCCGCCCGAACTCTGAGGTATGCTCTGCCGGTACTGCTCACCCGTAATCGGGCGAGCGTCAATTCTTCGGAAGGAGCGGCACGAAAGTACGTGCTGCGTGAATGCACGAGGCTACGACCATCCCGACGCTGACGTCGGACACCCCTGAGAACCTGACTGCTGCGGCCCATCGCGCCGAGGCCTGGGTCGGCGAGCCGTTTCTGCAGCCTGACGAGGACGTCCTCGCCGCGCTCGGTCCCGGCACCGCGAGACGAGCTGCGCTCGACGATGCCAGAGCCGAGATGGACGCCGGCCTGAAGCGCCCTTCCCGGCGCTGGAAGGTTCGGTACGGGCTGATGCTCGGGCTCGAACGAGTCTTGACGGAGAACCCGTCGCGCACGGCCGCGGGAACCGAGCTGCGCCGTCATCAGGTCGACGCACTTGCCGGGATGCTCGCCGAGCTCATCGCTGCGACGCAGCGCTCGGCCGAAGAGAACGGAAACGGTAACGGGGCGGTAGCCGACGCTGAGATCGACGAGGAAGCCGACGACGACTTCGATGCCGGCTTCATCGAGGAGAAGGATCTCGAGACCGGCTTCAGCGGCGCCGACCCAGGAGCTGTCCGCCGGTACCGCTTTCGCCACCCCACGGCTTCCGGAAAGACAATCGCCGCGGCGGGGTTCGTCGAGGCGGCACGGGGTCTCGGTGTCCTGATCCTCACGCACCGCCGGCTTCTCGTCTCTCAGTTCACCCGCGATCTCACGACTGAGGGGTACGCGGACCGCTTCGCCGCCGCCGTACTCGCGGGAGCGCACTCGCCACGCGACAACCCGATCACCATCCAGACATACGCCTGGTTCGCACGCCACGGGACCGAGCTGGATCGCGAGACGTACGACCTCGTCCTCTGCGACGAGGCGCATACGGCTCTCGGAGAGAAGACGAGCGGCGCAATCCGTGCGTTCCACGAGCCGCTGTACATCGGAATGACCGCAACCGAGCAGCTCATTGCCAAGCAGGTCTCCGACGTCTTCCCGGCGTCGGTCGACGACCTCCCGCTGAGCGACGCCGCGCGGCGCGGGCTCATCGCGCCGCTGCGCAACCTTCGGGTGCCTCCAGCGGCTGCGATCAACTCGGTCCCGATCGTGGGGGGCGACTTCGAGGAGCGCGCTCTTGCGGCAGCTCTCGACCACGAGGCGCTCAACCAGGCCGCTGCGAGCCTCTACCGCGAGCGCTTCGGGACGACGCCCGGCATCGTCTACGCGGCCGGAGTGGCGCACGCCTACAACCTGGCCCAGGAGTTCCGAGCCGCAGGCCTCAAGGCAGAGGCGGTCTCCGGAAAGACGCCTCCCGCGCGGCTCGCCGAGACGCTGGCTGCCTACGAGCGCGGCGAGATCAACGTGCTCATCAACGCGCAGCTCCTCGCGGAAGGATGGAACTCACCACGAGCAACCGTTTGCTTCCACCTCGCGCCGACGGCGTCGCGGCGCGTATACCAGCAGCGGATAGGCCGGATCATGCGCATGCACCCCCGCAAGGAGGCCGGCATCGTCGTCGACTTCGTGCCCAAGGGCTCGACACACAACGATCGCGTCGTCTCACTGCATGCCCTCCTCGACGCGGACTTCTATCGCGAGGGCGCGCGAGTGACTCCGGCGCCGCGCCGACGACAGCAACGGCGCGCACGCCGCAAGCTTTCGCCGGTCCCATGGCTCGTTCCGGTGACGCCCGACGTGGGACGTCGGCTCTCCGTGATCCAGCGCGAATGGCAACGGATCGACCCGAAGTACCTGGACGACGGTGAGCAGCGTTTCTGGGCGACCATCGCAGGACGTCAGATCCGGTTCGACCAGCGCGCGGAGTTCGCGCGCAAGTTCGCAGAGGGACGAGCCAACAAAGGCGCCCTCGAGCAGTTTCTTGCGACGTGTGCCGCAGAGAACCCCAACCGCAGGCTGCGGATGACCGCTCTCCTCGATCGGGTGGCGACCCCTGTCGACCGCGCGGACTTCGACGACCTCGTCACGCTGGTTACCCAGGCGCCGACGTGGGAGAAGGACAGGTCGGCTGGTGTTCGGGTGCTTCTCCGCGCGATCGGCGAGGGAAAACCCGCGGCACCGGATCAGATCCTGGCTCGGTGGACGTGGAAACTGGCGCGAACGACGCGAAAAGTGCAGGACCGGCGCGTATCGACGGAGTTCCCCGAGGCCAAGCGACTGCTCGGAGCGGCGGCGAACTCGCGTGGATATCGACACGAAGAGAACGTCAACCGTCTCGTCCAGGTGGCCGGTGCGATGCCTCTCCCCGTAGGGGCCGCGCTCTTGGCTTCAGCCGACGGCTACACACCTCGCGCAAATGCCGCGCTCGACACGGCTCGCGAGGAACTCGGGACCACCGATGAGATTGCGACCGCTCTCGCGGACAACCTCCCCGCACCCAAGCTGACTGCACGGAAGTCCCGCCGGCGACGGCGGAAGCGGAGGGTTCCCGCGCAGGGTGAGCGTCAGCCGGTGGACGCCACGCTCGAGGTCGCGGCGGACGGCGACGGACCCACCGATCCGATCACGCTGGTCGCCGAGCCCGCGAACCTCGCCGAGTCCTCCGAAGACGCGGCGTAACGCCGCTAGCCTGGGCCTCCCGTTTCCGGCTCGCCGTCTCCGTTCGTCTCGCGATCCCGCAGGAAGCGAGTGATCTCGGCCGCGAGCGCATCGCCCGACGGGAGACCTCCAGAGTCTTCGAGCCAGTCGAGGGAGTCGGCCCGATGCTCCAGTTCCTCGACATATGCGGCGGTATCGGCATCAGTCGCCACGGCCTGAGATACCTGTTCGACGTACTCGGCTTCGGCTTCGACGAGCTCTCCGATGTCGATCTCGGTGGAGAGAACACCCGCGAGTCGCTCGCACAGCGCCCGCGCTGCTCGCGGGCTCGGCGCGAGCTGGACGTAGTGTGGAACCGCCGCCCACAGGCTGACGGAGGGTATGGCTGCTCGCCGGCAGGCGTCGAGCAGCACGCCGACGATCCCGGTCGGGCCTTCGTAACGCGAGAGCTGAAGGCCGAGCTCGTCGACGAGTTGTGGGTCGGTCGCCGCACCGGTCACGGGCGACGGGCGCGTGTGCGGGACGTCGGCAAGCAGCGCGCCTAGAGTCACGACGAGCTCGACGCCGAGATCACGGGCCAAGTCGGCGATGAGCTCGCTGAACGTGCGCCAGCGGTAATTCGGTTCGACTCCCACGAGCAGGACCGCGTCGCGGCTCGCTCCCGGGATGGGAGCGCTGTAGAGCGTGTTCTCGGGCCACTCGATCTTCCGCGTGGTTCCCTCTTCGAGGGACACCATGGGCCGGGTCGCCTGAAAGTCGACGAAGAGCTCGGGATCGATGTCCGCGAACTTCTTTGCCCCCCACAGCCTGGCGAGGTAACCAGCTGCAAGCGTGGCAGCTTGGCCGCCGTCGTTCCAACCCCTGAAGGCACCGATGAGTACCGGCCGCTCGAGCGTCGGTCGCTCGTAGATCCGGAGCTCGTCGGCCACGCGACAAGCCTACTGCCGCGCTAGCGCCGCAGGTGGGCGCCAGAGCACGTAGGCGAGCGCCAGGCTCAGAGTCCAGATCATCGTCGCCAGAAAGACATGGACGAGCACGAGCCCCCAGGGCAGCGCGCTTCGGTACTGGACCTCACCGAGAATCGCCTGCGCGACGAGCACGACGAGAAGAAGACCCCAGAGCCCGACAACGCCCGGGTAGCTGGGACGCAGTCGCCAAAGCAGCACGCCGACCGCCAGCACACCTATTCCGAACACTGCGGCCACGCGTACGTGGACGTAGACCGTCTCCGTTATCGCGATGCCGAGCCGCTCGACGTCGTCGCTCGAGCCCGGGTGCGGGCCCGAGGCGGTGGCGACCGCACCCGTGACCACGAGTGCAGCGCACATTGGGAGCCCGACCCAGCTGACGAGCTGGCGCAGCCACGGCGGCCCCGCGGGCATGGCCAACCCCGCCACGAGGTGCCACGCCTCGAGAACGACGATCGCGGAGAGGGCGACGACAGCCAGCCCGAGGAGGAAGTGCGTCATCACCGCGAGCGGATGGAGATCGAGCGCGATCGTGATTCCCCCCATCGGGATCTGAGCGGCGGCAACGAGGAACGCGCCAAGCGCCGCCCACTTCGCATGCCGCGAGAGACCGACCACCCTCCGCGAGCCGAGCCAGGTGATGAGCGTGAGCACGATGCCGACGAGCGCGACCATCCGATTACCGAACTCGACGAACGCGTGGAAGCCCTGCTCCGGGTACGGCTTGTCGCCGCAGCTCGGCCAGTTCTCACATCCGAGCCCGGATCCCGTGAGCCGCACGAACGCGCCGGACGTGACGACGAGGAAGAGGGCGATGCACGATGCTGCCGCCAGACGAAGGAAGCCGCGTGCGGACAGCGTGCGTGCGCGAACTACGACGACGCTCATGCCGTGAGCACGACGCCTGAACCGGCTTCGACGCGCCCGATTCGGCGGATGAGCACACCTTCGGCCGAGAGCGTCGCCTCGAGAACGGCGGCCCGCTCGCTGGGTATCGAGACGAGCAGGCCGCCGGCAGTCTGCGGGTCATACGCGAGAGCCTCGAGTGCCGCATCCGCAGAGCTTTCGACGTGCGGCCCCGCGTACTCGCGGTTCCTGCGGTCGCCACCCGTTCGAACGCCGTTCTGCGCGAGCTCGAGCGCGCCCGGGAGAGGCGGAAGAGCTGCTGCGTCCAGAAGGGCTCGTACGCCACTGCGCGACGCGAGCTCGTGCGTATGCCCGAGAAGCCCGAAGCCGGTGACATCTGTCACGGCGTTCGGTGCGAACGGCCGAAGCGCGTCGGCCGCGGCCTTATTGAGCTCGACCATCGAGGCGACCGCTGCATCGAGCGCACCGGAAGGCGCCACACCGTCGCGCACGGCCTGGAGCACGATGCCGGTTCCGAGGGGTTTCGTGAGAAAGAGCACGTCGCCCGGACGTGCGCCTGCTTTCGGCCAGACAGCGTCAGGATGAACGATTCCGACGACAGCCAGCCCGTACTTCGGCTCGTCGTCACGAATCGTGTGACCTCCGACGAGGATCGCCCCGGCCGCGCGAACACGCTCATCCGCCCCGGCGAGAATCTCTCCGAGCATCTCCGTCGGGAGCTCCTCGGGAAATGCGGCGATCGAGAGCGCGAGCAGCGGCGTCCCCCCCATGGCAAAGACGTCGTTGAGGGCGTTCGTGGCGGCGATCGCACCGAATGTGCGCGGGTCATCGACGAGCGGTGGGAAGAAGTCGACCGTGAACACGATCGCCCGGTCGGCGTCGAGGCGATAGACCGCAGCGTCGTCGGCGGGATCGAGGCCGACGAGGAGATCTTCGGCCTCGGCCGGTACGAGCCCGGCGAGAACGGTCTCGAGCCGCCCCGCCGCGTACTTGGCGGCGCACCCGCCGGCGCGAGCGAGCGACGTCAGTGGAACGGTCTCCACGCGTCAACTGTAGGCGGAAGGGGAACGACCCGCGACGGAGAACACACGGTCCGGAGAGATCCATCCCCTTCTCCTCTCCCCCTGACACCAGCGGCCGCCGCCCCCTCGGCGGCCGCTGACTTGTTGGCGGGGGGAAACGATGTTTCCCCCCGCCGGCCCCCCTCCCCCTGCGCCGCGACTGATCGGCCGCTCTTGGCCTACGGGCGAATGAATCGCCCTTCGGCCCCGTGAACGACGCGACTGCCCGGCGTCTTGATCCATAGACTCGCGCGGATGAAGTCGGCGCTTGTTACCGGTGGGTCGTCCGGGATCGGGCTCGCGATCGCTCGCGCGCTCCGCGAGGACGGCTACGAGCTCACTCTCGCCGCCAGGCGACCGGAGCCGCTCGAGGAGGCCGCACGCGAGCTCGACGCGTACGCAGTTGCCGCGAACCTGGGCGACGCCGACGAGTGCGTGCGAGTCGTCGCTGCACACGCGGAGAAGTTCGGAGGCATGAACGTCCTCGTGAACTCCGCCGGTCTCGGAATCGGCGGAAACATCGCCGCGCTCGACACGAAGCGAATAGCTCTCCAGCTCGACGTCAATCTGCTCGGGACGCTCGTCGTGACGCGCGAGGCACTCCCGCTACTCCGCGCATCACGTGGACAGATCATCACGCTGGCCTCGATCGCCGGGACGATCCCGACTCCGGGCTTGGCCGTCTACGGCGCGACGAAAGCCGCGCTGATCTCGTTCACCAACTCACTCAACCGGGAAGAGGCCGAGCACGGAGTCCGCGCAACCGCGATCTCACCTGGATTCGTCGCGACCCGGATGACCGAATGGACCGGCATCCCGGTCGAAGAGCAAATTCAGCCCGAAGACGTCGCGGAGCTCGTCCGGACGGTGCTGAATCTGAGCCCCAACGCGCGCGTTCCCAACATTGTCATCGAGCGGTTGGGCGACGCGGTGTAGGGGCGGTGTAGGCGAGGCTGGGGTCAGGTCTTGCATTCCGACACATGACCTCGTGTCGGAATGCAAGACCTGACCCCGTGTTACCGCTCGATCGGCACGTCGACGAGGTTGCCCCACTCCGTCCACGAGCCGTCGTAGTTACGGACGTTCTCGTAGCCGAGGAGCTCCTGGAGGACGAACCACGTATGCGCCGAGCGCTCGCCGATGCGGCAATACGCGCGGATCTCCTTGTCGGGAGTGATGCCTTTCGCGGTGTAGATCTCGCGAAGCTCGTCGACGGTCTTGAACGTGCCGTCGTCCCGGACGGCAGTCGCCCACGGAATCGACTGCGCTCCAGGGATGTGCCCCGTTCTCGACGCCCCCTCCTGCTCATACCCGGGCGGCGCCATGAGCTCGCCCGCGAACTCCTGAGGGCTGCGCACATCTACGAGAGCGAACTCGGGTGAGCCGAGCCCGGCGAGCACCTCGTCGCGACGGATCCGGATCGACTCGTCTCGATCCTTCGCGGTGTACGCGACCGGAGTTGGCGCGGACGCTGCGGCCGTCACCTCGCGGCCCTCTTCGATCCACTTCTGGCGCCCGCCGTCGAGGAGACGGACGTCCTCGTGGCGGAACACCTTCAGATACCAGTACGCGTAGGCGGCGAACCAGTTGTTCTTGTCGCCGTAGAGCACAACGGTGGTGTCATTCCCGATCCCTCGCTCGCCCATGAGCTGCTCGAATGCCGCGCTCGACACGACGTCGCGCACGAGCGGATCCTGGAGATCGTCCCTCCAGTGCAGCTTCACCGCACCGGGAATGTGCCCTTCCTCGTAGAGCTCCGGATTCTCGTCCACCTCGGCGACGATCAGACCGGGTTCGCCGAGATGCTCAGCCAGCCACTCGATCGTCACGAGCGGGCTCGTCGTGGAAACGCCCATACCGCCCCTCCTTCGTAGTCGCGCGTCGAGCGTAACAGGGTCGCTGAGCACCTCAACCGTGCAGCTTGTCGTGCACCGCCTGTTCGAGCTCGTTGACCGAGACGGGGCCTTCGTAACGTTCCACGATTTTGCCCATGCCGCTGACAACGAACGTCCACGGCTCGGTCGTCAGCCCCCACTCCTGCATCCAGCGGTTGTAGCCCTTCGCTGGATCGTTGCCCTCGAAGACCTCGACGTGGATGAACCGAACGTCGCCGCCTTCGAAACGGCGTGCGACCTCCTCGACGACGTCGACAACCGGGCCGCACGTCCGACTGGAACAGAGCTTCGGGGTCGAGAACGTGACGACGAACGGCACTTTCGCGTTAAGCGAATCCGCAATCGAGTGCTCGAGAAGCGACTCATCAGGCGGGGTTCGCGTCGTGAGCTTCGCGAAGTCGGCGCCCGTGGACGCGATCGTGGGATTGTCCGACGCGATCGCCGGATCGCCGATGTCCGGAGCGGGATCGGTCTTCGCTACGACGACGTTGCCGAGAGCCTGCACCTTCTTTGCGCCGCCTTCAGGCTCGGCGAGGAGCCAGTACTTCCCGGGGCGATCGAGCTCGAGCTGCGCCACGTAGATGTGGCTTGCGTCAGCAACATCCCCTCCCGGCACCCCGATGCGTTCGAGCTTCGCGCTCGATTCGAGGAACGGCTGTGCGTCGAGTCCGTCAGCGACCCACACACGCGCCGTCGGAAGCGTGATCACTTGACCCTCGGCATCGACGACGAGAAACGAGACGCGGACGTCTCCGGGCTCGTAATTCGCAGTCCCGGAGATGATTGCGACGTCGTCGCCGGGAGCGCGCCAAAGCTCTTCGAGCGTCATGCCCCCTCCTGGGACACCGACTGTCGTGGTCGTGCCGTTACCCGATCCACCGCAGCCGGCGACGAGCAGGCACGACAGCACGGTCAGTGCCGCAGCAAGGCGCATACGCGCCCGAGTGTAGCCGCGGGTTCGCTAGATGTTTGATCGGAAATTGGCGCGCCGGCGGGGGCGGTCACGACCAAGCCGGGCGTCGCACTCACGCGTCGTGCAGGCTAGAAGCCTGTGCGACGCGCGAGGGTGCCGATCCGGCGCAGCGTCGTGGCCGTCCTCGGCCCGCGTGAATTTCCGATCGAGCATCTAATTCCCGTCGGGCCAGGAGCGGTCCAGGCCGTAGTGCCCGAGCCACGCCGCAAGCAGCGCGAGGTTGACCAGCAGAAGCAGCAGTCTTGCCTTCATGGCGACCTCCTCTCTTAGAAGCGGATTTCCTGGAGCGCCTCAGCGGCGTTCCGGTAGAGACGTGCGGACTCGCGGTCTTCTCCACGACGCGCCGCGAGGTCCCCCAGTGCGACCCACGCCTCCGTCCGGTGGCTGATCGATGCCAACTGCTCAGCAGCCGCATCAGCCGCCCGGAAACACTCTTCCGCCTCTTCAAGCCGTCCGCGCTCCATCAACGCTCGTCCCAGTACGAGCTGCGACGGACAGACCTCATGGAGGTAGTCCTCCCGACCCTGCAGAAGAGCAAGCGCTTTGCGCGCGAGCTCGTCCGCCTGGTCGTACTCGCCACGGTTCAGATGCACCCTGGCGATCCCCTCGAGCGCCTGTGCGGCGTCCGCGGGGGAATCGGTATCGAGCGCCCGAGCATAGGACGCCTTCAGGTGCTCGACGGCTTGCTCCTCATCTCCCAGGAGAAGCGTGAGACCGCCGAGCATGAGCAGCAGCCGTCCGACGTTTCGCTCGTCGTTCAGCTGCTGGTACAGCTCCTTCGCACGCTGCGCGTAGCTGCGTGACAAGACATAGTGGCCCTGGCGCTGCGACACCAGCGACGCCTGGAAGTACGCATTGGCGATCGATGCGCGGTCGCCCAAGTCTTGCGCGAGCTCCAGCGCGCGCTCGACGTCGTCGCGCGCAGCGACGTAATCGCGCATAAGCCGATGACAGCGTGACCTCCGCTGCAGGATGTCGGAGCGGAGAAGGTCGCAGGGGAGCCCGGAGCGCTCCGCGAGCTCGAGGGCCTCGCCGAAGAGGGCGATGGCGGTCGATGTGCTCGAAAGCTTGTAGCGGCAGACAGCCAGACGGAACAGCACATCCGCGCGCTCGACGTCGGAGAACTCCGCGCGCTCGGCGAGCCCGCGCGCTCGCTGCAAGAGGTCGATCGCCGTTCGCACGTCGCCCGACTCCTGAAGTGCCCATGCCTCACCGGACAGGGCCCGGAGATCGAGTCCCGCGGCGCCGGTCTCGTCGACGCTGGGGCGCGCCTTGCGGAAAGCGTCGATCGCCTCCTCGTACTGGTGCGCCGACGAGAGGGCTTCGGCGCGAGCCAGCATCGCCTCCACCTTCGTGCGCTCCTCCGTGGAGACGCCCGAGGAGAGCAGCGCTGCGTCCACTCCGAGCTGTTCTGCCAGCCAAGCGATGGTCGAGTCCGTCGGGCGAGTCTTGCCGCGCTCGATCTGGCTGATGTACTCCTTCGAGAAGCGCTCGCCCGCGAGCTCCGTCTGCGTGAGGCCTGCGGAGACGCGAAGCGCACGTACGCGCGCGCCGAGGCGTGAGCCCGCGGCGGGCGCTGACGTTGCGGCGGTTTCGATCATGCCCATTTCAGTGAACTCGAGGT
>JBCKBY010000003.1:0-57326 GCA_038910715.1 Gaiellaceae bacterium
GAATCCGCTCGCGCGAATTCTGATCGTGCGTAAACCCCTGAAGGCGTCCGCTTCGCGGCCGCTGCGTGAGCGACTCTCATTCCGACTCCCTACGCCGCGACCGCTTCGGCGTCGCGCGCCTTCTCGACTGCGTCTTCGATCGTGCCGACCATGTAGAACGCCGACTCCGGCAGCTCGTCGTGCTCTCCGTCGATGATCGAGCGGAAGCTGCGGATCGTGTCCTCGAGCTTCACGTACTTGCCCGGCGTCCCCGTGAACTGCTCGGCGACGAAGTTCGGCTGTGAGAGGAAGCGCTCGATCCTGCGTGCCCTCGCGACGACGATCTTGTCCTCGTCCGTCAGCTCGTCCATGCCGAGGATGGCGATGATGTCCTGCAGGTCCGTGTAGCGCTGAAGGATCTGTTGGACGAGGGTCGCAACCTTGTAGTGCTCGTCCGAGACGATGCCCGGCTGCAGGGCGCGCGAGAACGAGGTGAGCGGATCGACCGCCGGGTAGATCCCCTTCTCGACGATCGCTCGCGAAAGAGCGATGAAGGCGTCGAGGTGCGCGAACGTAGCGGCCGGCGCTGGATCGGTGAAATCGTCGGCCGGCACGTAGATCGCCTGCACCGAGGTCACCGAGCCCGTCCTCGTCGACGTGATGCGCTCCTGCAGCTGGCCCATCTCGGTGGCGAGCGTCGGCTGGTAACCGACCGCACTTGGCATGCGACCGAGGAGAGCGGAAACCTCCGATCCCGCCTGGACGAAGCGGAAGATGTTGTCGATGAAGAGGAGCACGTCCTGACCCTGGTCGCGGAAGTACTCGGCCATGGTCAGGCCGGAAAGCGCAACGCGCAGACGAGCGCCCGGCGGCTCGTTCATCTGCCCGTAAACGAGAGCGACCTTGTCGATGACGCCCGACTCGGCCATCTCGAGCCAAAGGTCGTTCCCCTCCCGAGTACGCTCGCCCACGCCCGCAAAGACAGACACACCGCTGTGCTGGAGCGCGACGTTGTGGATGAGTTCTTCGATGAGAACCGTCTTGCCCGTTCCCGCGCCTCCGAAGAAGCCGACCTTGCCGCCTTTGACGAATGGCGCGATCAGGTCGATCACCTTGATTCCGGTCTCGAAGGTCTCGACCTTCGGCGAGAGATCGCGGAACGCAGGTGGATCGCGATGGATCGGCCGGCGCTCCGTGCCCTCGGGTATGGGGCCTGCGTCGTCGATCGGCTCGCCGATGACGTTCCAGAGGCGGCCTAGCGTCGCCTCGCCGACCGGTACCGAAATCGGCCCCTCGGTGTCGACGCACACCGCACCGCGCGGGAGGCCGTCGGTCGAGTCCATCGCCACGGCGCGCACACGATCGTCACCGAGGTGCTGCTGCACCTCCGCGATAAGTGTCCGCGTGTTGCCATCCTGCTCGGCGATCTCGATTGAGAGGGCCGTGTAGATCTCGGGTATCCGGTCCGAGAAGACGGCGTCGATGACGACGCCCTTGATCTCGATGATCCGGCCCGTGTTCGTGCGTTCTGATCCGTTCTCGGACATGGTTCTCCTGAGGCGAGGGACGAGGCGGCCCGAAGAGCGGCCAGCCGGCCGCTGAGTCTATCGAAGGAGGGGCAGCAACCCCTCGGTCTCCGACCTTAACAGCCTCTTTCAGGAACCGCGGCCGTCCGGCCAGGTGCGCTGGCTATCCTGGTCGCGCATGAGCACCAGAGTGACCCAAGTCGCCGTTCTCGTGGCCGTCGCAGTGGCAGCGGTCGTTGCGGTCGCCATAGTCGGTATCGCACTCGGCGGCGGCGGAGGCTCGGCGTCTTTGGACGAGTACCAGGAGACCGTGGTCAGCGCACGCAATCAGGTCGAGTTCGCTCTTGAGAAGCTCGCGGGAGTCCAGTCCGCCGAAGAGCTCCTGGAAGAGCTCGACCAAGCCGCGGTCGTCCTCGACAACACAGCCGCGAGCCTCGATGAGGCCGGCGTCGCAGACGGGTTCGAGGACGAGCACGAGAAACTCGTCGAGGCATTCCGGGCTCTCTCTTCGGAGGTGGCCGGAACCGCGGCGACACTGCGCGACCCCGCCTTCGCTCAGACGATTCCGCGACTCACCAGCCTGAGCTTCCCGCAGTGGGAAGTCGTGAACCGCATCCTCAGCGACCTTGAAGAGCAGGGCATCAAAGTGGAACCGCTCGCCCGCCACTGAGCCTGGGCCTAGGCTGAGCAGCGTTCATGAATTTTTCTTCGGGCCGGTCGAGAACCCACTCGCTCGGGGCGTATCATGAGTCAAGGTCTCGCACAAGCGAGAGCGCCCTGCAAGGGCCTTATAGTCCTGATACGGGAGGTAGGAGCCGGCCAGGATGAACGACCGTCTGCTGGGACGCGCAGCTTTCTTGGGCATCCTCGGAGCAGGTGCCGCCGGTCTCGTCTGGGGCCGCAACTTCGCTGACCTCGCCGGTCGAGTCCTACCGGACGGGGTCGCAGCGATCCTTCCCACGAAGGGCTGGAGGATCTACACGATTCGCGGCATCCCGACGATCGACCCAACTCGCTTCCGGCTTCGTATAGACGGGTTGGTCGAGCAACCGCTCTCCCTCTCGCTCGACGACCTCCGCGAGCTTCCTCGAGCTGAGCAGATGTCCGACCACCACTGCGTGACCGGGTGGTCCGTCAAGAACGTGCAGTGGGCGGGCATCCGGTTCGACGACTTGCTCGCCGAGGCGGGGCCGCTACCGGAAGCGCGCTGGCTCCAGTTCTTCTCCGAGGAGGTTCCCTACGTCGACACGCTGTCGTTGCAACAGGCGTCGGTGCCCGATGCGATGCTCGCGCTCGACATGGACGGGAAGCCGCTCACCAAGCCTCACGGCTTCCCGACGCGGGTCGTGATGCCCCAGATGTACGGGTACAAGGGTGTCAAGTGGGTGAGCAGGATCCACGTCCGTCGCGACTTCGTTCCCGGCTACTGGGAGACCCACGGCTACGACAGCGACGCTTGGATCGGGAAGTCGAACTTCGGCTTCATCGAGGGCCAGGAGTAGTTGCAGACCGATCGGGGGAGCCGGAGCGCCCCGGCGCCGAAGCTCGGCTTCGTCCGCAGGTTCGGCCGCACGGAACGCGCGCTCCACTGGGCTCACGCCACGGCCTTCTTCGTGCTGCTGGGCACAGGTCTCGTGCTCTGGCTCCCCGCGCTCTCCATCTGGGTGGGAAGACGCTCGCTCGTCAAGGAGATCCACGTGTGGACCGCCGTAGCCTGGGCGGCCGCACTCGCAGTGATCATCGTGTCCGGAGACCGGAAGGGGTTACGCGCCGACTGGCGCGAGATCGAGAGAATCGATCGAGACGACCGCAACTGGCTCCTCGGTCGCAAGGCGCCGCAGGGACGCTTCAACGCTGGCCAAAAGCTAAACGCGATCGTCACCACCGCATTCGCGCTGCTCTTCGCGGCTTCCGGCGTGCTCCTCTGGCTCTCCGCACGGGAAAGCCGCTTCCGCTGGGACGGGCCGATCGTCGTGCACGATGCATTGACGCTCTTGTCGCTGGCCCTCGTCCTCGGCCATCTGTACCTCGCTCTCGTCCATCCGACGACACGTCATGCGTTCCGCGGCATGACGCTGGGCGACGTCCGCAAGGACTGGGCTCGGAAGCACCATCCGAAGTGGAGTGACGAGAACGAGCGGCAAACCGACGTGTAACCGGCTCGAAGCGGGGTTGACTATGTAGTCGTACGCAGCGTGCTCGTGCATGCTCGCGCCGGCTCCGCAGCTTCTCCTGACCGCATCAAGCCGCTAAATGATTGATTAGCAGCGCGGTCGACGCGATCGGTGGCGAGGCTGGAGGCCTTGGTGCCGATCGGGGCGGCCGTGATGCGCCGCGTGCAGGCCCCCATCCACGTGTGCGGGGATTAGGAATCAACCATCTAGATCGGTACTGCGCTACCGACGTTCTCGCTGCGCCGTTCGTACGCGCGGCCAGCGGCCAGGATTTGCCGAACTTCCTGTGCCACCTCGTCGTCGGTCTCAACGTGGAAGTTCGCGCCGAGAGACGGCCTGGTCGCCGGAAACTGCTCCGGCTCGGACCCCGCAAACTGCACGGCGACGCCGAGCGAGACAACCGCGACCGCCGCTGCCACACCGACCTGAACCCGCGCGAACGACACCCGTCGCGGGGCAAGGACGACAACCGGCTCGCGTGGCCTCTCGAGCGGCGCGTCACGGAGCGTCTGTGTGACCGTCGCCACGTCCTTCTCGAAAGCGCCGCAATCGGCGCAGCGGTCGAGATGCGATTCCACCATCCGCCGCTCGAGCTCCGACAGCTCTCCGTCGAGCTGCAGGGAAACCTGCGCTCGAACACGCTCGCACACCACAGGATGAACTGCTCTCACACCCTCTTTGACGAACGAGAACCCGGTGAGTTAGAGCGCGAGCGGCTCAACTCGCCTGAGGCGCCGCGACATCCTCGACGAGGTCGAGTGGCTTCATCACCTCGGCGAAGTGGCATGCGACCGGGTGGTCGCCGCCGTGGCGCGGGATCAGAGCGGGCTCCTCCTCGGCACAGATCTCCTGTGCCTTCCAGCAGCGAGTGCGGAACCGGCAACCCGAAGGGGGGTTGACAGGACTCGGAACGTCACCCTCCAGGACGATCCGCGTGCGCTTGCCTCGCTGGTCGGGCGAGTCGATCGGGACCGCGGAGAGGAGCGCCTGGGTATACGGGTGCATCGGCTTTCCGTAGATCTGCTCGCGGGTCCCGATCTCCATGATCTTTCCGAGATACATGACAGCGACACGATCGGAGACATGACGAACGACCGACAGATCGTGAGCGATGAAGAGGAAGGTGAGCCCGAATTCGTTCTGAAGCTGGGCGAGGAGGTTGACGACCTGCGCCTGGATCGAGACGTCGAGCGCGGACACGGGCTCGTCGAGCACCATCATCTTCGGGTTCAGGGCAAGCGCGCGGGCCACGCCGATCCGCTGGCGTTGGCCGCCCGAGAACTCGTGCGGGAAGCGATTCCCGTGCTCGGGGCTCAAACCGACCGTGCGCAGAAGCTCTTCCACGCGTCGCCGCCCCTCCGAGCCGCGGTACAGGCCGTGGATCCGAAGTGGCTCCGCAACGATCTCCCGGACCGTCATCCGTGGATTCAGCGACGCATACGGGTCCTGGAAGACGATCTGAATGTCCCGCCGGACGGGCCGCATCTGGCGCCGTTTGAGGTTGGTGATGTCCCGCTCGTCGAAGACGATCTTGCCCGCGGTGGGCTCGGTCAGCTTGATGATCGTGCGACCGAGCGTCGTCTTGCCGCACCCGGACTCGCCGACAACGCCCAGTGTCTCCCCACGACGAACCGTGAGGTCGACGCCGTCAACGGCGCGCACCTGCCCGACGGTGTGCTTCATGATGCCCGCCTTGATCGGGAAGTGCTTGACGAGGCCCTCGATGCGGAGGATCTCGTCGCCGTTCGGAGAGCTGATGGGCTCGGCCGACCCCCCCGCGTCGCTCACGGCCCTCCCGCTCCGGCGGCGACACGGACGTGCGTGACTGTGAGCTCGTCTGCGAAGTGACACGCAGAGAGATGGCCGCTGCCGTCACTGGCAGCCCGGAGCTCGGGCAGCTCGGTCCTACAGATCTCCCGCCCTTGTGATTGAGCGCAGCGAGGGTGGAAAGCACACCCGGGTGGAGGCGTAATCAGGCTCGGGGGCTGACCGGGGATCGGCTCGAGCCGCTCTTGATCCGCGTCGAGCCTGGCAAGGCTCTTCATGAGCCCGACGGTGTACGGGTGCCTCGGTGAGTTGAAGATCGTGAAGACGTCCGCGAGCTCGACGACCCGTCCCGCGTACATCACGACAACTCGGTCCGCCAGCTCTGCGATGAGGCCGAGGTCGTGGGTGATCAGAACGGTGGCTGCGTGCGTCTCTCGCTGAGCAGTCTTCAGCACCTCGACGATCTGCGCCTGAATCGTCACGTCGAGCGCGGTTGTAGGCTCGTCGGCGACGAGGACGGTTGGGTCGTTGGCAATGGCCATCGCGATCATCGCCCGCTGCCGCATTCCCCCCGAGAACTCGTGCGGGTACTGCTGCACACGCTGCTCGGCGAAAGGGACGCCGACGACCTCCAGCAACTCGACCGTGCGCGCCGCGGCAGCGTTGTCGCTCGTCCCGGGACGGTGAGCCTTGATCGCCTCCGAGATCTGCTCGCCGATCGTGAGGACCGGGTTGAGTGACGTCATCGGGTCCTGGAAGATCATGGACACCTTGCCGCCGCGAATGTCGCGCAGCTTGCCCTTAGGCATCGTGAGGAGGTCCTCACCCTCGAAGGTCGCCTCCCCATTGACGATGCGCCCGGGGGGCTGCGGAATCAGTCCGAGGACGGACAGCATCGAGACACTCTTTCCGGAGCCCGACTCACCCACGATGCCGAGAACCTCTCCGGGGTACACGTCGTAGCTGACTCCGCTGACGGCGTGGACAACGCCGTCCTCGGTGCCGAACTCGACAGTCAGATCCCGAATCGAGAGAACGGGCTCGGAGCTCGTCACGGGGTGATCACCCGTCGATCGGGCCGCGCCGAACGGCGCGAGGCAAGGACGCAGGGAGCACCCATATCGAAGAGATATGGGTGCGACCGAGGACGCCGCATTCGCGCCGTTCGGTGCGGCGCGGCGACATGGTTGTTCATCCCGTGGCGAGCTCTACGCACGAGTCCTCCGCTGGGTCGGGTCGAGGGCATCACGCAAGCCGTCACCGACGAAGTTCACCGCGAGGGCGATCATCACGATCATGAGCCCGGGGAAGGTCACGAGCCACCAGAGCGAGAAGCCCTCGGTCTGGCCCTCGGCGATCAGCTTTCCGAGCGCGGGCTGCGGCGGCTGGATGCCGAACCCGAGGAACGACAGCGCCGCCTCGGTGAGAATCGCCAGGGCGACGATGAGCGTCATCGTGACCACGATCGGCCCGATGCAGTTCGGAAGGATGTGGCGGATGATGATGCGCAGGTCGCTTGCTCCGGCCGCTTTCGCGGCTTCGACGAACTCCTTCTCCCGCAGCGAGAGGAAGAGTCCGCGCACGATCCGGGCGAGTCCGGTCCAGAAGAGGAACGCCAGGATGAAGCCCACGCGCGTCGGGTTTCCATGTCCGAGGTAGACCGAGGCAACCAGTAGGACCGCAAGGAACGGCAGCGTGAGGATGAGGTCTGTGAAGCGCATGAGCAAGTTGTCCGTTTGACCGCCGTAGTAGCCGGCCACCGCTCCGACCGTCGTCCCGATCGCCGTCGCCACGAACGCGACGAGCAGCGCAACATAGAGCGACGTCCGGACGCCGTAGATCACCCGGCTCAGGTAGTCCCGGCCGAGGAAGTCGGTGCCGAACCAGTGGTTACCCTCGAGCGTGGGCGGCGAGGCGATGTTGCCGAGATCGAGCTCGTCGTAGGCGTGAGGAGCGAGTTGATCTGCGAAGAGGGCGACGAACCCGATCAGGATCAGGACGATAAGGCTCGCCACCGCGAGGCGGTGACGCATGAACCGCATCCGTGCGTACGACCACTGGCTGCGCGCCTTGAGCTCGACGCCCGCCTCGTAGGTGAGCGTGAGATCGGAGGATGCGGCTGCGGGTTGCGGGACCGGCTGCTCAGTCATAGCGGACGCGCGGATCCAGGTACCCGTACGTGATGTCGGCGACGAGGTTGAAGACGACGACGATCGTGGCCGTGATCATGAGCCAGGCCATGATCGGATAGGGATCGCCGACATTGAGCGCGTTGATGAAGTAGAGCCCCATGCCGTCGAGAGCGAAGACGGTCTCCGTCACGACCGCGCCTCCGAGCAGCCCGCCGAAGTTGAGCGCGACGAGAGTTACGAGAGGGATGAGCGCGTTGCGGAAGGCGTGCTTCATCGTCACCTGCTTCTCGCTCAGGCCCTTCGCACGCGCCGTACGGACGTAGTCCGCGTTGACCACCTCGAGCATCGACGCGCGCATGTAGCGGGAGTACGTGGCGATGCTCGCGATCATCAGCACGAGGACAGGAAGGGCGAGATGATGAGCACGATCGATTACGAAGCTGAAGCCGGTCCCAGGGTCGATCGAATTGAGGTTCGAGATGGGGAAGAGCCGATGACCCGTCCACTGGTAGACGTACACGACCGCCACCTGAAGCATGAGTGCGAGCCAGAAAACGGGCGTCGCCAGCCCGACGAAGCTGAAGGTCGTCGCCGTGTAGTCGAAGGCGCTGTACTGTCGTAAGGCCGAGTAGACCCCGATCCCGACCGCGACGAGGATTGCGAGCAGCTCGGCAATCACCACGAGCTGAATGGTGTTCTTCATCACCCGCCAGAGGTCGGGCAGGATCGGCCGGTCCGAAACCGTCGTCGTGCCGAACTGGTTTGTGAGGGCGTCTTGCACCCAGTAGAGGTAGCGCACGGGGATCGGCTCGGTTAGATGCTTCCGGTCCTCGAGGTTCTTGAGCGTCTGCTCGGAGACGTCCGGCGTCATCCTGATGAACGCGAGCGGGTCGGAGACGAGCGAGACGAACGAGAAGATGATGAAGCTCGCCGCCACGAGAACAACCACGCTGTAGAGAAGTCGGCGAACGACGAAGGTCAGCATGCGCGCAATCCAGAGAGTTCGGAGGTATGAGAAGAAAGTCTCGCCCCTGCTCGCTGAGCAGGGGCGAGACTCTGGTGCGCAGGGCGTGAGCCTAGCACGGGTCTGGGCGAGCTCCTACTGCCCGAGCGCCCACGCCTCGGCGTTCCAGGACACCGACTGCTGGGTCGGGTTCCCGAAAACGTTCTTCAGGTTCTTGTAGTGCAGGACGAAGTCCGGCCGCGAGTAGAGGGGGATCGTCGGCACGTCGGCAGCCATCAGCTTCTCGGCCTGGTGGACGAGCGCATCCCGCTTGGTCGCGTCGACGGTGATCTTCGCCTCGTTCATCAGCTTCGTGTACTTGCGGTTGCAGTACAGGAGGTCGTTCTGACCACCCTCTGGCGGGCAGGAATAGAGATCGCCGGCCGTGTAGTTGTGCGTCGGTGCACTGAGCCACGTGAACATGATCATGTCCCAGTCGTGCGATCCGAGCGTCGTGCCGAACACGACCGAGGCCGGACCGAACCGCGGCACGAGCTCGATGCCGACGCTCTTCAGCTGCGACTGGATGACCTCGAACGTCAGCGCGCGGACCTGGTTCGGAGTGGTCGTCACGAAGCGGAACGACAGCTTCCCGACGCCCGGGCAGGAGAAGATGTCCCTGTTACCGGCACTCGCCTTGTCGGGCCCGCCGGTGCACCCCTTGGCCTTCAGCATGCTGATGACCTTGGTCTGGCTGAACTTGTACTTGTTGAAGGGCGCCTGGTAGTTGGCCTGGAAGGGCATGAAGTGGACGCTCCCGAGGACCGGCAGCGGCTTCGTGAGAACCTGGCCGTAGATCGCCTTGCTGATCGCCGCTCGGTTGATGCCCGTGATGATCGCCTTGCGAACGTACGGCTGCTTGATGGCCGGATGCCCCTTCGGGCCGAACTGGAAGTCGATGTGCTCGTAGAAGAACCCGGTTCCCTGCTGGACGGCGATCTTCGGGTCGTTCAGGAAGTCCTTGATCTGCAGCTGGAACTGCGGATTGGTGATCTGCACCTCACCCGCGCGAAGCGCCTGGAACTGCGTCGCCGTGTTCGGGATGAAGCGGAATATGATCCGGTCGAGCTTCGCCGCCGGGTTCGCCTTGTAGGCCGTGTTCCTGGCGATCGTGATCTGCTGGCCCTTCACCCAGCTCACGAACTTGAACGGCCCGCTCGACGGCCCGATGTCGTCCGCCCAGAGCTTGTTGAAGTCCTTGCCAGCGACAACGTGCGTGGGCAGCGGCTGGTCCCCGTTGAAGGCCTCCCAGTTGGCATACGTGCTCTTCCAGACGATGGTCACGGTCTGGCCCTTGGCGGTGACCTTCGTCATCTGGTCGTACCCTTCCCGCGAGACGACGTTGTTCGCGGGGTTAATGACCGTTCGCCACGTCGTCACGTAGTCGGCCCCGGTGAGGGGCTTGCCGTCGCTCCAGGTCGCGTTCTTCTTGTACGTGTGCTGGGTCGTAAACGGCTTCTGCTTCAAGATCTTCGGCTTGCCCTCCAGAAGGATCGGGACGAGCACTGCCTTGTTGTTGTAGATCTCACCCGCGGCGTGGACCTTGCTGGTGATCATGGTCATCCACAGCATGCTGTCGAGCCAGTAGTTGAGCGTATTCGGCTCCTGGTCGGCGCCGAGGACGACTGTGCCTGCAGCCTGCCGTTCCGGCGTCGCCGTCGCGGCGGGGCCGATAACGAGGCTCGCGACGAGCGCGGAGACGCACGCCACGAGCAAGATCGAACGTTTACGCATGTATCCCTCCATCCGAGTGCTTGTCCTGCGGACGTTTGCCATGACGTGGAAGGGCCTGGATCGACTCCAGCCAGACGCGACCGCAAATCGGCCGTCGTCCGGTCAATCCAGATGCCTCCATCGTCATGAACAAGTGCAGGATCATAGTCTGTGACGTTCTGGATCCAGTTTCGTTAGGAGGTGGACATGCGTTTGCCACGGGCAAGTGATCGCGACCGCGACACGCGGTACTTCGTCGCGGCCGAGGACGCTTCGCGCTTCGCCGAGGAGGCAGCCGCCGCGCTCGACAACGCCATCGGAATCGAATGGTACGAGCGGTACGGGAGCGAGGTCGACCGCGCCGCCCGCAATCTCTGCCTCCTGCGCAGAGCGCGGGCAGGTGAGAAGGGCTCGCCGCAGCAGGGAGACGAGGCGGTCAGGCAGGCGCTCGGCCTGGCGAGCACGCCGGCGCTGGTGTGGTTAGCCAGCCGCGCGATCTCCTACATGGACGAGAGCGGGTTCCCGGAAGCCGTGGAACCGTGGTTTCCGGAGGAGGCCGGGGTCTGACCCGGACGGGGTCAGACCACCCACATCTGCCACTTAGCGATCCCTTCGCCACAGCAGAAGCGCGAGCGGAAAGAAGGCCGCCATCGAGAGGTACGGAGCCAGCGCGATCGGGCTATGCCTCTCGCCCTCGACCACTGTGGGCCCTTCGCCCAGGAGCGCACGGGCCTTGCGCGAGGCGCTACCGACACTCCCCTCCGAGAGCACACTCCCGTTGATCGCCGCTGCGACACCGTCGAGCAGCGTGCGGGCCGCGGGATCCGGCACGTACTGCGGCTCGGCCACCTGCCGCGTGAAGACGCGCTCGCCCTCACGCCAGAACTGGACGAAGACGGTGTCAATCCCGGGTTCGCGCAGGAGTTGCGCTGCCAGGCGGGCCCGGTTGACGGGCACGGTCTCGCCGTCGGTCAGCACGAAGAGCAGCCGGTGCTTGGCCTTCGGGGAGAAGAAGTGAAGGGTCCGCACGCTCGCGAGCGCGTCGAGCTTGGTGGCTTTCGTGCGGAAGCGTCCTCCCGGCGGAGGTCGCTCGATCCCGATCGCTCGGTCGAGCGTCGCCTCGAACACGTCCGCGTCGAAGCTCGGGAACAGATGTGGCAGCACCCTGTCGGTCAGCGAGGCAACGCCCACAGGGACGTCGCCGAGCGATGCGCGAAGCTCGCTTGCGGCGAGCTTGGCCCGCACGATTCGTGTCGGCGATCCGAGGCTCGGCTGCGCCAGCATCGAGCGCGACACGTCGATCACGACGAACGCCTCGGCATCGGTCCGGACCTCGAGCGTCCGCGTCTGCTCGAGGATCGGCTGGGTCGCCGCTAGGCCGAGCAGCACGCCGGCTGCGAGCAGTGAAGCGAGCGCGACGACGATTCCGCGCCTGGCGGGCTCGGCCAGGCCAATTGCACCGCGCACGAGCCGGGCGCGCCGACGAACGATGACCAGGGCAGCCAGCGGGACGAGCACGCCGATGCCGAGCAGCGCGCCGACTGGCGTCAGGAGCGTCAGGCTGACTGCCATCAGTAGCCGCTGCCCGGATCGCCCGCGCCGGCTCCCTTCACCCCGCTTCCGCCGGGTGCCGGGTTCACCCCGCCTCCCCCTTCCGCGAGCTCGATCCCGCTACTACGCTGAAGCGCCAGCTCGAGGTTGTGCTTCGCCTCGTCGTTCGTCGGGTCGAGCTCGATGGCAAGCCGAAGGTTCGAAGTGATGCTCTGGATGAGCCCCGCGCGATCCTGCGTCTCCGATGGAAATCGAGCGAGCCCGAGCGCACCGAGAAGGTTGGCGGCTTTCGACCTTCGCAGCGGGTCGTCGTCGCCACTCGCGATTGCCTCGAGTCGTGCTTGCGCTTCGGTGCGGAGGAGCGCGAGCTCAGGATCCGAGACCGTTTCGTCGTCGAGTCGGGCGAGGCGCATTGCGCGCACCGCACGCCTGAAGTCGACGTCATCCTGGACATCGAGCAGCTTCGTTGCCGCGCCGAACGGGATGTGCTCTGAGGTGCTCCAGAGATCGTCGTCGTTCGGAGAGACGCGGTAGCGGACGTCCCCCGCCGGCAGTGCGTCACGGTAGCGTGCGATGTCGGCGGCGAGCAGGGCCAGGCCGGCAGCAAGCGCCATGCAGACGAGAGCTCCTGCGATCAACGCCGTCCGCTTCGTGAGGACTGCGCGCCTCACGACCGCGCTCCCCGAGTTGCTGCGGCCAGACCGAGCGCGAGCCGAGCGCCGAAGCGCTCGTGCGCCGCGAGCGCGATGAAGAAAAGTCCTCCGAGAACGAGTAGGGCAAGTGGAGCACGTGTCGTCGCCACGCTCGAGCGCGCGGTTTCGACAAGCTCGGAGGGCGCCGCGAACCCGTCCTTCTCGAGCAGCCCTCCGAAGAGGAGCTGGGCGTCGCTCGACGGCGCGAGGGGCACGACGCGTAGCTCGATCGCGCTGCGGCGAAGCTCCTCGACTGTTCGCGCCAGAGCCGGGACGTCGTCAGGAGCGGTATCGAGATCGCTGACGAGAAGGATCGATCCGTTCTTGACCCCGTCGCGCTCGAGCATTGCCCGGGCGAGCTCCAGTGCGGACGAGATCCGCGTTCCCGCCCGGAACGTCTGGGTCCACGGATTCACCGGCGGCCCAAGTCTCGGAGGGACGAGCAGGCGCAACATCGGCCGCATCTCCGATGCCGGCGTACCGGGCGGGAGCAGCTCGTACGGCGCGTCCGAAAAGACCACGAGCCCGATCCGCGCGTCCTCCGCGATCAGCGTCGAGAGCGCCCGGCGAACGACGTTGTAGTCCTCGTCCACGATGCTGAGCGAGAGGTCGACCACGACAACTCCGACGGTGCCGGTCGGCAGCAAACCATGCTCCCGCGTCTCGAGGTTGAGGGCGGATGAAGCCGCCGCAAGCAACAGGGCCACGGCAGCCCCTGCGAACGCCAGCCGGAGGAGACGCGTCCGGCGCGCGCCGGACGGAAACGCGCGAACGTCGTGGCTGTCGATCCCGTCCCGGCTGCGCGCCCAGAGGCGGAGGCCGTGGTTAGGCCGCATCGCCGACCTCCTCCCCTTCCTCGATTGCCGACCGAACAAGAGCCGCGAGGTCCTTCGTTTGCTCCACTCGTGGTGCGGCTTCGGACCACGCCAGGGTTCGCGCAGCCTCCGCGAGGTGGTCCTCGCGAACTTCCAACACCTCGGCCACGAGCTCAAGTGCTCGACGCCGATCCGCTGCACCGTCTGCTCGTATCGTGTCCTCGAGTAGCGCGAGTGCCTGCTCGAGCGGCGACAGCTCCGGCTCGGGCGGGAGCTCGGGCTCGGGCGGCGGCGCGGGAGCACGGCGCGGCCATGCGAAGTACACGAGAGCGACGGCACACGCTGCGAAGAGGAGGCAACCCGCAAGTAGCAGCCCGAACACGACTGTTGGCGAGACGCGATAGGACGCGGCGGGCAGCGACAGCAGATCCGCACGCCACGGGATCGCGGAACCACGCGTTTCCCCAATGGACGTCGCTGTACGCGAATAGACGCCGAGCCGTGGCCATGCGAGCTCGATCGCATCGCGCGTGGCTACTTCGCCGTGCGGGCCTGCATACGCCATTCTCGCCGAGGGAAGCTCGAGCGAGATCAGTTGTCCCGGAGGCGCACACGGGCTCGTCAGACAGCGCAGAGCGAAGACGATCCGCAGGTGCGTCGCATTTCCAGAGTCACGCCGAGTCCGCTTCGACTCTTCGACGACTTTCCAAGGCGTGAAGTCCGCCGAGACGCGCACGGAGTCCGGATCGACGCGGCGCCGGTCGAGAGTAACATCGACGATTGCCCGGATCGTGTCGCCGAAGAGGAGGGTGCGCGGGTCTAGCGTCGTCCGGGCCTCGATGCCCGAGGAGCCCCCGGTCGGCTCCACACTTTCGTTCCCACCTCCGCGCTCCCACGCGCTGAGGGCCACAGCGAGTGCACTCGCAACGGCGAACACTGCAACCACGACCAGGGCAACGCCGTACTTGCGCATTACCTCAGGCTCCCACCACACGTCGGGTGCGGCGGAGCTCCGTCCAGTCGAGGAAGGAAGCGAGAAGATCCGCGGGTTCGTTCGAGGAGACGAGGATAGGGTCCAGGTCGACCGCGCGGAACGATTTCACGATCGCAGCGAAGCGCTCCTCGTTTGCCTGTCGCCGCACCGCGATCTCCTTCCGGCGAAGCCTCACCGGCACGACCCGTCCCGTGTCGGCGTCGCGCAGCGACACGGCGATTCCGCTGACGTCGGGGAAGCTCAACTCCCACGTCGGGTCCTGGATCACGACGGGAATCACGTCCCACCGGTGCTCGAACGCCGCAAGCCACGTCTCTTTAGACGGCACCGGGAGGAAGTCGGAGAGTACGAAAACGAATGTCCCCGCCGTCGCGGACCGGCGATGCTCTGCGAGGTGCGCCAACGCGAGCTCGAGCCAGTCGCTCGGTGCACGGAAGTCCGGTGACTCGAGTCGCTCGTTCTGCAGCTTCAAGAGCCTGCGCTCGAGCTGAGGGGCGCGCCAGTACACGTCCCCGTCCGCATGGTCGAGGTACCCTACGTACCCGCCAGCCGCTGCGGCGCTCGCCAGGATCAGCTCGAAGATGCTTCGCATGGCGAGCGGCTTGTCGAGCCAAGGGAGCGGCGCCGAGAAGTGCGACATCACGGGCCGCCGATCGCAGATGACAACAACTCTGGGCGCCTCTTCCGCGAACCGCTCGCGGACGACGAACTCGTCCCGTCCGCGCGCGGTCGAGAGGCGGGCCGAAGCTGCCCAGTCGATCGCATCCATGTTGTCGCCGGGACGATACGGCCGCGAGCCGGCAACGTCGGTGCCGGTTCCCCGGCGAAGGCTCCGCATCGTTCCGAAGGAGATGCCGATGACGCCGCGGCGTGGGACGAGCGGGAAGGTCAGCCGAGCTCTCGGCACCGCGGGTCTCCTTCGAGTGGGTCAGACCCCTTCGGGTCTGTGCCCACCCTTGCCCTCGAACAGAGGATCCGCTTCGGATCCGGGCCGAGGAGACACTTCCAGGCAACTCAGGCGGAACTCCTCGATCGCATCCGACCAGCTCGACGCACGCGCCCTGGCCACGAAGCTCGGGGTGAACACGATGCGGTGAACGAGCACGGGGGCGAACAGCAGCTCGATGTCCTCCGGGGTCACATAGCTCCGCCCGTCCAGGAGGGCCCACGCGCGCGCTGCCCGCTCCAGCGCCAGGCTCCCGCGAACGGAGCTGCCGATCACGACCGTCTCCTGCTCACGGGTCGTCCGCACGAGCTCGACGACCCAGCGGTGTAGAACCTCGTCGACGTAGACGTGCTGGGCTGCTCCTCTGAGCTCGTGAACCTCGTCGAGGCTGATCACCGGGCGCAATGCGTCGAGCGGGTGCGCGAAGCGCTGGTCGACGAGAATCCGAAGCTCGTCCTCGAGGCCCGGGTACCCGAGCGCGGCCCGCAGAAAGAAGCGGTCGAGCTGAGCCTCCGGAAGCGGGAACGTCCCTTCGTACTCGATGGGGTTCTCCGTCGCCAGGACCAGAAACGGATACGGGAGCTCTCGGGTCACTCCGTCGACCGTCACCTGCCGCTCCGCCATTGCCTCGAGCAAGGCGGACTGTGTCTTCGGTGTCGCGCGGTTTATCTCATCGACGAGAACCACGTTCGCGAAGACGGGGCCCGGGCGAAACTCGAAGTTCCTCGACCTTTGATCGAACACCGAGAGCCCGGTCACATCGGTCGGCTGAAGGTCCGGCGTGCATTGGATGCGCTGGGGGATCGCGCCCTCGATGCTTCCCGCGATCGCGCGCGCCAGAACGGTCTTTGCGGTTCCCGGCACGTCTTCGAGGAGAACGTGGCCGTCACAGACGAGCGCAGTCAGAACGAGCTTGATCTCGTTCCGTTTCCCGTAGACGACCGTCTCGATGTTGTCGACGAGCTTGTCCGAGATCGCCCCTGCTCTCTCGAAACGCTCGGGATCGGACGCTTGAGCAAGTGCGGGCTGCACCGGCGCGATGGTATCTACGGACGTGTCTGGAACTGAAGTGGCCATCCGCGCTCACGTACTTCTACGAATGCCGCCGATGGTTGTTAGCAGGGGGTCAGGTCTTCCATGTTCCACGAAGAGCAAGTGGAACATGGAAGACCTGACCCCCTCTACGTCAGCGCTTCGGCGCCGGCGACCACTTCGAGGATCTCCTGCGTGATCTCCGCTTGCCGCGCACGGTTCATTCGCAGCGTCAGGGTGTCGATGAGGTCGCGAGCGTTCTTCGAGGCGTTGCGCATCGCTGTCATGCGGGCACCCTGCTCGGACGCCGTCGACTCGAGCAGCGCGCGGTACACCTGGGTCTCGAGGTACACCGGTAGGAGCCTCTGCATGATCTCCTCGGGCTCGGGCTCAAAGATGAAGTCACCGCGCAACGTGTCCACCGCGCGCTCGTCGTCGTCGGTCTCGAGGATGTCGGACGAGATCGGAAGAATGTCCTGCTCGGTCACGCGTTGCGTCAGCGCCGAGATGAATGTGTTGTAGACGAGCACGACTCGATCGACCTCACCAGACGTGAACAACTCGGCGCAATGGTGCGCAATAGCCTGCGCGTCCGCATAGGACGGCTGATCCGTGAAACCCATGAACGAGGCAGAGAGCTCGCGACGACGGAAGAGAAGCGTCGAGCGGCCCTTCTTTCCGACGGCCACCCAGCAGACACCCTTGCCTTCGGCCTGGAGTCCACGCTCGAGCGCGAAGGAACGCCGCACGATCTGCGCATTGAAGGCGCCCGCGAGGCCTCGGTCTCCCGTCAACGGGACGATCGCGACCGTTTCCACGGTCTCCCGCTGCTCGAGGAGCGGGAGTCTAACGGAGGCCGAGGCCCGCCCCACGCCTGCAATCAGCTCGTTCATCGTCTCCGCGTAGGGTCGAAGAGCTGTGATCCGCAACTCGGCTCGTCGCAGCTTCGCAGCCGCAACGAGCTCCATGGCGCGCGTGATCTTCCGCGTGTTGCGGACGGAGCCGATGCGCCGCTTGAGGTCTTGAACGGTGGCCATGTGGCGAGTCGAAGCGGGTTAGCCCGCGAGCCCCCTCTCCTCCTCGACGTTGAACCCGTGCACGAACCGCTCGAGCTCTGCCTGGAGCTTCACGGCAACATCGTCGGAGAGGTCGCCCGTCGTGCGAATCGCCTCGAGGATGGAGCCCTCGGTCCGCAGGTGCTCACGAAGCTCGTCGTGGAACCGCGACACCTGACTCACCGGGACCTTGTCGAGCCAGCCATGGATACCCGAGTAGATCCCGACGACCTGCTCCTCGAACGGCCACGGCTGATACTGCGGCTGGTTGAGGGTCGCGACCATGCGCTCTCCGCGAGCGAGCGTGTTCTGCGTCGCCGCGTCGAGCTCGGAGCCGAACTGGGAGAATGCCTCGAGCTCGCGGTACTGCGCGAGATCCAGGCGAAGACGCCCCGCGACCTTCTTCATCGCCTTCGTCTGCGCGTTACCACCCACGCGGGAGACCGACGTGCCGACGTTGATCGCCGGCCGCACACCCGAGAAGAACAGACTCGACTCGAGGAAGATCTGGCCGTCGGTGATCGAGATGACGTTCGTCGGAATGTAGGCGGCGATGTCGCCGGCCTGCGTCTCGATGACCGGCAATGCGGTGAGCGACCCTCCGCCGAGATCGTCGGAGAGCTTGCACGCGCGCTCGAGCAACCGGGAGTGCAGGTAGAAGACGTCCCCCGGGAACGCCTCGCGCCCGGGCGGCCTGCGGAGAAGCAACGAGAGCTGCCGGTACGAGTCGGCGTGCTTGGAGAGGTCGTCGTAGATGCAAAGGGCGTGCTGCCCCGAGTAGAGGAAGTACTCACCCATGGCGCAGCCGGCGAAGGGCGCCATCCACTTGATCGGCGCTGCCTCCTGGGCGGGCGCCGAGACCACGATCGTGTACTCCATCGCCCCCGCATCCCGAAGCCGCTCTACGACCTGCGCGACCGTCGAGCCCTTCTGGCCGATGGCGACGTAGACACAGACGACGTCCCCGCCGCGCTGATTCAGAATCGTGTCGACCGCGATCGCCGTCTTGCCGGTCGAGCGGTCCCCGATGATGAGCTCGCGCTGACCGCGCCCGACCGGGGTCATCGAGTCGATCGACTTGATCCCCGTTTGCAGCGGCTCCTTCACCGGCTGCCGGCTGATGACGCCGGGCGCCTTGAACTCGAGCGGACGGCGCTCCGTCGCCTCGATCGGGCCGAGCCCATCGAGCGGGTTTCCGAGTGGATCGACGACACGGCCGAGCAGCCCCGGTCCCACCGGAACGCTCATGACTTCGCCGGTGCGCCGTACAGGCTCGCCCTCCTTGACCTTCTGCCAGTTGCCGAAGAGCGCCGTTCCGACGTTGTCCTCCTCGAGATTGAAGGCGATACCGATGACGCCGTGCTCGAGCTCGAGTCGCTCGAGCGAGACACAGTTCTCGAGGCCGTGGATACGGGCGATCCCGTCTCCCAGCTGGAGCACGGTCCCGACCTCGCTGAGGTCGGTCTCGATGTCGAAGTGCTGAATGCGGTCCTTGAGGATCGCGGTGATCTCTTCTGGGCGTAACTTCACTGGGCTCCTTCGTGCGTCTGTCGCTAGTGCGTGGTTGCAAGTTCGTGTCTCAGCCGCTCGAGCCGCCCGCGGACGCTGCCGTCGGCGCGATGCGACCCAATCTGGAGGACGACTCCGCCGATCAGGCTCGGATCGACCGAGCGTGTCGCCTCGATCGTGCGGCCGGACGCCTTCTCGATCATCTCGACGATCGATCGCGCGTCGGCATCGGAAAGCTCGTAGGCCGTCGTGAGCTCGACCGTGAGCCGGTTCTGCGAGCGGGCGACGAGCACTTCGAGCTCGGCGTTGATCTCCGCCAGCTCGCCTCCCCTCCCCTTCTCCGCGACGAGGCGGACGAAGTTGCGGACCAGCTCGTCGCCGCCCGCGGTCACCTGTTCGAGCACGTCGGCCTTCCCGGCTGACTCAATCTGGGGATTCCGCAGGAAGGCGCGCAGCACTGGCACGTCGTCGAGGGACGCCGCAAGTTGGGCGAGATCGGTGGAAACGGCGTCGAGCCGTCCGGCTTCCTGCGCAGCCTCGAAGAGGGCGCGGGCGTACATGCGTTGGGCGACCGCCATCGATCTAGCTGTGGTCCTTCTCCAGCGCCGAGAAATCGAGCTCCGAGATCGCCTCGTCGATCAGGCGTCGCTGGTCCTCCGCATCGAGGACCTTGCCGGTCACTCGAGCCGTTGCCTCGAGCGTCAGATCGGCTACCTCGGAGCGAATCATGTCGAGCGAGCGCTTCGTCTCGGCGTCGATCTGTCGACGGGTCTCCTCCAGGCGACGCTCGCGCTCGACCTCCGCTTCCTCCTTCACGCGCTCGATCTGCGCGTCCGCGACCTTGCGTGCGTCCGCGAGGATGTCAGCGGCGTCTCCCTTCGCGTCGGCGATGAGCTGGCGATGCTGCTCGAGGAGGTCCCGGGCCTCCTCGCGGGCCTTGTCGGCTTCGTCAACCGCCGCACGAATCCGGTCGCGCCGCTCGTCGATCGTCTTCTGGATTGGTCCGAAGGCGAACCGTTTGAGGACGAAGAACGTGATCGCGAACGCGATGAGCGTCCAGATCATGAGCCCGGGGACGACTTCGATCAGGCCCGATGCGAGGTAGTACGACATCCTCAGACCAGGACGTACGCGAGCAGTCCGCCGATGAGGCCGTAGAAGACGACCGCCTCGGTGAGTGCGAAGCCGAGCCACTGAATGCCCTGGAGCTCACTTCGGAGCTCGGGCTGGCGGGCGACGGCCTGGATCATCGAGCCGAAGATGTTGCCGATGCCGACGCCGGCGCCGAGCGCGCCGAGGCCGATTCCGAGCGCAAGGGCGATCGCCTTACCGGCGTCTGCACCGTCCTCGGCTGCGGCGAGGAAGAAGAACGAGGAGAGCATGGTTTGAGGTCCTCCTTAGTGCTCTGGCTCGATGGCCGAGCCGATGTAGATAGCGGACAGGGCGGCGAAGATATACGCCTGGATGGAAACGACGATCACGACCTCGAAGAGATAGAAGACTGCGGCGGCCGGAACGGCGACAAACGCCAGGAATACGTTCTCGAGCACGATGATAAGCCCGACGAACGTCAGGATGAGCATGTGGCCCGCGAGCATATTCGCGTAGAGGCGGACGGAGAGGCTGATCAGGCGCATGAACTGGCCCAGGATCTCGAGCGGGATGATCAGAGGCAGCATCGCCTTCGGCACGTCGGGAATCCAGCTCTTGAGGTAGTTCCACAATCCGTTTGCACGAATGCCCTCGACGTGCGTGAACGTCCAGGTCATGAGCGCGAGCGCGAGCGTGACCGACAGCGTCGACGTCGCCGCGAATATCGCGAGCGTCGGAACCTCCACACCGAAGATCGTCACCTTCTCGTCAGAGAGGGGCAGCGGGATGAAGCCGAGCATGTTCACGGTCCAGATGAAGACCATCAGCGAGGCGACGTACGGAAACCAGCGCCCGATCGCCTTCGTGGGCAAGCCCTGCTCGGCGACCTGAACCTGCGCGATCTCGTAGATCGTCTCGCCCAGGGCCTGCCGGCGCGTCGGATCCTTCCCCACCTTGACCCTCATGAAGACGATCCCGATGAGGCATGAGCAGAGCGCGCCGAGAAGGAGATATGCGACCGCCTTGTTGATGGACATGTCGATCGGCCCGAGGTGGATCGGGACCCACTCGTGCAGCTCCCACTCCTCCGAGATGAAGGCGCCCTTGTCCTCTTCCTCTCCGGTGCCAGAGGCTGCGAGGGCGACAGCTGGCAGCGTCAATACCAGACCGAAGACCAGCGCGACGAGACGCTTCACGCTTTCGCCTCAGCGCCGAAGTAGGTCACCAGGCCAACGGCGAGCTCAACCGTGAACGCGACCGCGTACAGGCCGGCCGCAGCAATGCCGACGCTCTCGTTCGACACCGTCACGATCACGAGTGGGATGCCGACGAGGAGCGCACGAGAGGTGGTTCCGATTCCCCGCATTCCTGCGGCGGCGAGGTTATCTGCGCTGCCCGGCAGGCGCGCCAGTACCAGCGCGAACACCTCCGCGGCGACCCACAAGACAGCCGCGAGCGCCCAGCCCTCGAGCGGCCAGGCCGCAATCGCGAACACCGGCAGCGACAGGAAGATCACGAGCCCTCCGGCGACGGTGGGTGCGAGCCTGCTCGGGACCGAGCGCGGCGTCGTGAAGATGCCGGCGTTCACGCGCTCGTTCTTCCGTAGACCTGGTAGACGACGAGAACACCGAGAGGGATCCCGAGAACTGCGCCGATGAGCAGGCCGATGGCCGCAGCGTCGAACATCCAGCCGACGAGTGCGCCAATGAGCATCGCCGCGCCGAGGGCGCCCAGAAGCAGCCCCGAAGCGGAGGCGAGTGAGTGAGGCGAGGAGGCCGCGTCCGGCGTCATCTCGCCAGGAGCATATCAACGCGCTTGTAACAGCCAGATCCCGCTTACTAATAGGGAAAACCGGAAACTTCGTTACAGCGATAGGATCCCTGCGTGGAGCGAGGTCGGACTCCCTCCAACGACACTCCCGTGGACGAGCACGAGGCCCGGAGCAGCCGTCTCCGCGGTCAGCTGAGCCCGCGGTCGTCCGCTCGCGTGTGAGTCATGCAGTCATGCGGTCGCGCGCTTCCTCTTCGTCACGCACACGACGACGAATCCGTGGATTCGCGAGCTTCACGATCTCGAGGAGGTACACGACGTAGATCGAGAACGCGAGCGCGCAAAGCCCGATCGCAAGAACGACGATCGTCTCCAGTGGGTGCCACTCGCCACCTTCACGGAACGGAACGAAGCGTGTGGCGAGCGCCGCCCCGGCGAGACTTGCGCACCAGAGCCACATTGTGACCGCGGCACGGCGCTGCGAGAAGCCGATGTTGATGAACCGGTGGTGGAGATGGCTGCGATCGGCCGCGTAGATCGGCCGGTTGTGCTTCAGCCGGCGCGCGACGACGAACGACGTGTCGATGATCGGCACCGCCAGCACGAGCAGTGGAAGCAGGAGAACGACCGTCGACGCTGTCTTGAGCAGCCCTTGGATCGACACCGCGGCGAGGATGAATCCGAGACAGAGTGCGCCCGAGTCACCCATGAAGATCCGCGCAGGGAAGAAGTTGTGGCGGAGGAACCCGAGGCAGGCGCCGGCGACGATCGCTGCGAGAATCGCCGGATCGGTCTTCCCGAGGGAGAGCGCCAGGATCGCGTACGTGACGCCAGCTATCCCGCACACGCCGGCGGCGAGGCCGTCGAGCCCGTCGAGGAAGTTGACCATGTTCATCACGGCCACGATGAAGAACATCGAGAGCGGCACTCCGACCCAGGCCGGGAGATCGACAACGCCGAGGAAGGGAAAGGTGAAGTGGTCGATCCAGACGCCGAACATCGGCGGGATCGACGCTGCTACGAACTGGCCGGCGAGCTTCGTCGGAGGCGAGAGCCCGCGGAAGTCGTCGACGGCACCGACCACAGTCGCCACCGCGGCCCCGAGCAGGACGCCCCGGCTCTCACTCGAGAGATCGAGGAACGCGAGTGCTGGAACGAGGATCCCGAGGAAGATCGCGAGCCCACCCAGCCGCGGAATCGGCCGGCGGTTGAGGCGGCGCGCATCGGGTCGGTCGACCGCGCCGAGCAGGCGTGCCATACCGCCGACCGCTGGCGTGAGGAGCACGACGACGACGAACGCGATGGCGGCTCCGTAGAGGACCTCCGGCGTCGCCCGCAGCTCGTCGATCACGTCGCGCTACTTCGTGCCGTAGAGCCGGTCGCCTGCGTCGCCGAGCCCCGGGAGGATGAAACCCTTGTCGTTCAGGCCGCGATCGACCGATGCCACGACGATGGAGATGTCCGGGTGCTCGCTATACACCCGCGCAATCCCCTCGGGCGCAGCGATCAACGCGATGAGGCGAATCGACGTCGCTCCGGCGCGCTTCACCGTATCGACGGCGGCCGCCGTCGAGTTCCCGGTTGCGAGCATCGGGTCGAGGAGGATGACGTCGCGATCGGCGATGTCGCCAGGGAGCTTCACGAAGTACTCGACAGGCTCGAGCGTCTCCTCGTCCCGGAAGAGCCCGATGAAACCCACACGCGCTCCCGGCACGAGCGAGAGGACCGCATCGAGCATCCCCACACCCGCACGCAGGATCGGGCAGACGGCGACCTTCTTCCCAGAGATCCTCCGTGCGGTAATCGTCTCGAGTGGCGTCTCGATCGCGATCTCCTCGTCAGCGAGATCTTTCGTCGCCTCGTAGGTCAAGAGGAGCGTCAACTCGTTCACCAGCTGGCGGAACATCTGCGTCGTCGTCGTCGTGTCCCGCAGCAGCCCGAGCTTGTGCTGGACGAGCGGATGCGTGACCTCCGTGACGAAGCCGGACGAGGCAGCCTGCAGGTCGGCGGACGTGTCCACGGTCTCCCCCTACGCTTCGAAGGTTGGGAACGCCGATTGCCCCGCGTAGAGCGGGTGGCGCTCGAGCAGCGCGGCGCTCCGACGTGCGAGCGCGACAAGATCGGCACCCGGCTCGAGCGTCTCGCAGATCAGACGCCCGACCTCTCTGAAGTCGTCCTCGCCGAGGCCGCGCATGGTCATAGCGGGCGTCCCGACCCTGAGGCCAGACGCCACCGTGGGCGGTCGCTCGTCGAAGGGAACGGTGTTGCGATTAACGGTGATGGAGACTTCGGCCAGACGCTCCTCGGCCTCCTTGCCTGTCCACTCCGTCCCGCGAAGATCGACGAGCAGGAGATGCGTATCGGTGCCGCCGGTCAACACGTCGAGTCCGCCTTCCTGAAGCGTCGCACCGAGTGCGTCCGCGTTCGAGCGCACGCTCTCCTGGTACTGCCGGAACGGCTCCGAAGCAGCGATCCGGAAACAGGTCGCCTTGGCCGCGATCACGTGGTTGAGCGGGCCGCCCTGCATCCCGGGGAAGACAGCCCGATCGACTGCCGAAGCGTGCGCGGCCTTGCACAGGATGAAGCCGGATCGCGGCCCGGCGAGCGTCTTGTGCGTCGTCGACGTGACGAAGTCGCAGTGCTCGACCGGATTCGGGTGAAGTCCGGCCGCGACGAGCCCGGCGAAGTGAGCCATGTCGCAGAGGAGCAAAGCGCCCACTTCGTCGGCGATCTCGCGAAACTGCCAGGCCTCGACCGTCCGCGGATACGCAGAGCCGCCGCAGACGATCAGCTTTGGCCGGTGCTCCTTCGCCAGCCGCAGGACTTCGCCGTAGTCGACGAGGTTCGTCTCGCGAGAGACCCCGTAGTGGGCGATTCGATAGAGACGGCCCGAGAAGTTGACTTTGAGGCCATGGGTGAGATGGCCACCGTGTGCGAGCTCGAGCGAAAGGATCGAGTCGCCGGGCTCCAGGCACGAGAAGTAGACGGCCATGTTCGTCTGTGCACCCGCGTGAGGCTGCACGTTCGCGTGCTCAGCGCCAAAGAGCGCTTTCGCGCGGTCGATCGCGAGCTGCTCGATCTCGTCGACGACCTCGCAACCACCGTAGTAGCGCCTCCCGGGATACCCCTCCGAATACTTGTTGGTCGGAACGCTCCCCACTGCCTCGAGAGTCGCAGGCCAAGTGAAGTTCTCAGACGCGATCAGCTCGATCTCTCCGCGCTGGCGCTCGAGCTCGCGCTCGAGGAGGACGGCCACGTCAGGATCGACGTCTGCGAGCCCGGCGGTACGGAGAGTCTCGAGCGTCAGCGGCACGGTGGCCATCGGCTTGGATGCTACTGGGCGCTGACTGCGGCGACCCGCGCGATCGCCTCGCTCCCAGGCACCACACCTTCCCGAAGCACAAGTGCCTCCGGCCCCGTGAGGTCGAGCACCGTCGAAGGCGTACCCGGGAGCTCGCCGGCATCGACGACAGCGGCGATCGCGCTGCGAATCTCGAGTGGAACGTCCTCGAGGCGCCGCGGATCCGCTTTGCCATGGCGGTTCGCGCTCGTCGCTGCAACGGCTCCCACGGCATCGAGGACCTCCGCCGCGAGACCCTCGACGCACGGCACGCGGACGCCAATCGTGTCCGGCCGATCCCCTGTAAGCCACGGATATCGCCGCGCCGGATTCGGGAGGACGAGGGTGTAGGGGCCGGGCAGCAGGGCGCGAGCCAGCACTCCGGCTCGCCCTCGCAGCTCGGGCACACATTCGAGGAGCCAGTCGACGCTAGGCGCCAAGAGCGCGATCGGCTGCCGCGCAGCGCGACCCTTCAGTGCTGACAGCGCCCGTACAGGCTGCTCGTGATACGGCGTGCAAGCAAGCCCGTAGACGGTGTCGGTCGGGATGACGACCAGCTCGCCAGCCTGAACGGCCGTGACGATCTCGTCGACCGAGCTCACTCCGGAAGCACCGTCCAGCCGAGCGAGCGCGCAGCGTCCTTCACACGGCGATCGAAGCTGATGATCGGGAGCCCCTCCGATGCGCCCGCAACTGCTGCTGCACCAAGGTGAAGTGCATCGAGGCTCTTGATACCGGTTTGCTCCGCGAACTTCGCCGCGCAGTCGCACGTCGGGCCGTCGAGCTCGACGATCGTGACGTTTTCCCAGTCCTCATCGAACGCGCACCTCGCGGCCACGAGATCCTGATCCCCGAGTAAGCGGGCCAGATTGCGACGTATTTCGACGAGCGTGTGTCTACCTGTAGTCCAAACCGGGTATCGATGGATCACCTCGAAGGCGGCGTCGGTCTCCGGCTCAATCACATACAACTTGAGCAACGCACTCGAGTCGATGTACGCCGTCACTCGTCGCGGTCTTCTGCCATCGCCTCGGCGATCGTCATTCGCCCTTTGAGGCGTAGCGGCTCTCGGTGAGGCCTACTCCGACCTGGACGAATCCAGCCTTCGTCGATGCCCTGTTGGATTCGCTCCTCGACCGACAGTCGGCGGATCTCGACTTTCGCCCGTCCGCGATCCGTCACGACGATCGTCTCCCCGGCGGCAGCGCGATCGAGGTAGTACGACAGCCTCGACTTCAGCTCACGGATTCCCACGCGAGTAGTCACCTTGGCGCTCATTGTAGTCACGTCAATCGGCCGATGTGGTCACGGCCTCGACAATCCTGTCTCTACCGGCGAGGTCCTGAGTGACCACGACCCCTGCGTACCCGAGCTCCAGGAGGAGCCGAGACACACGCTCAGCGTCGCCGTCGGCGACCTCGAGTACGAGCGCTCCGCCCTCCCGGAGGACAGCGCGCGCACCGCGAGCGACTGCGTCGGTCGCACCGTCGGCGACCAGTGCCGCACGCGGCTCCCAGTCCGTTACCTCGGGCTCAAGAGCGTCGATCTCGTTTGCTCGGACGTAGGGCGGGTTCGAGACCACCAGATCCCACGGGCCAGTAGGAAGCCCGGCGAACAGATCCCAGGCGACGAATTCGACACCGAGATTCGTGTCGCGCGCGTTGCCCCGAGCCACAGCGAGCGCATCCACCGACGCGTCGATCCCGGTTACACGAGCGCCTCGGTGCTCGTCCGCGATCGCGAGCGCGATCGCGCCGCTCCCGGTCCCGACGTCGAGAACTCGGGGCTCGGCGAGTCCGTCGATCAGAGCCAAGCAGCACTCAACAACGACCTCCGTCTCCGGCCGGGGGATCAGAACGCGCGAATCGACCTTCAGCATCAGCCGCCGAAACCCCCACTCTCCAAGAACGTACGCCAAAGGCTCTCGACGCTCACGGCGAACGACGAGCTCCTCCAACTCGGCTACGGCTTCATCGGACAAGGCCCGATCCGAGTCGACGAGAACCGACGACCGCGTCATTCCGAGCACGTGCGCGAGAAGAAATTCGGCGTCCACGCGCGCCGACTCGCATCCGGCTATCGCGAGTCGCTCCGAGACACGAGCGAGCATCGCGGCGACCGTCACGCGGACGCGGTGGCGAGCGCCTGCCGCTGCTCTTCGGCCCGCAGAGCCTGCGTGTACTCGTCGAGGTCGCCGTCGAGCACCTGGTCGAGCCGATGCGTCGTGAACTTGATCCGGTGGTCGGTGAGCCGGTTCTCAGGAAAGTTGTAGGTCCGGATCTTCTCCGCTCGCTCGCCGCCTCCGATCTGCGATCGGCGGGTGGCCGCGAGCGCCGCCTGCTGCTTCTCACGCTCCGCCTCGTAGAGACGTGCGCGCAGCACGCGCATCGCCTTCTGCCGGTTCTGGAGCTGCGACTTCTCGTCCTGCATGGCCACGACGATCCCCGTCGGAAGATGGGTCACCCGCACGGCAGAATCGGTCGTGTTGACACTCTGTCCGCCCGGCCCGGTCGACCGCATCACGTCGACCTTCAGATCCTTCTCTTCGATCGCGATCTCCACGTCCTCGACCTCGGGCATCACTGCGACGGTCGCGGTCGACGTGTGTATCCGCCCCTGCGACTCGGTTTCCGGGACGCGCTGCACGCGATGCGTGCCGCCCTCGTACTTGAAGACAGAGAAAGCACCCTGCCCCTTCACGGCGAACACGACTTCCTTGAATCCACCCGTCTCGTTCTCGTTGGCCGAAAGTGTCTCTGTCTTGAAGCGCAGGCGCTCCGCGTAGCGCGTCAGCATCCGATACAGGGCACCCGCCCAGAGGGCTGCCTCGTCTCCGCCGACCCCTTGCCGGATCTCGACGATTACGTCCTTTTCGTCCGCTGGGTCGCGCTCGACAAGCGCGAGCTTCAGCTCGTCCTCCACCCGCTCCACGTCGGCTTCGAGCTCAGCGGCCATGCCCGCGAGCTCGGGATCGCCGCGAGCGTCATCGAGGTCGGCGCGAGCCTGTCGCCACTGGTCGGCCAGCTTCTTCGGCGTCTCGAGCTCCTTCAGCCGACGGCCGGCTTCGGCAGCTTGCCGGTGGTCGTTGTATACGGCCGGATCGGCCAATCGCTCCTGCGCTTCGACGTAGGAGCGGTCGAGCTCGTCGACCAGGCGCTCGATCGCGTTCATGACGTGAGGTTAGCCTGGGGTCAGGTCTTCCACGTTCCACCCCGGGGTGGAACGTGGAAGACCTGACCCCTAAAGAAGCGCGGCGTCGAGCGTGATTTCGGGAACCGCTGCGAGCGCCTGGGAGACAGGGCAGCCATCCTTGGCAGCCTGTGCTGCATCGGCGAACGATGCGTCGTCCGCGCCCGGGACCGATCCGCGAACCGTGAGCGCGACCTTCGTAATTCCCGTCCCTGGGACGAACGTCACCGTCGCGGAGGTTTCGAGACGATCGGCAGGCGTGCCCGCCTGTGCGAGGCCATGGGAAAGGGCCATGGAGAAGCACGATGCATGAGCCGCCGCGATGAGCTCCTCGGGGCTCGTGCGGCCGTCCGAGTCCTCGGCGCGCGAGGCCCACGTCACGTCGAGGGGGCCGAACGCACCGCTGCCGACGCTTTCGATCCTCCCCCCGCCTTCGATCAGCGAGCCCGACCAGGTCACGTTCGCCGTGCGATCAGCCATCACGCGCTCCCTTCGAGAGTTGCTTCAACGGTCACCGTCGCACTCGCCTTGATCAGTGCCGAAAACGGGCATCCGGCGTCGGCGGCCTCGGCGGCCTGCGCGAACGACGCGGCGTCCGCACCTGGAGCGGTTGCCCGCGCGGAGAGAGACGACGAAACGATCCGGTGACCCATTCCTTCGACCTCGTCCATCGTGATCGTGCAGTGGACATCGAGGCGCTCGGGCGGCGTCCCCGCTTTGGCAAGCTCACCGGCGAGCGAGGTCACCCAACAGGTCGCGTGCGCTGCGGCGAGCAGTTCCTCCGGACTGGTCTTCCCCTCGGGCTTCGCGACGCGCGACGCGAGGGTGACCGGGAGATCGAAAGCCCCTGAGCTCGTAGCGCTCACCACGCCGGCTCCCCGAGAAAGCGTCCCGTTCCACGCGATGTCGGCCTCGCGCACGATTCGCGGCATCAGGCCATCACCTCGACGCGGGACTCGAGCCGCCGCTGCTCGGGCGTCTCAGCTGCCTCGCGATCCAGCACACTCTGCAGCGCGCGAATCGAGACCTCGACCTGATCGTCCGTCGGCTCGCGGGTCGTCAACCGCTGCAGCCACAGCCCGGGCGCAAGGAGCGCCATCAGGACACGATTGTCCTGATGCTTTCCCGCATAGCGGATGAGCTCGTAGGCGAGCCCGGCGATCACCGGCAGGAGCAGGATCCTGCTCAGAATCAGCCAGTACCAGACGGGGCGCCCGACGAAGGCGAACACGAAGATCGCAATCACCATTACCCAGAGCAAAAACGCTGTTCCGCAACGTGGGTGGATCAAGCTGAACTTCTGCACATTGGCGGGAGTCAACTCGGCGCCTGCCTCGAGCGCGTTGATCGCCTTGTGCTCGGCGCCGTGGTACTGAAAGACGCGTCGCAGATCCGGAAGCAGCGAGATCACGAGGATGTATGCGATGAAGACCGTGACGCGGATGAGGCCCTCGACGATGACGAAGAACTCCGTGGACTCAACCGGGAGCCAGCTCGTGAGCAGCGCGGGGCCGATCTTGAAGAGCATGAGAGCGAAGCCGATCGCGATCGCGAACGAGAAGATGATCTGACCGCGCCCGATCTGTGTCTTGATCTCCCCGTCCTCGTCGCGCTCCTGCGAGGCGACATTGGCGGAGATCGCCAGAGCCCGAAAGCCGATCGCGAGCGACTCGCCGAGGGCGATCACGCCACGAATCACCGGAAGACGCCAGATCCGCCGACGTTGCATAGGCGACGAGATCTCGTTGATGACCTCCGTGATGTCACCCTCGGGCGTGCGGATCGCGACGGCCCAACTCGATGGGCTGCGCATCATCACGCCTTCGAGGACGGCCTGTCCGCCGTAGCTGACGGCCATGAGGCTCTAGTCGCCGCGCTGCGAGCCGGCTTTTTCGAGTCGGCGCTGGAAGCGCTCCACCCGACCGCCCGTGTCGACGAGCTTCTGCTTCCCCGTGTAGAAGGGGTGGCACTCGGCGCAGATCTCCACGTGCAGCTCGGCCTTCGTGGAGCGCGTCCAGAACTCGTTGCCGCACGAGCAGGTGACGTGTGCAAAAACGTAGTCGGGGTGGATCTCAGTCTTCATCGGCCTGCCAGGATACCAGCCGCGATCTGGGGATCTGCGTTGCCGCCCGAAACCACGGCGACGACGGGAGACCCCGGCTCGACCTCGATCTTCCCCGCGAGCAGGGCCGCCACGGCCGCGGCCCCCGCCGGCTCGCAGGCAAGTTTGGCGCGCGTGTACAAAAAGCGCATGCCCTCTGCTATCTCGTCGTCACTCACCAACACGAAGTGGTCAACCCGGTCGCGGCACACGGCGAGCGTCCCGCTGCCGGTGCACGGCGCATTGAGCCCGTCCGCAATGGAGGACGGCTCGATTCGCACGGGCGACCCCTCCGAGAGCGCGGCGGTGAGGGTTGGGGCGCCTTCAGGCTCGACGCCGATGACGGTGCAGTCCACGGCCGAGGCGACGCCGGCGATGAGGCCGCCTCCGCCGACGGGAACCACGATGGTCGCCACGTCGGGCACGTCCTCGACGATCTCGAGCCCGAGGGTTCCGTGCCCGGCTTGGAGGACGGGATCGTCGAACGGATGCACGAACGTGCGCTGCGTCCGCTCCACGTACTCGACGAGTCGCTCGTGAGCCTCCGCTGGGCCCGTCGCGCTCAGGTCGACCTCCGCCCCGAGCGCACGAGTCGCCGCGACCTTCAGCGGATTCGCGTTCGCCCACATGAAGACCATGCACTCGACTCCGCTCTGCGCCGCGGCGAATGCGGCGCCCTGGGCTGCATTGCCCGCTGACCAGGTGACGATCCCGCGCACCTTCTCCGCCTCTGTGAGCGAGGCGAGCTTGGTCAGCATTCCCCGTGGCTTGAACGATCCGGTGCGCTGGAGAAGCTCCGCTTTCAGGAAGACCCTCGGCCCGAGGTCTTCGCATGGAAGCGTGGGAGTCCGATGAAGCCGACCGGCAATCGCGTCGACCGCACGTTCGATGTCGTCTCGCGGGATCGAGTTCGCTTCCATCAACCGATCGTAGTGACCACAATGCAAGACGTGGCGGTCGACCCGAGCGCGCGTCCGATCAGGCTCGTCGTGCGGGACGGCGATCTGGGCCGCACCAGGCTCACGGTCTTGTTCCGCCTCTTTCTCGCCATTCCGCACTTCATCTGGCTCACGCTGTGGGGAATCGCGGCCTTCGTGGTCGCCTTCATCCTCTGGCTCGCCGTCCTGATCGAAGGCAAGGCGCCAGAGAACCTCCACGACTTCGTCGCCGGCTACGTCCGATATGCGACACACGTCGCGTCGTACGTCCTCCTGGCGGCGAATCCGTATCCGGGGTTCCGCGGCGCGCCCGGTTATCCGGTGGACGTGGAGATCGACCCGCCCGTACGCCAACGCCGCTGGGCCGGCTTCTTTCGTCTGATCCTTGCGCTTCCCGCGCTGCTACTCGCATCCGCGCTCGGCGGTGGCTTCTCGAGCGGATCGCCCGGTCAGTCGTCGTCCTGGCAGTGGGCGAACGGCGGAGACGAGCAGGCCGCGTGGTTCTTCTTCTCCGCCGGCGGTGCTGCCTCGGCAGCCGCATTCCTCGCGTGGTTCGCCATTCTGGCTCGCGGTAGTGCGCCGAGAGGACTCCGAGACCTGACGGCGTTCGCGATCGGCTACGGAGCGCAAGCCGGCGGCTACCTGCTCCTCCTCACTCCGTGGTACCCCACGTCCGACCCCAAGCTCGCCGAGCCTTACGCCGAATTGCCCGAGCACCCGGTCCGGATCGTCGTGACGGACGACCTCGAGCGCCCACGCCTGACAATCCTCTTCCGACTCTTCCTCGTGATCCCCCACCTCGTCTGGTTGACGCTCTGGTCGGTCGCCGCATTTTTCGCTGCAATGGCGGCGTGGTTCGTCGGGCTCGTCGCGGGCCGGATTCCACTGACGCTCCACCGATTCCTCGTGGCATACGTCCGCTACGCGACGCACGTGATCGCATTCTTGTACGTGGTGGGACGTCGCTTCCCAGGGTTCACCGGCCGCGCCGGCTCGTACGGGATCGACGTCGAGATCGACCCGCCGGCGCGTCAAGCTCGCTGGAAGGTTTTCTTGCGCTTCTTCTTCGCGATCCCGGCTCTCATCCTCGGCAGTGCGCTCGGGGGAGTCGCACTCGTGGTGGGACTCCTCGGCTGGTGGTACGCCCTCGCGCGAGGACAAATGCCGGATGGGTTGCGCAACCTCGGTGCCTCCTCCCTTCGCTACAACGCTCAGGCGTATGCGTACTTCGGCCTGCTGACGGATCGATACCCCTACGCCGCGCCGGTCCTCGAGGAGTTCCCGCCGGAACTGGTCGACTGGCCCGACCCGCTCGCGTTTTCGGGAGACGCATTCTGAGAGCCGCGTTCGGGCTCGCCGTGGTGGCAGGTCTCATCGTCGGTGCGGCTCTGCTGTTCCCAACCGCGGTTCCCGGCGAGCTCAGGCTTCCGGCAGTCGACGTCGACAAGAGGTTCGGCGCGGAACTCGTCGACGACGCGCAGCGGTTCGAGCGCTTCTTCTATGGCGTCTGGATCCTCGCGCAGGTCGCGCTGCTCGCGACGTTGTGGATCTACGCCCGGCGCGGCGCAGCGTTCACGCGGGAGTCGTCGGCCGGACCGATCGGGACCGGGATGCTGCTCGGGATGCTTGGGCTCGGCATCGCGTGGCTGGTCGGGCTTCCGTTTCGAATAGCCGCGCATTGGTGGACCCGCCGATACGACCAGTCCGACTTGGACTATCTGAACTGGATCGTCGAGGACTGGGCCGTTCTCGCCGCGGAGTTCGTCTCGCTCTGTCTCGCACTCCTGATCGTGATGGGCCTGGCGCGGTGGCTCGGCGAGCGTTGGTGGCTCCCCGGCGCGGCCGTCTTCGTGGCGATCGCGGCACTGTTCAACTTCGTCGCTCCGTACCTCGACTACACCAGCGATCCACTTCGCGACAAGGCGCTCCTCGCCGATGCACGGCGCTACGAACGAGAGCTCGGGCTATCGCGCATCCCGATTCGCGTTGAGGAAGTCAGCGACGACACCGATCAGGCGAACGCGTACGCCTACGGCTTCGGGCCTACGCGGCGCGTCGTCTTCTGGGACACGATGCTCCAGAAGCCTTTCTCGAACGGGGAGCAGCGAGTCGTGCTCGCGCATGAGCTTGCGCACCACTCGCAGACCCATCTCCCTGAGGGAATCGCCTGGTTCGCGCTGTTCGCGGTACCCGGCGCCTGGCTCCTCATGCGCACGACGCGGCGGCGAGGAGGGATGGGCGCGCCCGAGGCTGTCCCGCTCGCGTTGCTCGTCGTCGTCGTCTTCCAACTCGTGACGACTCCGCTGGCGAACACGATCTCGCGGCGAATGGAGGCGGAGGCGGACTGGAAGGCTCTCCAGGTGACACGTGACCCCGCGTCGCTCAAGAGGCTCATGATCGGGTTCTCGAAAACGGGGCTCGGCGATCCCGATCCGCCAGCCTGGGCTCACCTCATGCTGGGTACTCACCCGTCGCTCGCCGACCGCGTCGCGATGGCGCGGGCGTGGGCCGAGCGGAACGGTGGTTGACGCCAGGGGTCGACGCCAGGGGTCTGACCCCACGGGTCTGACCCCTTTCTCTCCCTAGGTAAGCGTGTACTCGGGGCCGGAGCCGCCTTCGGGCGGCGTGAGTTGCCCGCCTTTGGCCGTGATCGCGCCGCACTGAACGCAGTTCGACGGTGTGATCTCGACGGACACCATGCCGTCTCCGAGATCGCGGCCGACCTCGTAGACGTGCGCCGGGCACATCCACTCCCAGGCCTCCGCGACAGGCCGGCGCACGCGAGTCGTCACCTTGAGGTGGTTCGGCTGGTCGTCCCTAGTCCTGTTGCCTGACGCGAACACCGACGAGAGCTTGTCGAAGACGTACTTGCCATCCGGCTTGGGATAGCTCGAGGCTCGTCCCGTCCGAATGAGCGGCGCTGCGGAGTTCGGGTGCGTGGGGAAGCGACCGTTCGGCATGCGCCCTTTCGTCACGGTCATCATGCTGGCGAGCGCGCCGCCGACGAAGAACCCCTTGTCGAAGGCCTGGCGCATGTTGCGCACCTCATGCAATTCCCGCCACATCGAGCTCTGCCGTAGTGACGAGTCGTAGGAGTCGAGCGCTCCCACGCGGCTCGTGACCTCCCCACGCTGGAGCGCGCGGAACGCCGCTTCGGCAGCAAGCCGGCCCGACTCGATCGCATAGTGGACTCCCTTCAGGCGCGGCACGTTCACGAGCCCGGCTCCCTCGCCCACGAGCAGCAGACCCGGCGCGTTGAATCGCTGCGGGAGGGAGTAGAACCCACCCTCGGTGATCGTCTTCGCGCCCCAAGCGACGCGCTCGCCGCCGCGGAGGATCTTCCAGACCAACCGGTGCGTCTTGAACTCCTGCAGCACGTCGTGCACCGAGAACTCGACGTCCTTCGCCTCGAGGCCAGCCACAAACCCGACCGTGACGAGCTCGTCTCCCATCGGGTAGATGAACGAGCCACCGAACTCGCCGTAGCCGGCCGACTTCCGAAGCGGCCAGCCCATCGTGTGCACGATCCGGCGAAGCGGCCTCGAAACGCGCCAGACCTCCTTCACGCCGAGCGCCCAGATCTGCCCGTTCTCGCCCTGGAGCCCGAAGTGCTCCATCGCCGCGCCCGTGAGGAATCCCTGAGTCCCCTCCGCAAGCACGGTCAGCCCAGCCGTGACGTCACTTCCTGGCTCGAACGTCGAGAGCTGCTCGCCTTCTCTTCCACGACCGCGATCGCCCGTCCTGATCCCGACGACGCGACCGTGCTCGACGAGCAGCTTCGTCGCGGCCGTCTCGGGGAGAACGGCGACACCGAGAGCTTCGGCTTGCTCCGCGAGGAACCGACCAAGCGCGGACGCCGACAGGATGAAGTTGCCGTGGTTTCGCATCGTCGGCGGCGGCGGGATGCGCACCGCCGAGCGCCTCGACATCAGGTACACCGCTTCGCCTGGAACCTCGCCGTAGTGCGGGATGTCGGCCATGGTGAGCCGGCCTTTGAAGAGCTGCCTGAGCGGCCTCGGATTTACGACAGCCCCGGAAAGGAGGTGCGAGCCCGGCTGCTTGCCCTTCTCGATCACGGCAATGGGAACTTCGCCGAGCCGTTCCTTCACGTCTGGATGCTCCTCGAGGAGCTGGCCGAGCCGGATCGCGCACGCAAGCCCGCCCGGGCCGCCTCCCACGATGACGACCCCGACCTCGATACGTTCTTCGCGAGGGTCCGTGGGCACACCGACCGCGTCGGTCGAGCTGAACTCCGGTGCGAAGTCGATCGGCCTGGCCACCGCTAGGCCCGGTTGGAGCGAACGAGCTCCGTCAGCTTCGGGACGATCTGGTGGAGGTCACCCACAACACCAATGTCGCAGAAGTCGAAGATCGGCGCGTTCGCGTCCTTGTTGATGGCGATGATCGTGCCGGCGCCCTGCATCCCGACCTTGTGCTGGATCGCTCCCGAGATGCCGCACGCGATGTAGAGCTTCGGCGCCACGTTCTTCCCGGTCTGGCCGACCTGGGTCGAGTACGGGTACCAGCCGGCGTCGACGACCGCCCGCGTGGCCGCGACTGCGCCGCCGAGCGCGCCCGCGAGCTCCTCGAGCAGCGAGAACGCCTCCGGCGAGCCGAGCCCGCGACCGCCGGCGACGATGATATCCGCGTCCTCGATCGACGGCCCGCTCGACTCCTCCTGCGTCTGCTCGACGAGCGTCGCGAGAGCCGAGAAGTCCTCGGCCGTGAAATCGAACGGCTCGACGTCGGCCGAACCGCTCGTCTCCACGGGATCGAACGCTCCAGAGCGGACGAGGCCGATCCTGGGCGATCCCTTCCAGCCGACATCCACGAGCACCGTGTCCCCGAGCGCGGCGCGCTTCCCGATCAGCTCGCCGTCGACGAGAGCGAGGTCGGTCAGATCCCAGTTGAGGCCGGCTCCGAGCCGAGCAGCGAGGCCCGCGGCGACGTCGGCAGCGAGGACGGAGGCGGCAAAGAGGACCGCGTCCGCACCGGTCTTCTCCACGAGAGCCGCGAGCGCATCGACGCGCGGCTGCGGGAGCGGCGCGGCGAGCGCCTCGTCCTCGCATGCGTATGCCTTCACTGCGCCGTACCCACCGGCGCTCGCGGCGATCTCAGACGCTCCAGGACCGAGCACGACACCTGCCGCGTTCCCGAGCGTCGCCGCTTTCGCAAGAACGCCGAGGCCACCCTTCTCGAGCTGCCCATCGTGATGCTCGAGGAAGACGAGCACTCTCACAGAAGCCGCCTCTCGAGGACGAGGTCGAGAATCTTCTGCGCCGCGCTGCCGTCGTCCTCGATCTTGATCTGATCGCCCCGGGAAGGGGGTGATCCGAGGTCGAGGACCGTTGTCTCCGAGCCCGCCTCGCCGGCCGCAGCCGGCTCGACTCCGAGGTCCGCCAGAGAGAGCGACTCCTGCGGCTTGGACTTCGCGCCCATGATCCCCTTGAGGGACGGGTAGCGCGGCTCGTTGATCGCGTCGGAGACAGCGACAACCGCCGGCAGCGGAGCCGAGATGACGTCGTAACCGTGCTCGGTCTGGCGCTTGCCCGTGACGGAGCCCGTGTCGACCGTGAGCGAGGCGACCTGCGAGATCAAAGGTCGGCGAAGTCGATCGGCCACCGCGGCCCAGAGCACCGCCCCGTCGCCGTCGCTCGATGCCTGCCCGAAGAGGACGAGATCGGCCGCTTCGCGCTCGAGCGCTGCGGCGAGCACACGGCTCGTCCCAAGGAAATCGGAGCCCGCAGCCGCGTCATCGCTGACCAACACGGCCCGGTCAGCGCCCATCGCGAGCGCCTTCCGCAGCGAGTCGACGGCCTTCGCAGGGCCGAGCGATACGAGCACGACCTCGCCGCCTTGAGCCTCCTTGATCCGCAGCGCTTCCTCGACGGCATTCAGGTCGGTCGGATTGAGCGCGGACTCGCCGGTTCGATCGAGCCGCATGGTCCCGGGGTCGATCCGCTTGTGGACAGTCGCGTCCGGCACCTGCTTGACGCAGACGGCGATCTTCATCGGCGCGGACTCTATCGGCGCACGCAGTGACTGCCCGTGCCAAGCGTCGAGCAGCCACCGAGGATCCGTGACCGGAAGCTGCGCGCTCCGAAGCGACTCCGATACTTCGTGCGTGACGGGTCGCCCGGTATCCCTCCCAGTCGTCCTGCTGGTCTGCGCACTGCTCGTAGCGACGGCGGCGGTTATGACCCTTCAGTCGCTTGCCCTTGCGGCGGACGGCTCGTTCTACCTGGTGCGGATCCTGGGCACCGAGGAGGTCTTCGGCCCGAACGGCCGGATCCTCGGGAACGCGGTTCGCCAAGCTCCGGCGCTGATCGCTGCACGCTCGGGCGTGACGGACACGCACGCGCTTTCGATCCTGCTCGGCCTGGGCCAGCTCGTCCTGCCTGCCGTGGTGTGGTCGGTCGCCGTCGTGCTGTCCCGCGCGCAGGTGCTCGCGTTCACCGCGGTCGCGATGACAGCGGGTATATGCGCGGGGACCACGTGGTTCTTCAACGTCAGCGAGAGCGTCCTCGCGACGCCGCTTACAGTGCTCGTCGGGGTTCTCCTCTGGCAGCCATTCCCCTGGCGATGGATTCACGTGGTGCTGGCCGCGAGCGCGTCGACGGTACTGGTGGCAAGCTACGAGACGGCCGCCGTGACGGGCGCCGTGCTCGCACTCTGGGCCGGTTGGCGTGCACATGAGTCGAGATCCCAGCCGGACCGGTTCGGAAGCGCGATCGTCGCCTTCGCGTCGGCTCTCTCGGTCGTCGCGGCCATTGTGGGCGCGGCAACCGGGAAGGGGCCGTCGAACGCGCAGTCTTCCCTCTACTTCGTTCTCTCGGCCGACCCCTGGCCGCTGTATGTCGCGTTCGTCGGTGTCGCCGCCGTGATCTTCGCACTGAGCTGGCCGAGTGGGCGCGTCGCACGCTGGGCCTCCCTCGGCGCCGGCGTCGCATGCACAGCCATCGCTGTCGGCGGCCTCCAGACCACCCCCGTCGCCGCATTCCAGGCTCGCGGCGGCGCGGCGCTTGCGGGACCTTTCTTGCTGCTATTCCTCTGGTGGCTGTGGGCACAGAGCCGATGGCCGAAGGCCCGGCTCCCGCGCGCGGCCGTCGACCATGCACGTAGTCGCTGGCTCCTCGTCCTGCCCGTCGCGTTCGTCAGCGCGATGCTGCTCGCGAACCTGCAGGCGCTGCAGGGGTGGTCGCGCAGCCTCGAGGCCTTCCGCACCGAGGTCGACCGGGCGAGCGGCGTCACGCGGGTCGAAGATGTGCTCGCTTCGGGCCGGAGACAGGTCGTCTGGGACTGGACGAGCAGCTCGCTATCGCTGATCCTCCGGGGGGACGCCGACGCGGGGATCCTGGTCGACCGCGACCCGAGCTTTGTCCCGTTCCCGCCCCGCTCGGCTCGCGACCAGCTCGCCGACGACTACACGTGGAGCCCTTAGCTCCGCCCCTCAGCCCCGTAGAGCTGTGCTCCGACCCCCTCGAACGCACGCGTCGACGAGCGGGGACGTCGCGACGAGCGCTCGGCAGTCGCGCTCCCGCGCTTCGGCCGTCTTCCGAAAGCGCCCCAGGACCGTTCCGATCCCGTAGAAGCAGTCCGCACGGAGCTCGGACCTGACAACCTCGCACAGGAGTCTCGCGCGAGGGCCACTGGCGAAGTTCTGAACCACGTCCATCGCCGCGCCCACGAGGCACTCCCCTTCTCCTCCGAAGCGCTTCGCGATCGCGCAGGTCCGAGCGGTCTCGGCCGGGTTCCGGCTGCTCCGGCTCGAGGCGTCCCGGCCGAACGACCAGAAGCACCAGGAGACGAAATCGGGCTCCACCCGGGAGCAGACCTCGCCCGTCCGCTCCCAGTCGTCCCCGACCAGGGGGAGGATCCGGGACGTAACCATCTGGTAGCACCGCTTCTTGTTCTCAGAGGCGACGGCGTTGCACGGATAGACGGGGTCGTCGTCGCGCAGCCAGCGCGAGCGAAATCCGTACGAGGACTGCAGGTTCTCCATGAAGACCCCGCCCTTGCACGCGTCGCTCTCCCACCACGTCGCCAGACGATTGCAAGCCGCGAGCGAGAGCGGCAGGCTCAGGCCGGTCGCGATCATGAGCCCGTGCCCGACGCCGTGGAGGCAGCTGTATGCAACCCATGGCGTTTCGCGGGACAAGGCCTGGTCACAAAGCGTCCGGACCGCGCGGCCGAGCGTGTCCGGCGTGCGTTTCTTCACCCCCACGAGCGAGCGCTCGAGCACGCCGTGGTAGTACCCTGAGCCGCACTCCGACGAGCCTTCGGCGAGGGTGCGCTCGACGCTCCCGCGGAAGCGAGCGAGAGAAGCCGCGCCGACCGCATGCGCAGCACGGTGGCATGACGTACCGCCGCCGTCCCCGTAGACGGTGCCGATCAGCGCGAACGCGGCCTTGGGGCCGTCGCGGTATGCAATGTTGCCGAACGCCTGTTGGAAGCATCGCTCATCGGTGCACTCCTGCAACTGGGTGGCGTCGGGAACGAAGCTTCCTGCCACGGGATGGAGGGGGAGCAGCGTCTTCGGGCCCGGGCCTGGGCCGGTTCGGACGACAGCCAGCGCAAGCGCCGCATCGAATAGTCCGAACACCACGAGAAAACCGACGAGCATGCGCCGGCGCGTCACCCGTTTTCCCAAGAGCATCCCTCGAATTATCAACGGAAATCACCCGAATGGGTACCCCTCGAGCCAGAATCCGCAACGAACCTTCGCCGGGCCCGGTCGAGCCCGATGTCCGGTAACGATCCGGCCGAAGAGCTCCCGATGGTCTGGTAGCCTCCCGCCCTTCGAGCGCGAACCGGAGCACCATCTTCGTCATGAGACGCCACCGGACGACAGCACGAGCGACCTTTGTCGCATTCCTCCTCACCGGCCTGGCGGCCGCCGGCTTGACGACCCCAGCGGCGAACGGACGAGAACAGGGGGTTCCACGCCTGGTGTTCCCGCTCGTCGCAAAGACGGATCTCTGGGACAACTACGGAGACCCGCGCGGGAACGGCCGGCACGCGGGAATCGACATGGAGAACCCGTGGCGAGCACCCGTTGTCGCCGTCGAGGACGGCCGCGTCGAGTACGCGGATTCGGGCCTCGGCGGCTGCATGCTCTACCTCTACGGACGCAGCGGGACGATGTACCTCTACATCCACCTGAACAACGACCTGACCGGCCGGAACGACAACAAGGGTGGCTGCGCAGAGGACGTCACCTTCGCCGTCCCGGACGGGGCGCGCGTCACAGCCGGCGAGCAGGTTGCCTGGAACGGTGACTCTGGTGACGCGAACGGCAACCCGCACCTGCACTTCGAGGTGCACCCGAACGGGGGCGCCGACGTGAATCCGTTCAAGCACCTGAAACGCGCAAGCCGGCCGCTCTTCGCCGCCGGGAAGGACACCGTGTTCAGCCTCGGTCTGCGAGGAATGCTGATCGCAGCCGGTGCAGGCGCGGCCACGCTCGATGTCAACCGTGTTAGGCAGTACCCAGGAGGTCGCTGGCTGGAGATCGGCACACGCATCGTCGAGCTCACGGTTCCTCTCGGCGCTTCGGTGGCGCCGTCGCTCGACCAGCTCTCGGGATCGACGATGCGAACGCTCAAGAAACCAGTTGCCGTGGCAGCGTCCACGCTCAAGGCCAACGCGACGACGGAGGCAATCCTCGGGGCACCGGGGGAGCTCGTTCTGGGCCGCGTCTCACCTGCGCCAAAGGCGCGGTAGGACGTCGGCCGAGGCGGTCGAACTCACGAAGCATGTCCGGGGGCCTTTCGATTCTTATGCCCGTCTTCAACGAGCGTGCGACCGTCGAGGCGGCGATCGACGACGCGCTCACGGCCGAGCTCCCGGTCACGAGCCGCGAGCTGATCATCGTCGATGACGGCTCAACCGACGGCACGCGAGAGCTGCTCGGCTCGCGTACCTGGCCGGACAATGTGCGCGTCGTGTTCCACCCCGAGAATCAGGGCAAAGGAGCTGCAGTGCGGACCGGCCTCACGCATGCGAGCTGCGAGTTCGCCGCGATCCTCGACGCGGATCTCGAATACCGCGCTGCCGACCTCGCCGAGGTCCTCGAGCCCCTAGTCTCCGGCGACGCGAAGGTCGTCTTCGGAACGCGGGCGTGGACGTCGCAGTCATCGTTCAGCTTCTGGTACGTGATGGGGAACAAGGCCGTCACGCTCGTGACCAACGTCCTCTACAACTGCTGGATTTCCGACGTCATGACGTGCCACAAGGCGATGAGCACCGAGCTCTTCCGGTCGCTACCGCTGCGTGAGCGAGGCTTCGCGATCGAGCCCGAGATCGCCGCGCGGGTGCTCCGCGCGGGCGAGCGAATCCACGAGGTGCCGATCTCCTACAGGGCGCGCGGCCGTGAGGCAGGGAAGAAGCTCACGTCGCTCGACGGGATCCGCGTGCTTCGTACGCTCGTACGTTGCCGCTTGACTTGAGCGAATCGGCGGTTTCCAGCCGTTTCCGGCTGAGCGGTCACCGTGCCGACGTCGTCACCGTGGCGTCCTACGCGATCCTCGGCTCGATCCTGTGCTGGACACGGTTCACGGGACTCGACCGGAGCTACTGGCACGACGAGATCGTGACCGTCCGGGACTTCGTCGCCGCCGGACCTCATGCGATCCTCATCGGTCACTACTTCCCGAACAACCACGAGCTCTTCAGCCTGCTCGCATGGGCGACGACCTCACTCATTGGAGAGTCCGAGATCGCCCTTCGACTCTGGTCGGTGATCCCGTTCATCCTGGGAGTGATCGTCGTCTCGGCGTGGCTTCACATTCGCGTGAGCCCGTTGTCGGGCGTGTTCTTCCTGTTCCTCGCCACGGTTGCGCCCTTACTGCTCGACCTGTCGCGCCAAGCGCGCGGATACGGCTTGGCGTTTCTCGCCATGAGCGTCCTGATCGTGGCCGCGCTGGAAGCAGACCGCTCGGGGCGGACCTGGACAATCGTCGCTTTCTGCGCAGCGGGGCTCGTCGGCACGTGGACGCTCCCGAACTTCGGGATCGCGTTCCTTGCCACGGGTGCGATCTTGCTGACCAACTCTCGCGTGCGCGTCCGGACGACGGTCGGGCTGGCCGCGTCGATCCTCGCACTCGCCGCCTGGTACGCGCCTAACTTCGACGAGCTCGCGGAGAGCTCGCGGCAGGTGTTCGGCACACCGATCGACACGGTGGGAGTCGTCACTGCGCCTTTCGATCGGATCCTCCTTCCAGGTCTTCTGTGGATCGACGGTCGTGTCCCTGTCTCGAGCTTCCTCTGGCTTCCTATCACCGTCATGGTGCTGCTCCCGATCAGCGCAAGCCCGCTCCTGCGCCGACGAGGACCTGCACTCATTCTCGGCTCGGGCGTGGTCGGTACGGTCGTGGTTCTCTGGGCGACCGAAACCCGCGCCGTACCCCGGTTCCTCAGCTTCCTTCTCGTCCCACTCCTCATGTTCCTCGCAAGTGGTCTGGCATCGATCGTCGCTCGCCTCACGACGCGCCCACCGCTCGTTCGCACCGTGGTCGCGCTGACGACGCTCGTCTTGCTCATCGTCGCGTCCGCACCTCACATCGCTCAGGTCATGCGACTCCCGCGCGAAGCGCACAAGGACGCGGTGGCCACGATTCGTGATCAGGCTCCAGCTTCAGCACCGGTGTTTACGTACATGCTGCAACCCGGAGATCTCGCGTTTTATCTCAACCATCCCGTGCTGAAGATCCGTACCCCTGCTGGCATTTCGCGGGTGTGTAACCGTCGAGAGGAAGCCGTTCTCGTCGTGCATTCGTGGCGGTTGGCGCCCGTTTCCATCCCGTGTGCTCAGCGTCCAGGCACGCGTCACTATCGGTTCGAGCAGTACGCCCGCGGCGGTGAGATGAGCGTCTGGTTCATAGCTCCGGCGCGCTAGACACTGAGAAGAATCATGAGTCCCGGAAAAGGCTCGCGAACGTCACCGTTGCCTCACCCAGTGCTGCGCGCTCACCCTCCATCCGAACTGCAGTCGTTCGACGAGCCGGTGCTCCCCGAAGCCCAGCGCCCGGCGATCCGACTGAAGGAGCTCGTTACCGGTTTCCGACCAAGTGAGAACCCAGATGGAGTCCGAAGTCGAGACGTCGACCACTCGCGCGCCGTAGTACGTCGCCGACGGATTCGCCGACCACGGGGCGACCACGATCGGCTCGTTCTCCCCGCGTCTCTCGAGGACCGTCGTGACAGCACCTCTCCAGTCTTCGCCGCGCCAGTTGCCCCCATCTCCGGACGAGTACCACGCGACGAGGCCGATGCTCGTCGCGACGACGGCCGCGACGACGGCCACCGCCCGAAGTCGGGGCGCTACCCCCGTCACCGCGACGCCGGCGAGAAGCGCAAACGCCGGCGCGGCCACGATCAGATAGCGGTCGAGGAACACAGGCTTCACGATCGAGACGACCAGCGCGAGCACGAACGGCGCGAAGGCCCACGCAGCGAGCCAGACGGCGAGATTCGCCTTTCCGGCCCTACGGAGGAGCCAGAGCCCGACCAGGGCGAGAAGAAGTCCGAGCCCAGCGGCCCCGGAGATGTCCGACACCGCACGCGCCGCGACCTCAGCTGACGGGGCTTTGAGCCAGTTGATCGAAGCGCCCTCACCGCTCGACCGCATCGCAATCTGCGCTACCCACGGCACCCCCAGGGCGCAGATGACGACGGCCGCGAGCAGACCGTGCGGGAACACGCGCTCACGCCGCTGGTAGAGGAGGACGGCGTGAGCCGGCATGAGCACGAGCCCCGCGACGGGGTGCCACACGAGCACGGCCGCGAACGCGACGCCGTAGAGCGCCCAGGCGCCGCGCGAACCGCGCTCGAGCGCCCGAAGCAAGAGGAGCGTGGCGAGAAGACTCACCACGAGGAGGAATGTGTAGCCGCGTGCCTGTTGCGACCATTTGACGACGAACGGATTGGCCGCGAGGAACAAGCCACTGACCAGGGCAACCCACCCGTCGAAGAGCTTGTGGGCCAGTACCACCAGAAGCGCGCACGCGATCATCGCTCCGAACACCGAGGGCAGTCGGAGCGCCCATTCGGACGTACCCGCGAAGAACGTCCACGGCGTCTCGATCGAGTAGTAGAGGCCGTGGTACCCGTCGAAGAGGTTCAGGAACGAGGAGTCGACCGCGCGGGCAGTGGCGGCTTCGTCGACCCACAGGGACGGGGTTCCGAGTCTGATCAGACCGAGGGCGAGCGCAATCGCGCTCGCGATGACGACGTCACGAGTCACAGAGCTCGTCCGCAGTCGACCGAGAGACCCGCTGTCGAGTCTGACGCTCAATCCGCTCTCGGATGTCTCGATTGGCGACACCGATGCATGCGAGACATCACGCATTACCGACCCCGCGAAATCGAGTTTTCACGGTCGTCGAGCTTCTGACCGAGCCTGCACTGACTGCCGCAACCGCCGCGGAGATCGCGATCGCAAGCAGGATCCGCCATAGGTCACCTTCGTTCTCCTGAGCCGGAATGAGCCAGAAGATCCACATGAATCCCCACGCCCAAGAGATCCTCGGCCTGGCGAGTGCGAGCGGGACGACGAGCAGCGCGAAGTAGTGGAGCCACACGATCGGAGTGAGAGCCGCAGCGGCGATGATGGCAAGAGAGAACGCGTTGCGGTCTCCACCTTTGCGACGCGCGATTGCGACTACCCCCGCGAGCAGAACTAACCCCACGAGCCAAGGAAGCGCGTCTGCGACACCCCGGGGCAGTCCCGCCTCGACCCCGAGCGCGACGAACGAGAAGCCGCGGTCGGCAACGACGTCCGAGAGATGCCGCAGGAGCTCCGGGTAGTCGGCAAGGCCGTCGAACCCGATCGCCGCCCATGCCGCCAGGGTCGCACCGGCGGCAAGCGCAGCAGCAAACGCCGCCGCCGCCCACCTCCGCGTTGCGGCCAGCCAGACGACCAGCGGCCAGAGGAAAAGCTTGAGCAAGATTGCGAGCGCGAGCGAGCCTCCGACCACCCAGCGTCGATCCCGCCAGCGCCACGCCACAGCGAGCAGCAGGATCAGCACCGGCGTCAGCGTTCCGAGACGTACGGCCGTGATCACGGGTGCTGAGCTGATCACCACTGCGAGCACGCGCCAGTCGCGCACACCAAGAATCCAGACGGCCAAAAGCAGCGAGACGGTGAGCAGAGCGCTCCAAACGGCAGCCGCGGTGTGGAAGCCGAGCAGACCGAGCGGCGCCAGAGCGACGGCTGCGCCGGCGGGGTACGGGAAGCGGAACACCTCTCGGATGCCTTCGGGATCGAGGTGATCGCCCGCCGTGCCGAGCAGTGCGGCGCTCGGGTACGGCGAGACCCCGTTGACGACGTCGTTCGCCCCCTGCCAGAACTGCCGGAAGTCGAACGCCCAGTCTCCGGGAGAGCCCTGTACCGCGAGGACGTACCACCACCAGAAAGTCAGCACGAGAAGAACCCCGAGCGCGACCCGTCCGACGGTGCGCTCACCGGCGACCCAGAGGCCGCGCACGCGCACACGACCGCCTCCCTCTACGGGCATCGCGCGCACCAACTCAGCATGCGGCCTCGGAATCCATACCGGAAGTGCCAATCGTGCCGTTCGCACTGGACGATGGGCTAGGAGGCCTCGACGACCCTGTCGCAGCCGCCGAGGTATGTACCTTCCTGCACCGTGAGATCGATCCGTACACCTCCCATGACAGTCCACGCTTGGCTCCGCTATGACGTCCTTCGACGCCTGCTCCCCGAAAGTGTCGAGACCATCCTCGAGATCGGCGTTGGGAAAGGATCGATGGGGGCGCTGCTCGCGCGCCGCTTCAAGTACGTAGGGCTCGAGCCAGACCCCGCGTCGTTCGCCGCCGCAGTTCACCAGATCGGAGCCGCCGGAACGGTCCTACCGATACGGGATACCGAGTACGAAGCTGATGAGTTGTTCGATGTGGTCTGTGCTCTCGAGGTGTTGGAGCACATCGAGGACGACCGGGGGCGCTCGTCGACTGGCAACGCCACGTGAAGCGCGGCGGCTGGCTTCTTGTCAGCGTTCCCGCAGGTCGAGAACGCTTCGGAGATACTGACATGAGACAGGGTCACTACCGACGATACGACCGCCACGACCTTGAGCTCGCACTGGCCGACGCGGGCTTGGCGGAAGTAGACGTCGTAACCTATGGCTTCCCCATCGGCTACGCCCTCGTCGCCGGAAGCAACGTGCTCGCCCGAAGGCGACCTCACGCGCCCACACTTCCAGAGCGAACAGCTGCGAGCGGGCGCTGGATGCAGCCCTCTATTCGACGCGCAGCGCTGATGCGTGCTGTCGCCTTTCCGTTTCAGATCCTCCAGAGCCCTTTCGGAGGCACCGGCCTCGGCACCGGCCTCGTGGCTCGTGCACGCGTCCCAATGGCGTGACCGCCGTCAGGCCACGACGGCGCCGCGCAGGAAGTCCACGATCTCGCCAGTCGTGGCGCCCGGCCCGAAGACTTCGGCCACGCCGAGCGCCTTGAGCTCGTCCGCGTCGTCTGGCGGCACGGTTCCTCCTACGACAACGAGTACGTCTTCGGCGCCGTTCGCGCGCAGCCCGTCGACGATCCGCGGCACGAGCGTCATGTGCGCGCCGGAGAGAATCGACACTCCAACGGCGTCCGCATCCTCCTGGATCGCGGTCTCGACGATCTGCTCTGGCGTCTGATGGAGGCCCGTGTAGATGACCTCCATTCCGGCATCGCGCAAGGCCCTCGCGATGATCTTGGCGCCGCGGTCGTGGCCGTCCAGACCGGGCTTCGCGATAACCACTCGGATCGTCCCGGCCACATGGGCAGAATACCGCGGTGCGCCTGAACGTCATCGGCTCCTCGCCGGCGTGGCCGAACCCTGGCAGCGCACACTCGGGCTACATGCTCGAGGCCGACGGCAGCCGCGTCTTGCTCGACTGTGGCCCGGGAGTGCTGGGCCGCCTGAGGGAGACTGCGATGTGGCCAGAGGTAGACGCGATCGCCATCACCCACTTCCACCTCGACCACTGGGGCGACCTCGTGCCGTGGGTCTGGGGCAGCTTCTACCTCGCATCGAACGGCCCCGTGCCGAAGCCGGCGCTATGGGTGCAACCCGGCGGCGGGGCATTCTTGACGGCGCTCGGCGAACGTCTCGGCTTCCCGGACATGTTCGAGCGCACGTTCCATCTGAGCGAGTACGAGCCCGACGTACCGTTCGAGATCGGGAAGCTCGCCGTGACTGCTACGCGCGTCCCGCACTACAAGCTCGAGACGTACGCCTTCCGCGTGCAGTCGAATGGCGCGGTGCTCGCCTACTCGGGTGACTCGGCCCCGTCCCCGGAGCTGGTCGAGGCGGCACGCGACGCCGACCTCTTCGTTTGCGAGGCGACGTTGCTCCGAGGCGAGCTCGACGGCCAGCCCCGCGGCCATCTCTCGCTCGAGGAGGCGGTGGAGGCGTTCGAAGCCTCGGGCGCCAAGCGGCTCCTCGTCACGCACCGCCCGTGCGAGCTGCCGACCCCGGAGGAGTACGAGCTCGCATACGACGGGCTCGAGCTCGACGTCTAGCCTGCGCTCCGCTTCGGGGGTCAGACCCGTGGGGTCAGACCCCAGACGAGCTGAGCCGTGGCCGGCTGTCCTACGACGTTGATAAGAACCGTGGGTGGCATCGGGCGAGCTTCTCGAACAGCTTAGGGGCGAGTTGCTCGAGGTCGCGGCGACCGGCGACCCAACGGAAAGGCTTCTCGAGGTGGCCGCAATTATCAGCGATGCACTCCGCGGCCTCGGAATCGAACCGGTGGTCGTCGGCGGACTGGCGCTCGCGTACTGGAGTGACAGCGCGTTCGCAACAGGCGACATCGATGTGGTCATGGAGCGCCCGCCCGGCTTCTCAGAGCGCTTGGAAGCTCTCGGCTTCCGCCAGGACGGGCGCGTTTGGCTGTTGGAGGCCGGCAGCGTGGCCTTCGAGGCACCGAGTGAGGCCCTCGAGCCTGGCGACCGTGCCGAATCAGCGGAGCTGCCAAGCGGGCGACGGGTGCTCATACTCTCACCTGAGGATCTCCTTCTCTGGCGTCTTCGAGAGTGGGTCTACTGGGGTGCGCTGAGTGGGTTTCGGCATGCAGCACACCTACTTTCCAGCGATGTCGTCGACCAGGGTCGACTCGACCGACGAGCTGAAGAAGAGGGTCTTGGGTTCGCTCTTATCGAGCTTCGGCGAGTGAGTGTCGAGATCAAGGGAGGACGGAACTATCAAGAGTGGGAGCTTGCTGAGATCGCAGAGACAATCGAGCGAGCGAGCTACAGTCCGTCGGATGAGCAGCCGTGATCTGACCTACGCGGGCTGGCGGTCACGCCGCGCTGCAGCCGTCACTCGGGTACCTCGACTGGACGCGGGTTTACCCCCACATCGGCGGCGCCGCCTCCGGAGCGTTGCCGAGGCACGCTTCCTCCGTCAGATCGGTACTCCCGAAGAATTGATCGGACCGATCGGCAGCGATGAAGAAGTGGCTGGACAGACAGCGCAGCTCATCGCGTTCGCCCGTCGCCTCCGTGTTGCGGCCCGACGCTGAAGACACCGCCCGCCGAGGCCGATACCCTCATGGCGTGATCTCTGTCGTCGTCCCCTTGCTCAACGAAGAGCACTCGCTCGATGCGCTGTATCGAGAGATCGCGGACGCCCTCGACTCGCAGGGCCAACCGTTCGAAGTGGTCTTCGTCGACGACGGATCGACCGACGGGAGCATGGCGGCACTCGAACGACTCCATGCCGAGACCACGAACGTCGTCGTCGTGCACCTTCGCCGCAACTTCGGCAAGGCTGCTGCGCTGCAGGCCGGCTTCCTCGAGGCGCGCGGCGACATCGTCGTGACGATCGACGCCGACCTCCAGGACGACCCGGCGGAGATCCCCGAGCTGCTCGCGAAGCTCGACGAGGGGTTCGATCTCGTGTCCGGCTGGAAGACGCGGCGGAACGACCCCTTGCTGAGGAGGCTGTTCTCGCGCCTGTTCAACTGGACGACTGCGCTCGTCTCGGGCGTTCGGCTCCACGACGTCAACTGCGGCCTGAAGGCGTACCGCTCGGAAGTGCTCCACGGGATTCGCCTCTACGGGGAGCTCCACCGCTTCATCCCGATTCTGGCCTCCTACAGGGGCTTTCGCGTAGCCGAGATCCCGGTGAACCATCGGGCGCGCCAACACGGTCGCTCTCGCTACGGATCGGAGCGGTACCTGCGCGGGTTCTTCGACTTGCTGAGCGTCACGTTCATGGGCCGCTACCGGCATCGGCCGCTCCACCTCTTCGGCGGAGTCGGACTCTTCATGGGTGCTATCGGGTTCGTCATTCTCCTCTACCTAACCGTGCTGAAGCTGTGGGGCGAGGGCATCGGGACGAGACCGCTCCTGACGCTCGGAGTGCTGCTCGTTGTCGTCGGCATCCAGCTCGTCTCGCTCGGATTGCTCTCCGAGATGATCACGTCACAGCACGAGGAGCGGATGGGCGATCGGGAGCGCAGCGAGCAGGTCGTCGCGGAAGTCTTGCGCTGAAGTCGATCATCTGAGTTGCACGCGCATGAAGGTGCTGTCGATCACGTCCTCGTACCCTCGTTATGAAGGCGATCCGACGGCGCCGTTTATCCAGTCGATCACGCGCCACTTGGCGTCGCGAGGCCATTCGATCCACCTCGTGCTCCCCGAAAACCGTGAGTGGAGGCGCCCACCAGTCGAGGGGCGTGTTGAGTACCACCCGTACCGGTACTCGCCTCGACGGACCTGGACTCCGTGGGGGTATTCCGAATCGCTGGAGGCCGGGGTGCGGATCAAACGCCCTCTGTACGCACTCGCGCCAGCGGTGGCCACCTCGGCGCTCTGGACGTGCAACCGCGTGTTGGCCCGAGGAGAGTTCGACCTCGTCCATGCGCACTGGGTCATTCCCAATGGACCGATCGGCGCGCTCGTGGCCCGGCGCCACCGGATCCCCCTCGTCCTCAGCTTGCACGGGTCGGACATCTCCGTCTCGCAACGGTCCGGATGGCTCGGACGGCTCGCGCGCTCGTCTTTCTCTCGTGCGGCCGCAGTCACGGCGCCGAGCGAGGATCTCCTCGAGCGCGCCAGAGGTCTCGGAGCCCGGTGCCAGATGGAGCTCATTCCGTACGGTGCCGATGCGGACGCCTTCGCCCCGAACCTTGCGGCGCGGACCCTAATCCGTGCACAGCTCGGGTTGGGTGGCGACCACACGGTCATCTGCGGCATCGGTCGCTTCGTTCACTGGAAAGGCTTCGAGTACCTGATCGATGCCTTCGCCAGAGCGAGCTTCGCTCTGCCGCAGCTGAGGCTCGTGTTCGTTGGAGACGGGGATCTCCGCGAGAGCCTGCAGGCTCGAGCTCACTCGCTCGGGGTCGGGGAGACGGTGAGGTTCGCCGGAATGGCCTCGAGTGACGCCATACCCGCGTACGTCGCAGCCGCTGACATGGTCGTCGTGCCATCGATTCACTACGACGGGTACGTCGACGGATTGCCGAACGTCGCTCTCGAGGCGATGGCAGCGGGAAAGCCGCTGGTTGCAACGCGGGTCGGTGGCCTTGCTCAGCTTGTGCATTCGGGCGAGAACGGACTGCTCGTCGACGAAAAGGACTCGGAGGCACTTGCCGACGCAATCGTGGCGCTTGCTCGAGATCCCGACCTGCGCGCGCGACTCGGCGCGAACGGACGAACGCTCATCCGTGAGTCGATGAGCTGGGACGTCGTTGCCGAGCGTTTCGAAGCCGTCTATGAGCGCGTTACAGGCCGCGCCTAGAAGACGGGGGTCTCGCGCCACACGCCCCAAACTTCGCGGAGCGCATCACACATCTCGCCGAGCGTCACGTAGTCACGCGACGCCTCGATGATCGGCGGCATGAGGTTGACGCCTTCCTTCTCCGCCGCCGCCTTGAGCACCGCGAGCCGAGACTCCACGACCGCCGAGTCTCGCCGCGCCTTGACCGTCGCCAGTCGCTCGATCTGCTGCTGCTCGAGCGCCGGGTCGATCTTCAGGATCGGGATCGGCTCCTCGTCGTCCAACTGGTAGCGATTCACGCCGACGACGACACGCTGACCCGACTCGACCTCTGCCTGGTAGCGGAAGGACGAGTCGGCGATCTCCCGCTGGAAGAAGTTTTCCTTGATCGCCGGGATGACTCCGCCGAGTTGGTCGATTCGGTCGAAGTACTCGTACGCCTGCGCCTCGATCCGGTTCGTCAGGTGCTCCACGTAATAGGAGCCGCCGAGAGGGTCGATCGTGTTCACGGCTCCGGACTCGTGCGCGATCACCTGCTGCGTGCGGAGGGCGAGTCGCGCAGCTTCCTCCGTGGGGAGCGCCAGCGCCTCGTCGAAGGAGTTCGTGTGCAGGCTCTGCGTGCCGCCGAGCACTGCAGCCATCGCCTCGAGCGCCGTTCTTACGATGTTGACCTCCGGCTGCTGCGCCGTCAGCGAGACGCCGGCGGTCTGCGTGTGGAACCGCATCAGGAGCGAGCGCTCGCTGCGCGCGCCGAAGCGGTCGCGCATCTCACGGGCCCAGATCCTTCGCGCCGCGCGGTACTTCGCTATCTCCTCGAAGAAGTCGAGGTGCGCGTTGAAGAAGAACGAGAGCCGCGGCGCGAAGTCGTCGACGTCGAGTCCGCGTTCTACGGCTGCCTCGACATACGCGAACCCGTCCGCGAGCGTGAATGCGAGCTCCTGTGCCGCTGTCGAGCCGGCCTCGCGAATGTGGTACCCGGAGATCGAGATCGGGTGGAAGAGCGTCATCTCGCGAGCGCAGAACTCGATCATGTCGACGACGAGCCGCATGGACGGCTCGGGCGGGAAAATCCATTCCTTCTGGGCGATGTACTCCTTGAGGATGTCGGTCTGTGCCGTACCTCGGAGCCGGTCGCGCGGAACGCCCTGCTGCTCTCCGACGCATACGTAGTACGCAAGCACGATCGCTGCCGGCGAGTTGATGGTCATCGAGGTGGAGACATCGCCGAGCGGAATGCCGTCGAAGAGCGTCTCCATGTCGTCGAGCGAGTCGACGGCGACGCCCTCGCGCCCGACCTCGCCGAGCGAGCGCGCGTGGTCCGAGTCGTAGCCCATGAGCGTCGGCATGTCGAAGGCGGTCGACAGGCCTGTCTGGCCGTGATCGAGGAGATAGCGGAAACGCTGGTTCGTCTCCTTCGCGGTGCCGAACCCGGCGAACTGTCGCATCGTCCAGAGTCGACCGCGGTACATCGAGGGGTACACGCCGCGCGTGAATGGATACTCGCCTGGGTAGCCGAGGTCGCGGGCGTGGTCGACATCCACAGTCTCCGGCGTATGGAGCGGGTCGTTCTCGACGCCCGAGATCGTCGAGAAGAGCTCGTCGGAGCGCTCAGGCGCGCGGTCGTAGACCTTCTCGCGCCAGGCCCCGACCGAGTCGGACGCGCCGCGATCCTCGGTCGTCGCCATCGCGGCGCATTGTAGGCGGGTGCCGCTCCTGTTCCTTGCGTATGGTGTCGATGTCGATAGTCGATATACAGAGAGTGTCACATGAGCTATAGTCTTCGATCATGTCCTTCCATAAAACGACAGTCGAAATCGATACTGAGGAACTCGCGAAGGCCGAGACCGTATTGGGTACGAGCGGAATCAAGGAGACCGTGAATCGTGCGCTCGCCGAGGTCAACCGGCGAGACGCTCTCGCGAGAGCAGCTCGGTACGTCGAGGACGGGGAGCTACACCTTCCCGACGAGCTGACATTGGCTGCGTGGCGAGAGTCCCGGAGCTAACGGATGATGCGAAACGGCGACGTGGCCGCGAAGCGACCGCCTTCAAGGATCTTCGCGCGACCGGAATCCGCGTGTCAGCGGATTCCGGTCTTGCGCAGGGACTAGCCGGTGCCGCTCTATCTCACCGACTCGTCCATTTGGATCGGAGCTCGCAAGCATCCCGGGACCTATCTGCCCCGTCTTCTCGTTGATCGAATCGCCGTAGACGAGGTTGCGACCTGCGCCCCCATCGCACTCGAGGTCCTTACCGGCCCGCCGTCGGGAACCGAACTCGACCAGGATTGGGCAGCCGTCTGGCAACATCTCAGCTGGTTGTCGGTCGGGGAGGCGACGATGGATCGGGCAGTCGGACTGCTTCGAGGACTGGCTCACACGACCGACGGTGCACATCGCCGCCGCCCCATCGATTACATCATCGCCGCGTGCGCTGAGGCCACCGACGACGTGATCCTGTGGCATTGGGACAACGACCTAACGGTGATCTGTGACTTCGGCGGCATCCCGCACGAAGCCGAGCACGCGCGCGCCGAGGAACACGGGATCTCGTAAAGCGCGGTGACGCGACGCGATTCGTCGTCGGCGCCCGCTGAGCTCTGGGGGGTGGCTAACGCCAGACCCGGCGGGGACCTGATCGCAAGAAAGAGGGATCGCTCGGCGCACGCCGCGCGCCGACGACAACCGCGTGCGGATGCGGCCCCTCCTCGCAGTCCTTGTTGGCGCTCTCGCCGTAGCGACGCTTGTCGGTGCTTCGAAGACGGCAACAGCTGGCCGCGCGTGCGGCGACGCGCTGAGTGAGAACGGCTATGCGTACGCCGGGCACCAGGCGACCTATACCGGCCACGGAGTCCGCGCGACCCTGACACTCGTCCGCGAGCCAAGTGTCGCATCCGGCCATGTCGCGGGCTGGGTAGGCGTCGGGGGCCCCGGACAGGGCGCCAACGGTCAGGACGCATGGATCCAGGCGGGTGTCGCCTCGATGCCGGGGATGGATCCGTTCATCTACGCGGAGATCACCCGCGAGGGGCGCGACCCCGAGTTCATCCTCCTCGAGCAGGGCGTTCCGGTGGGTAGGAGCCACCGCATTGCAGTCCTCGAGATGTCTGGACGGCCCGGTTGGTGGCGGGTCTGGGTCGATGATCAAGCCGCAACGGAGCCGGTGCGCCTTCGCGAATCGTCTGGTCGTTGGGCGCCTATCGCCACCGCAGAGAGCTGGAACGGCGGCGAAGCAGCGTGCAACAGCTTCGGATTCCGCTTCGAGCGAGTCTCCGTGTCGTACGGCGGAGGCGGATCCTGGCGGCCGTTCGTTGCCGGCCACCGCTTCCTCGACGGCGGCTACAAGCTTCGCGACCTCGCGTCGGCCCCTGCAGCAACGGGCGCATACCGTCGGCTCGCAAGCGAAAGCGTTATTCCGTACGCCTTCGTCGCCGCATCCTCCTAAATCGAAGCGGGCCTGCCCTACCGGACGATCTTGACCGGTGTCCCGAGCGGGACGCGGTTGCGCAGGAACTCGATGCTGTCGTTGTGCACCCGGACGCAGCCATGTGAGACGGCCTGCCCGAGGAGTGACGGCCACGGGGTCCCGTGCATACCGACGCTCCCTCCGCCGGGCCAGTCGGTGAGCTTCGAGTAGGCGCTCGTCTCGAAGGCGTAGTTGCCGAGGATCGACCAATCTGGGTCGACGCGCGGATCGAACTTGTCCGTCACGTAGAAGAGACCGAGCGGCGTCTCGGCCCCCGGCTTGCCGACCGCGACCTTCCCTGCGCGAACGAGCTTGTTGCCGTCCCAGAACTCGAAGCGCCGTGCGCCGCGATAGATGATCAGCCGCTTACGAACAGGCCAGAGCTCGACGGACGCAGCCCGCACCCAGCCCGTGCGCCCGTTCGGGCGGCCGGGGATGCTGATCCGATACCAGGCTGGCCTCCCGGTCTTCTTCACGTTCACGACGTCGAGAGCCATTACGTACTGGGGACGAAAGTCCGGGCGGAACTGCTTCAGCACCGCCGTGCGCGTCGCGTCCGCGTTCGGCTCCGCGAGAACCGCGATCTGCCGCCAGGCGATCGTTCCCGACCCGACGACGTTCACTTCCGAGATGCTCGACGAGCCGGCCCCTGCCCGCGGGACCAGCGCCAGCGCGCACGCAAGAACGAGCACCGTGCCGGCCGCTAGGGCAGGCCACCTCTTCATCGGAATCGCTGTCTCCATGCCAAGTCTCAGGGTATCCCCCGCCAGAGGGAGGGGCAATTCCTCGTTCGAGTGACCACCGCGTTCTTCCTCCATCCGGAAGGGGCCACGTCCCATTCCGCCACCTGTGGGGTCAGACCCCGGGTCAGACCCCGGGTCAGACCCCACATGAGCCGAGGGGCGACCGCAGCCGCCCCTCAGCCCTTGCGTAGCGCCCCCTCTCCGCTAGCCCGTGAGCGGCGGGAGGAATACCCCCACGACCCCGATCCGCTTCGGGCCGCAGAGCTTCTGGTTGGTCTCGACGACGGTGACCGTGATCAGACCCGGCTTCTTCGGGTTGATCTTGAGCACCGCCACGCCCTTGCCATTGGTCTTCGCCGACTTCTTGACGCCGGCTCCGCTGACGACGACCTTGATGCCCTTCACTCGTTTCTTGCCGGCCGTCACCTTCACCGTGACCTTGTCCGGCTTGCCATCCGCCTTGATCATCTTCGGCGAGACGGTCAACGAGAGACAGATGTCGGTCTCCACCACTGGCGGCTTCACCGTCGGCGGCTTGAGCGGCGCCGGCACGACCGTAACGGCCGAGTCGACGTTGCCCGCCGGGTTCGTCTCGCGGCCCCCGCCGCCCGTCACCGTGGCGGTGTTGGTGTGAGACCCGACCGTCGTCGCGCGTCCGGTGATCGCGATCGTCACCGTCTGGCCCGCGGCGATCGAGCCGAGGCTGCAGGTGATGAGCGCCGGGCTCACGTTGCACGTCCCCTGCGACGGGTTCGCCGTGAGGTACGTGATCCCCGCGGGAGCCGGGTCGGCGAGCTGGACGTTCGTCGCCGTGTCGGGACCCTTGTTCGTCACCGTCAGCGAGTAGTTGACGATGCCGTTGAGCGGGGTCGGCGAGCTCGCCTCCTTGACGATCACCAGGTCGATCAGACGCGGGGTGATATCGACCCTCGCATCGTCCGAGTCAGAGACGGGATTCCCAGCCTCGTCCGTCCCGCTCGCCGTGACGACGTTGACGTGCGAAGTACCGCCAACGCCGGTGATCTGCTTCGTGAACTGGCAGCTCGTCACCTCGCCGGGCGCCATGTTGATCGGCACGTCGAAGCATCCGTTGCCGCCGTCATCGTCAAGGTCGCCGAACTTGTCGTCGACGACGTTCGTGATGGTCACGTCGACGTCAGCGGACGTGTTCCTGATCGAGACCGAGTACGTAACCTGACCTCCCGGCTCCTTGACCGAGGTTGGGCTCACCGACTTCTGGACATCGATCGAGCCCTGACCAAGCTTCGCGTTGGCGAACGTGCACTTCACCGTCTCGCCGGCCTCGAGTGAGAACGTCGCCGTCCGAGTCCCGAGGCTTCCGGACGAGTTTTCGTCGTCGCACGAGATCGACGTGAGGCTCCAACCCTGAGCCTCGGCCTCAGTCGACGTGTACGTGCCTGGGACGAGGCCCGACACGACGAGCTGTCCGCCGTCGCCGATCGAGCCAGCGGCGGTGCCACTGAAGGAGAAGCTGCCGGGCGCATTGTTCGGAGCCGTCTGCTTCTCGACGATGATCGTCCCGCGCTTCGTGTTCGTGAATACGCACGTCACGGTCTCGCCGGCTGCGAGGGCAATGGAGCTCGCGTGACTCTCGTCAGAGCAGATTGCCGACTCGAGGTCCCAACCAGCAGGCACGGTCTCGGAGACCGAGTAGGTGCCGGGGTCGAGATCGCCCGAGTTGTTCGACTGGCCGTCGGAGAGCGAGAAGCCGTCCCCGTCGTAGCTGGCGTTGAACGCGAACGACTGTGGATCGCCGTTCGGGTTCGTCTGCTTCTCGACGATGATCGCCGCGTCTTTCTCGTTGTTGAAGACGCAGGTAACCGTCTCGCCGGCCGCGAGGTTAATCGCACCGGGAAGGCTGCCGTCACTACAGACGACGCTCTTCAGGTCCCAGCCGACGGGCACGGTCTCGGAGACCGAGTAAGTGCCCGGGTCGAGATCGCCCGAGTTGTTCGACTGCCCGTCGGAGAGCGAGAAGCCGTTCGCGTCATAGTTGGCGCTGAAGGCGAACTGCTGAGGATCGCCGTTCGGATTCGTCTGCTTCTCGA
>JBCKBY010000004.1:0-48333 GCA_038910715.1 Gaiellaceae bacterium
CCGCGGGGTCTGACCCACGGGTCTGACCCCATTCGACACGCCGCGGGAAACTACGGAATGCCTCTGCGGGGCAGCGCCGATGCGTCTCACTGGAAACGCGACGAGGCTCTCCGGCGATGCCCGATCTGTCGCGGCGAGAGCTCCTGAAACGCGCGGTCGTCCTCGGCTCTGGTGCCGGCCTCGCCGAGCTCTTCCTGCCGGCGCAGTTCCTTTCGAGTGCATCGGCGCAGAGCACTTCTCAGGCCGTAGCCATCGCGAACCCGCTCGCGCAGATGCCCGACCGCAGCTGGGAGCGGATCTACCGCGACCAGTTCGCGGAAGACGACTCGTTCGTCTTCACCTGCGCGCCCAACGACACCCACAACTGCCTGCTTCGGGCGCACACGAAGAACGGCGTCATCGTCCGCATCAGCCCGACCTACGGCTACGGGAAGGCGAAGGACCTCGACGGCAACCAGGCCTCCCACCGCTGGGATCCACGGATCTGCCAGAAGGGGCTGATCCTCGGCCGCCGCATCTACGGCGACCGCCGAGTGAAGGCACCGATGATCCGGAAAGGGTTCAAAGAGTGGGTCGATGCGGGCTTCCCGCGCAGGCCCGACGGCACGCCGAAGATGGATACGACCAGGCGCGGCTACGACGAGTGGCTCCGCATCTCCTGGGACGAGGCCCTCGAGACGGCGGCAAAGACGATCGCGAACGTCGCCGAGACGTACGGCGGCGACGAGGGCGCGGAGAAGCTGCTCGAACAGGGCTACGAGCCGGCGATGGTCGAGACGATGCACGGCGCGGGCGTGCAGGCGATCAAGCTGCGCGGCGGGATGCCGCTCCTGGGTGTGGGGCGCGTGTTCGGCTTCTACCGCTTCGCGAACATGCTCGCGCTCCTCGACCGGCGGCTTCGGCCGACGGTTCCACAGGAGGAGATCGTCGGCAGCCGCGCGTTCGACAACTACGCCTGGCACACGGACCTCCCGCCCGGGCATCCCATGGTCACGGGAAGCCAGACCGTCGACTTCGACCTCTTCGCGGCAGAGCACTCGAAGCTGCTCGTGCTCATCGGGATGAACTGGATCTGCACGAAGATGCCCGACGCCCACTGGATCGGGGACGCCCGCCTGAAGGGGACGCGGGTCGTCGTGATCTCCGCCGACTACATGCCGACGGCGAACAAGGCGGACGAGATCGTGATCCTCAGGCCGGGTACCGACACGGCGTTCCTACTCGGGGTCGCCCGCGAGCTGATCTCGAAGAAGCTCTACGACCGCGAAGCGGTGATGCAGCGCACAGACCTCCCGCTGCTCGTCCGCCTCGACACGGGCGAGCGCCTCAGCGCACGGGACGTGTTCGAGGACTACCGACAGGCGCCACTGGAGAACTACGTCACCCTGAAGACCGAAGAGGAGCTGGCGGCGCCCCCCGCGCCGCCATTCACCGCCGGTAAGCAGGTCGTTCCGACCGAGCTTCGAGAGGAATGGGGCGACTTCGTCTACTGGGATCGCGCGACGAACGGTCCTGCAGCGGTGAATCGCGACGAGATCGGCGCGAAGTTCGCCGGCGACCCGGCGTTGCTCGGCACGTTCGACGTCACCCTCGCGGATGGGACGAAGGTGAAAGCGCGAACGGCGTTCAGCCTGCTCAAGGAGTACCTCGACGAGAACTTCGACGTGCAGACGACATCCGAGGTCTGCAACGTCGACCCTGCTGCCGTCCGCAGCCTTGCACAGCAGCTTGCGGCCAACAAGGGGAACGCGCTCCTCGCGGCCGGCATGGGCCCCAACCACTACTTCAACGCCGACCTCTTCGGCCGCGTCCACTTCCTCGTCGCGGCCCTGACCGACAACATCGGCCACTTCTCGGGGAACGTCGGGAGCTACGCGGGCAACTATCGCGGCTCGCTCTTCCAGGCGATGGGGCAGTGGATCGCGGAGGACCCGTTCGACATCGAGCCCGATCTGACGAAGCCCGCGCGCGTGAAGCGCTACTACAAGGCGGAGTCGGCGCACTACTGGAACTACGGCGAGCGGCCGCTCTCCTCCCCCAAAGAGATCATCACCGGCAAGAGCCACATGCCGACTCCGACCAAGCTGATCTGGTTCGGCAACTCGAACTCGCTGCTCGGCAACGCGAAGTGGTCGTTCGACGTCGTCAAGAACACGCTCCCGAAGCAGGACGCGATCTTCTGCAACGAGTGGCACTGGACGAGCTCCTGCGAGTACTCGGACCTCGTGTTCCCGGCCGACTCGTGGGCCGAGTTCAAGCTCCCGGACATGACGGCGAGCTGCACGAACCCGTTCCTGCTCGCCTTCCCGAAGACACCGCTCGCCCGTATCCACAACACCCGTTCCGACTACGAGATCCTCGCGGGCGTCGCCGCGGCGCTCGCCGAGATCGTGGACGAGCCTCAGATGAAGGCGTACTGGAAGGGCGTCCTCGACGGGGACCCGACGCCGTATCTGCAGCGCGTTCTCTCCGGCTCGAACGCGACGCGCGGGATCCTCTTCGACGACCTGCACGAGAGCTCCGCGAGAGGCGTCCCGCTTCTCATGAACGTCAGGACCTACCCTCGCCACGCGGGCTGGGAGCAGCGCCAGGAGGACAAGCCCTGGTACACGCCGACCGGCCGTCTCGAGTTCTATCGCCCCGAGCCGGAGTGGCAGGCCGCCGGGGAGTCGCTCCCCGTCTGGCGCGAGCCCGTGGATGCGACCTTCTACGAGCCGAACGCGATCCTCGCCAACCGCAAGCACCCGTCGATCAATCCGAAGTCGCCCGAGGACTACGGCGTCCCCGAGTCGCAGATGGACGCGGAGACGCGCCAGTACCGCAACGTCGTGCGGACGTGGCAGGAGCTCAAGCTCTCGAAGCATCCGCTGACCGAGAAGGACCCGGCGTACCGGTTCGTCTTCCAGACCCCGAAGTACCGCTGGGGCGCGCACTCGACGGCGGTCGACTCGGACTGGATCGCGATGCTCTTCGGCCCCTTCGGGGATCCCTACCGGCGCGACTCGCGCACACCCTGGACCGGCGAGGCGTACGCGGAGATCAACCCCCGTGACGCGAAGGAGCTCGGGGTCAAGGACGGCGACTACATCTGGCTCGACGCCGACCCGGAGGACCGGCCCTACCGCGGCGCCTCGAGCTCCGACGACTACTACGACGTCGCGCGCGCCATGATGCGCGCCCGCGTCTACTCCGGGATGCCGCGAGGCGTCATCCGCACCTGGTTCAACATGTACGCGGCGACGCCGGGCACCGTTCAGGCGCAGAAGGACGTGCCGGGCGGGCCCGCCCAGGACCCGAAGACGGGCTACGTGTCTCTCTTCCGGCACGGGAGCCACCAGTCGGGCACCCGCGCGTACCTGCGCCCCACCCAGATGACCGACTCGATGAACCGCAAGACGTACTTCGGGCAGACGATCGGCAAGGGCTTCGAGGCGGACGTCCACTCGCCTTCGGGCGCGCCGAAGGAGGGCTTCGTCAAGGTGGAGAAGGCGGAGGACGGCGGCGACGAGGGCGTCGGCGAGTGGCGCCCGGTGACGCTCGGGCTCCGCCCCGACGACCCCTCCGAGGCCATGCAGGCCTACCTCGCAGGCGAGTTCGTCAAGCGCAAGCGGAAGGGGAGCTGATCGATGACGAAGGTGCGCAACTGGCAGCTCGGGCGGGACATGGAGTACCCGTACGCCGCGGACCGGCCGAAGAAGCAGTTCACGATGATCATGGACACGAACAAGTGCATCGCCTGCCAGAGCTGCACGATCGCCTGCAAGAGCACCTGGACATGGGGCAAGGGCCAGGAGTACATGCTCTGGAACAACATCGAGACGAAGCCGTTCGGCTTCTACCCCACGGGCTGGGACGTCAACATCCTCGAGCTCCTCGGCGAGCAGGAGTGGGAAGGCGACGTGTACGCGGGCCAGACGATCTTCGAGGCTGCCCCCGAGGGCGAGCGCGTCCTCGGCTGGGCGCCGGCAGAGGAGGACTGGTCGCACCCGAACATCGGCGAGGACGAGCCGACCGGGAACGCCGCGGACACGACGTACATCCCCGACAACCCGCACTCGATGATGTGGATGTACTACCTGCAGCGGATCTGCAATCACTGCACGTACCCGGCCTGCGTCGCCGCGTGCCCGCGGGAGGCGATCTACAAGCGGCCGGAGGATGGGATCGTACTCGTCGACCAGGCACGCTGCCGCGGGTACCAGGAGTGCCTCACCGCGTGCCCGTACAAGAAGACGATGTTCAACCTCGAGACGCGCGTCTCGGAGAAGTGCATCGGGTGCTATCCGAAGCTCGAGCAGGGGCTCCAGACGCAGTGCACGACATCGTGCATCGGGCGCCTGCGCCTGACCAACTACCTCTCGGGGCCGGACGAGGCCGACCCCAGGAAGCCGGCCGACTTCCTGGTGCACATCCGGAAGATCGCGCTGCCGCTCTATCCGCAGCTCGGGCTCGAGCCGAACGTCTACTACATCCCGCCCGTGCACGTCCCGACGAAGTACCTGACCCAGATGTTCGGCCCGGGCGTCGACGAGGCGATCGAGATGTACCGCAACGCGAAGGACGACCCCGAGCTCCTCGGCCTGCTGATGCTCTTCGGCGCGACCGAGCGGATCATGCACACCTGGGACGTGACGGGAGGAGTCGCGCGAGCATACGACGAGGCGGGTGAGGAGATCGTTGCCGTGCCTCTACGCGAGCCCACGTTCGTTCGACCCTTCGAGTTCGCGACGGAGGTCGCGGGCGAGCCGATGACCGGCTATCGCCACAACACGTGAGGGGCTGATGGCCGACACGCAGATCACTCGCAAGGACGCGCTCCTCTACGGCGGTGCGGCGGCAGGCGGCCTGGTCGTGGGCGGTGCAGCCGTCGCCGCGGTCGCCGTGGCAGTCGACAACAAGAAGCCTGCCGTCGAAGGCGCTCCGATCGTCGCCCCGTACGTCGAGGGCGACCTTCCGACCACGGATCCGTCCGCCGACGCCTGGAAGGGCGCCGAACGGACATACGTCGCGCTGGCTCCGCAACAGATCGCGCATCCCTTCCTCGACAAGGCCGGAGTAACGTCGCTCGACGCGCGCGCCCTGCACAACGGGACCGAGGTCGCTCTGCTGCTCGAGTGGGACGACGACTCGGTCGACGACCTCGACGGCATCCGTCGTTACCACGATGCCGTTGCAGTCCAGCTTCCGACGAGGAGCGGCGCACCCCCGGCCTTGACCATGGGCGGGCCTGGTAGCCCCGTTCACATCCTCCAGTGGCGCGCGACGTGGCAGCGCGACATCGATTCGGGAGGGAACACGGGAGTCGACCAGATCTACCCCGAAGTCGTGCACGACGTGATGCCGGATGACGTGCTCCCGCCGAAGACAGCGCAGCTCTACTGGGTCGGGCGCGAGGCGGGCAATCCCCTTTCGCAGAACGTGCGCTCGTCGCCGGTCGAGGAGGTCGTCGCCGAGGGGTTCGGGTCGGTCACGCATCTCTCGAGGCAGACGGCGGTCGGTCACGGAAACAACGAGGACGGGCGCTGGCGAGTCGTCATCGCCGTCCCCTCCACACGCAAGGACGTCGGGGACGCACTCGCGCCCGGAACCTCGTGGCCGGTGGCCTTCGCAGTCTGGCTGGGCTCACAAGAGAACCGCGGCGGTCGCAAGCACATCGCGAACTGGCAGACGCTCGTTCTGGAGAGCCGATGACGATCGCTGCCTCCGCTCCCGAGGTGCGGCTTGCCGCGCTCTGGCGCCTTCTCTCCCTCGGCTTCTCTCCACCGACCGAGACCACGGTCGCCGAGGTCGAAGTGCTCGCCGAGGGGCTGCGCGAGCTCGAGCCGTCTCCAGAGATCGACGACCTCCTCGCCGCTGTGCAGCCGAGCACGGCCAACGAGCTTGCCACGCAGTTCTTCGGCCTGTTCGGCGGCACGGTGCGCGTCGCGCCGTACGAGGGCAGCTACGAGCTCGACCCAATTCGGCAGGGACGGCAGATGGCCGACGTTGCCGCCTTCTACCGTGCATTCGGAGCCGAGCCGAACGGGCCGGCGGCCGAGCGGCCCGATCACGCAGGCTGCGAGCTCGAGTTCCTCGCGTTCCTCGAGCTGAGGCGTATGGCGGCCGCGGAGGGCGACGAAGACGTCGAGCTCCTGGACGAGATCAGCGCGTCGTTCCTATCCGATCACGCCGGCCGCTGGCTCCCCACCTTCTTTGCCGAGGTCACCGAAGCCGCCACGCAGGCCCCGTTCTATCGAGCGCTCGCGGCCCTGGGCGCTCGCGCGATCGATGGGGAGCTCGTGCGCCGTGCGCTCGAGCCGGCAGCGCTTCCGAGACGGCCCTCGCGTTCATCCGTGGAAAGTGACTCGCTCGAGTGTGGCGCAGCCGGGACCGCGGCTACGCGTCGACGCTGACCGCGGCGGAGTCGTAGACTCAGCCCGACGGTGCCCTTAACGGGAGGTGAGCAATGACTACGATGGCGGCGCTCGACACAGAGCGCCTTGACGCGCTTGCGGCGACATTCTCCGGAGCGCTGCTCAGGCCGGAAGACGCGGGCTACGACGCCGCTCGCAGCGTGCACAACGGCCTGATCGACAAACGACCGGCGCTGATCGCCCGCTGCCACGGTACGGCCGACGTGGCAGACGCGATCGCGTTCGCACGTGAAACAGGCCTCGAGATCTCAGTGCGCGGCGGTGGACATAACGTCGCCGGCCGTGCGGTGGCGGACGATGCTTTGATGATCGATCTCTCGGAGATGAAGGGAATCCATGTCGACCCTGCGGCGCTCACCATTCGCGCGCAAGCTGGTGTTACGTGGGCCGAGTTCAATCGCGAGGCGGCCCTTCACGGGCTGGCGACCACCGGAGGAACCGTCTCGACCACCGGAATCGCGGGTCTCACGCTGGGAGGTGGGATCGGCTGGGTGTCGGGCGTCCACGGGCTCGCCATCGACAACCTGCTTGCAGTCGAGCTCGTGACGGCGAGCGGAGACGTCCTGAGCATCACGGCCGAGTCGAATCCCGATCTCTTCTGGGCGCTGCGTGGTGGCGGCGGCAACTTCGGCGTCGCGACGTCCTTCGAGTATCGCCTCTTCCCGCTGCGCGAGGTCGTGGGGGGCGTGATCGCATACCCGTTCGACGCCGCACGAGATGTCCTCCGCTTCTATCGCGAGATCGCGGTGTCGGCTCCCGACGAGCTCGTCGTCGTCTGCGGGCTCCTCCACGCACCTGACGGATCCGGCGCGAAGCTCATCGCGTTTGCGATCTGCCACGCAGGATCACCCGAGCAGGCTGAGCATGATCTCGCGCCGGTTCGCGCTTTCGGCGAGCCAGTCATGTCGGAAGTCGGCCCGATGCCGTATCCCGTCGTGAACACGCTCTTCGACGCCGCCTACCCAAGAGCCGCACTCAACTACTGGAAGTCGAGCTTCCTGAAGACCCTTGACGACGACCTCATCGACGCAACGGTGGACGCGTACGCCTCGACGCCTTCGACCATGACCTTGATCGCATTCGAGCATTTTCACGGCGCTGTCACGCGCGTCGGCGTCACGGACACGGCCGTCCCGCATCGCGACGAAGGATTCAACGTCCTCATCACTTCGGTCTGGACGGATCCAAACGCGACAGAGGAGAACGTCGCTTGGACACGATCTGCGTTCGAGTCGATGAGCCCCTCGTTCGTCGATCGACGGTGGCTCAACTACTTCTCGGATGACGACCGAGGCGACGCCGTGCGCGCCGCCTACGGCCCGAACTACGATCGCCTTGCACGGATCAAGCGGAAGTACGACCCGGACAACGTCTTCCACCTGAACCAGAACATCGAGCCGGCGTAGCCTGCGACGAGATACCTAATACCTGGGGTCAATACCTGGGGTCTGACCCCTGGACATGGCGCCGCCGGACATGTCTCGGGGTCTGACCCCAAATCTCAGAACGGGGCGCCGACGGCGGCGCAGAGAAAGCGGACGAGCGGCGACGTCTCGCGGCACATCCGGGCGAACTCGTCGACGAACCCGGGCGCGCAAACGTCCTCCTCGGAGAGCGTTGCAACGCAGATGAAGTCCTTGCGCCTCAGGTCCTCGATGAGCGGGTGCTCCGGGTCGTAGCCTGCCGGAGCGCGCTTGAGGCTGTCCCCCGCGAGCTCGAAGCGTCCTCCGACACGCTTCCCGGCGCTCCATGCCTTCGTATCGTCGGCGATCGCCTCGCGGATCCTCGCGAGCGTCGGCGCGTCCGGGTGCCAGATCCCGGCACCGACGAAGACAGCCTTCGGCTCGAGGTGAAGATAGAAGCCGGGTGCGTGTGCGTCCTTCCCGAGCTCGTGTCGGAATTGCATCCCGGTGTAGGTCTTGTACGGCGACTTGTCCTTCGAGAAGCGCGTGTCGCGGTGGATGCGAAACAGCGAGCCGCCCGAGGGCCGCTGATCCGCAACGAAGTGGGGGGCTGATCCGGTCGAGGTGCGGGGCGACGTCGGCAACGAAGTCGAGCGCTGGGCCTCGCACTTCGGCCTCGTACCGATCCTTGTTCGCCGCGAACCACTCGCGCGTGTTGTTCGCCCGCAACTCCCGCAGGAACCGAAACAGCGCCGGAGTGAACGACCGCTCGGTCGAGCCGCCTGCCATCGCGAGCCACTCTAACCCGCCGCGAGATGACCGATGCCATGATCTAGCGCGTCCGGATGCGCGATCTGGCGCGTCGGGGCCGCTTCCACCCGGGCGGAGGCCGCTTAGCGGCCTCGCGCCGGGCGTGCGCTTCGCGACGGGAAAGCGACACCGAGGCGTCCAGCATCGCCGTCGCTTTCCCGTCGCGCCCCCGAGCGGCCAGCTCGCGCCCCGGAGTCGGCGATCTCATGGCATCGGTCATCTAGGCTCGGACATCGTGATCGCCTCCAAGGTGTCCCGCGCGGGGATTTTGCGCGCGGCCGAGAGCGCTCGGCTCCAGCGCCTCGTTCAGGGGCACGGAATGCGCGTCGGCGCAGCCCGCTTCGTCGCCGGTGAGACGCTCGACGAGTGCGTGGTCGTGTTGCGGCGGCTGAACGAGGCCGGGGTACACGCGAACACGACACTCCTGGGGGAGGCCATCCTCGAGCGCGCGGGCGCAGCGACGGTGACCGCGGAGTACGAGCGAATCCTCGATCGCCTCGCGGCTGAGAGGCTGCAGGCGAACGTCGCCCTCAAGCTGACACACCTCGGCCTCTCGTTCGACGCAGAGACCGCGTACGCGAACGTCGAGCGCCTCGCCGCTCGCGCTGCCGGCCTGGGGTCCTTCATCCGCATCGACATGGAGCAGTCGGAGCACCTCGACGCCACGCTGAAGATCTACGGGCGATTGCGCGCGGCCGGTCATGACGCCGTCGGAACCGTGCTCCAGACCTACCTGTACCGGACGCCCGACGACCTCGAGCGGCTCCTTCCGCTCCGTCCGAACCTCCGCATCGTCAAGGGTGCGTACCTCGAGCCCGCAGAGATCGCATACCCCGAGAAGAAGGACGTCGACCGCGCGTACGTCGAGATCGTCGAGGACGGCCTGCGCGGTGGCGCATATATCGCCGTGGCGACGCACGACGAAGCGATGATCGAGCACGTGAAGGCGTTCGCCGACCGCGAGGGCATCGAACGCGACCGATTCGAGTTCCAGATGCTCTACGGCGTCAGACCGGCGCTCCAGCGCTCGATCACAGCCGAGGGCTACAAGGTGCTCGTCGCCACACCGTTCGGGCCGGACTGGTTCCCGTATCTCATGCGCAGGCTCGCCGAGCGCCCGGCGAACCTCGGATTCTTCATGCGGAGCCTCGTCCGGCGGTGACGGCGCTGCCCAAGAGCGCAGACGTTGTCGTCGTTGGAGGCGGTGCGATAGGGACCAGCATCACTTTTCACCTCGCCGAGGCAGGCGTCGACGTCTGTCTGCTCGAACGCGACGCGCTCTCCTCGGGGTCCACCAGCCGGGCGGCCGGAGGTGTGCGAACGCAGTTCTCGGATCCGCTCAACGTCGAGATCGGGCTCCGTGGCGTGGAAGCGTTTTCGCGCTTCGCCGACCGACCCGGCGGCGAGATCGACTTCCGCCAGGTCGGGTACCTCTTTCTCCTGGACACGCCCGGGGACGTCGAGAGGTTCGAGCGCAACGTTGTCGTCCAGAACGCTCTGGGGGTCCCGAGCCGTCTCGTGGACGCCGAGGAGGCAGCCAGGCTCTCGCCCCTCGCGGGTCTCGACGGTGTGCTCGCGGCGACGTTCTGCCCTCTCGACGGGCACGCGAGCCCTGAAGCCGTCGCACAGGGATACGCAGCCGGCGCTCGGCAACATGGAGCAACCGTGTTGACCGGATCGCCAGCGACGGCCATCGACGTCGCAAATGGGACGGTGCAGAGCGTCGCCACCGAAGGCGGCACGATCGAAACCGAAACGGTGGTCTGTGCAGCCGGTGTCTGGTCTCCGGCACTGGCACGAACAGCAGGAGTCGAGCTCCCCGTCGAACCGGTGTTTCGAGAGGTCGTGACAACAGCGCCGGTCGACGGACTGCCCGAGTCGGTCCCGATGACCGTGGACTTCTCGACAGGCTTCTACTTCCACCGCGAGGGCCCGGGCCTCCTCATCGGCATGGCTGACCGAGATCAGCCGGCCGGCTTCGACGAGCCCACGGACCCGAGTTGGCTCGAGCGTGTCACGGAGGTTGCCGCTCGACGTGCACCCGACTTCCTGGAAATGGGCATCGCGCACGGATGGAAGGGCTACTACGAGGTGACGCCCGATCACAACGGCCTCGTCGGCGAGGCGGAGCACCCGAGCCGGTTACTGTATTCGACCGGGTTTTCGGGGCACGGCTTCATGCAGGCCCCCGCGGTGGGCGAGATCATTCGGGATCTCGTCCTTGGCCGGAGGCCGTTCGTCGACATCGAGCCGCTCTCGGTGGAGAGATTCGCCCGCTCAGCGCCGCGGCCCGAGCACAATGTGATTTGAGGGCGGGGCAAGCCCCGTCCCTACACTCTCGGGATGCCGGTCGCCGACACGCTCGTCTTCGTCCCCGCCTGGAATGAGGAGGAGAACCTCCCTGCAGTCCTCGACGAGCTGCGCACGGGTCTTCCGCAGGCGCACGTCCTCGTCGTGGACGACGGTTCCACCGATGGGACCGCCGCGGTCGCCGAAGCGCACGGAGCCGAAGTCCTCTCCTTCGGAGAGAACCGCGGGCTGCAGGAGGGCATCGCGGCCGGCTACGCATTCGCGGACGAGAACGACTACGAGTTCGTCGGACGAGTCGATGCGGACGGGCAGCACCCGGTAGAGGAGCTCGCCCGGCTACTCGAGATCGTCCGAGAGGGCCAGGCCGACGTCGCCGTCGGATCACGGTTCGCCACCGGAGACGGTTACGAGGCCTACTGCTACGAGCCTTCGCGAAGCAGGCGTCTCGGAACCTCGGTCCTGCGCCGCGCAATGGGTGCCGCCCTCGGCCGGCCCTTCCACGACGCGACGAGTGGCATGTACGCCGCGAACCGACAAGCCATGCCCGCCCTCGGCAAGCCGTACTCGAGTGGCGCTCCGGAGGTCGAGTCGCTGCTGCGCCTGCGCGAGGAAGGTCTCCACGTCGTCGAGGTACCCGTTCACATGCGCGAGCGAGCAAGCGGTGAGTCGAAGCTCCGCGGCGGTAAGGCCGTACGCCTCGTGCTCACGGTCGTGAGCACATTGCTGGTCTACGGGCTCTGGCGCCGGCATCGGAGACGCTAGGTGCGCCTCGTCGCGGTGCTCGGATACTCGGACCGGCGCACCAACGCCCTGCATCCCGTGGGCGCCGCGCGGCTCGCGCGCGCAGAGAGCGAGGTAAGACCCAACGATGCGGTGCTTCTCTCGGGGTGGGCGAGGCAGAGAACGTCTCCGCCCGAGGCCGATCTCATGGCGCGCGCGTGGACCTCGCCCGCAAGGCGGATGATCCTCGATAGAACTGCTCGATCCACCGTCGGCAACGCGCTGAGCGTCGCCCGCGCAGCACGCCGAGTGGGAGCGCACGAGGTCGTCCTCGTGACCTCGAGCTGGCACGGGCGTCGGGCGTCCGCGCTCACACGTGCCGCGCTGTTCCGCTCGCAGACAAAGGTGACGCTTGCGACGACCGACGAGCCGGCGACCACCGCGGCACGCCTGCGCGAGCTCGCCTGCTTGACGCTGCTGCCGGTACTGGCCGTCGTCGCCGCGCGGACGAGGTAGCTTCCAGGACATGACAAAGACACTCGTCGCAAGCGCTGTTGCCGCCCTCGCGCTCTTTGCTGCGGGCTGCGGTGGAAGCGACGAATCGCCGTCTGCCTCACCAACCGACGAGTGGGCGGACGGTTTCTGCACCGCGATCACGACATGGACGGACTCGATCCAGAGCACCACCGAGCAGTTCACGGATCTGTCGGCATTCTCACAAGATGGGCTCGAAGGAGCGGCGAATGACGTCAAGGGCGCGACGGAAGCTCTCGCCGACGACCTGAAGAGTCTCGGCGCTCCGGACACGGAGTCCGGCCAGGCTGTCAAGGACTCGATCGACGAGCTCACGACCACGCTCGAAACCGAGGTCGCGACGATCGAGGACACCGCCCAGGGTGTGTCCGGGCTCACCGGCATCCCCGCCGCTGTGACGTCGATCACAGCGTCCCTCGCTGCCATGGGCACCGCGTTCTCGTCCACGTTCCAGGCGCTCGAGGATGCCGACGTCGAGGGTGAGCTGCAGACCGCTCTCGAGGACTCGCCCGCCTGCGCGAACATCTCGAGCTAGCGCTATCGATTGAAGAGGGGTCAGACCCGGGGGGTCTGACCCCTCGTTCTACGAAACCCGAGTTGTGGCCGCAAGCTCGAGGTACTGGTGAACGCGCTGGATGACCACTGAACCCTCCCCGACGGCTGATGCGACGCGCTTCACCGACCCCGCGCGCACATCGCCGATCGCGAACACCCCGGGCACCGTCGTCTCGAAGCCGGAGCCCGCCAGCACGAACCCGCGCGCATCACGCTCGATCTCGGTCGGAAGCCACTCGGTTCGAGGCTGCGCCCCGATGAGGATGAAGAGTGCGTCGGCCGCCTCGGTCGCCGGGCCGCTTTCGGTGCGGAGAGTGATCCGCTCGAGGCGCCCGCCCCCTTCCGCGTCGACGACCTCGGTCGACAGCCGAACCTCGATGTTGGCCCTGCCGGCGATCTCCTCGAGCAGACACTGGGACATGCTCGCGGCGAGAGATGCACCGCGAACGAGAAGCGTGACCTTCGCCGCGTAGCGACTGAGGTGCAACGCGGCCTGCCCCGCAGAGTTCGCCCCACCGACTACGAACACGCTCGCCCCGGTGAACTGCCGCGCCTCCGACGGCGACGAGCCGTAGAAGACGCCTGCACCTTCGAGCGCTTGGAGCGCCGGAATCTCGAGGCGCCGGTACGAGACGCCCATCGCCAGGATGACGCTGCGAGCGTCGACATCGGCGCCTTCCGAGATCGAGATGACGTGGCCGGAGGACCCCTCGCCGAGCCCCGTTACCTGGCGCGTGAGAAGGAACGTCGTCCCGAAGACCCAAGCCTGCTGATACGCGCGCTGGGCCAGCTCGGCTCCACTCAGGCCGCGCGAAAAGCCGAGGTAGTTGCGAATTCGCGTGCTCGACCCTGCCTGACCGCCGATGGACTCGCTCTCGACAACGAGCGCGCGAAGACCCTCCGACGACGCGTACACAGCGGCGGCGAGCCCGGCGGGGCCAGCCCCGACGATAACGAGATCGAACACCTCGCTATCGGCGAGTTCGGTCGTCATGCGCGTCCCGTGCTGCGCAATGTCCTCCGGCTTCGGGTCGACGAGCGCAGTGCCGTCCGGAAGCAACATGACCGGGACATCCGCCCCCTCCTCCCCACAACCGAGCAAGAACGCTGCGCCCTCCTCCGAGTCGCACGTATGAAAGGCGTGGGGCACACCGTTTCGCGCAAGGAGGTTCCGGAGCTCGTAGCCGCGCGGCGACCAAGGATCGGCGACGACGGTGATCTCCCTGCGCCCCGGGGCGTTAGCGCGCGTCCACTCCTGGAGGAACTCCGAGACGAGGCGATGGAAGAGCTCGTCGGGGGTGCTCCACGGCGTGAGTGCGTAGTAGTCGATGTAGCCAAGGGCCATCGCCGTCCTGATCGCATCCGCGGTCTCCTCGTCCGCCCAGCCGCCCCACGGGATGAGCAGCGCGCGCTTCGCGTGCGGATGCAAGGCATGCACGCGCTCCAATAGCCGCTCTCCTTTCAACTCCTGAGTGCCACGCGCAGCAAGCACGATCGCGACTGCGGCATCCCTGTCCCGCATTGCCTCGAGCTGGCTCAGCGCGGACTCGGTCGACGGCCCGCAGACGACACGGTAGTCGCGCGCGTAGCGCTGGAGCTCGCTCGTTATCCGCGCCAGCGCCTCCGGGTCCTCGTCGACGGCAAGGATGAGGGGGAGCTCGCTCACGACGGTACGCGCTCGGGCTCGGCGACGAACTCAGCCAGTCGCCACTCTCCGTCCAACCCCTTGAAGGTATGAGTACCGCGATCCTCGAACTTCAAGCCCGACGCGCCGGCGAGAGCCCGTGTCAGATCCGAGACGAAGATCTCGCCCGCACCGGCGGCCGCCATGACCCGAGCCGCCTCGTGCACGGTTACCCCGCGAACGTCGTTGCCGACGAGCTCGACCTCACCGACATGCACACCAGCTCGAATCTCGAGACCGTGACTTCGGGCCGCGCGCCGAGTAGCTGCGGCGCAATGGAGCGCCCGAGCGGGACCGTCGAACGTCGCGAGCATGCCGTCACCCGTCGTTGAGACCTCGCGACCGCCGAAACGCTCGAGCTCGGCCCTCGTCGCCTCGAAGTGCCCCGAGAGAAGATGCCGCCAGCGAGCGTCTCCGAGCTCAGCCGCCCTTGCCGTCGAGTCCACGAGATCCGTGAACAAGAGGGTCATGAGAACACGGCTGTGGATGCCCGTCGGGAACCCTGCCCACGCACGAATACCCGTCCACTCGACATTCACACAGGGCTCATCGCCGACGGTGAAGCCGTCGTGACCGGGCGGAATGTCGAAGACGTCGCCCGCGCCGAACTCGGCGCGCGTCCCGTCGGAAAAGTCGATACCGAGCCTCCCAGACACGATGAATCCGACATGGCGAGCCTGGCACCACTCCCCTCCGACGGTCGGACGAACGTGTACAGACCAGCGCCATCCGGGCTCCGATACCAACTCGCCGACGGTCAGATCGCCGAGCTCGACGATTCGAGATCGGATCAGCGGGAACTCGACGACGTCGTCCGGCTTATCGAAGTTCTTGGAAAGGGCGTCCGCCACGTCGTTTCAGCGTGCGCTCACCGTATCGCCGACGTCTGCGATCGCCCGCATTGCCTGCGCGAGCGCAATCGGAATGGTCGCGATGAACACCGCCACCGGCAGTCCGATGAGCAGCACACCGATCGTCTGCCAGAACCCCTCGACCTCGAAAGCCCACACGATTGCTCCGATCGCCGCAATGATCATTCCGAAGACACCGACGAGCGTCGCGACGAACGCCCATGTACGAAGCGTTCCGTACTGAGTCATCTCTCCTGCCTCCTTCTAGTCGTTTTTCCCCGCTTCCTGGCCGAGATTATCCCGCTCGCCTGTGAATGGCGCGAACCTCATCGATCGTGTCGGCCTCCTCGGGGCTCTTGTCTGACCGATAGCCCTTAACTCTTGCGAATCGAAGCGCGACGCCACCCGGGTAGCGCGGGCTCGCCTGGACGCCGTCGAACGCGACCTCGACCACGAGCGCCGGGCGGACGTACACCGTGTGACCGTCGCGGTGATCCTCCAGCTCGAGCAAGCGTCCTGTCTGCCAGGCGAGCACCTCGTCGGTCATCCCCTTGAACGTCTAAACCCGGTTGCTTTCCCCGACAACCAGAGCCAACCTGGGTCTAGCGCGGAGTAGGCCGCGCCAGACCCAGGAGGCACAGCACGGCCACGAACACGAACCCCGGCAAGCCCCTCGCGGCGTACACGCGCGTGTCGTCGCAGGGCGACCGGGACGACCAGGAGCTGCACTCGCACGACCTGCAGCGCGCGAGGATCGAGGCCGGTGCCGAGGTCTTCGGCTACGCGGTCTCGCCCGAGCGCTTCGAGGACACGAACGCGTCCGGCGGGTCGATGGACAGGCCCGCGTTCAACCGCGTCATGGACGGCATCCGCTCCGGCGAGTACGGCGGCGGCGTGATCGCCAAGCTCTCACGGTTCGCCCGCACCACCACCGGCGGCCTGAAGGCGATCATGGAGATCGAGGAGGCGGGCGGCACCTTCGTCTGCCTAGACCCGCGGATCGGCACCAAGTCGTCCACCGGCCGGTTCGTGCTGACCGTGTTCCTGGGCCTCTACGCGATGGAGCGCGAGGCGACGCGAGGTCGCGCACGCGGTCAAAAACCTGAAGATCGAGGAGGGCATCCACCAGGCCACGGTCGCCCCAGCGGGCTACGAGTACGAGGTGGTCGGCTGGAACGCCAAGAAGCAGCGGGCGATCCGCGGCAGGCTCGTGCGGAACGAGCACGCCCCCGCGGTGGCCGAGGCGTTCGAGCTTCGCGCCCGCGGCGGCACGTGGAAGCAGGTGGCGGCGCTCCTGGTCGAGCGCGGGGTTCCCTCGCGGAACGGATCCTGGTCGACCACCGGCGTACGGTCGCTCATCGAGAACGAGGCGTACCTCGGCACGGCGCTCTCCGGCGCCCGGGGCCGTACGAGCCCGCCCAACTCGACGGCGCCCGCGTTCACGGGCCACGGTCTTCGTGAGAGCTTCCGCCACGCGCGTACCGTGAGCCCCTCGGCCTCCTGCATCTCTTCGATCCTTCGGTCGCTCGTTCGTTTGAAATCGCGCCACTTCTTGGCCCAGTCCTCTCGGACACGCATGAGCCTGGCTCGGAACGCACCGCTTCTCAGCATCCCGCTGGCGGCCAGCTCGTTCCGAGCCGCGTCGAGCGCGCGAGCTTCTTCCTGTAGTCCGTCGCGAGCGAATGTGAGCAAGTCCTCGTACTCCTGTCGGACGAGTCGGTCGTGTCGCTTGATGGCAGCCCAGGGCTTGAACCTCGAAACCGCTTGCGCTGCGCTCACGACGGCGCCGGTCGGTATGTCTGGCATGAGCCTGAGGACCGCAGATGGCCGTGCCGCGTGATCGTGGGAAAGCTCGTCCGTACAGGCGTGAGCTCTCGGCGGCCTACCCGGCGGCTGCGTGAATCGCCCGCACGGCGTCGATCGTGTCGGCCTCCTCGGCGCTCTTGTCCGGCCGGTACCCCTTCACCCGTGCGAAGCGGAGCGACACGCCTCCGGGGTACCGCGTGCTCGTGAGGACGCCGTCGAAGGCCACCTCGACCACCAGCTCGGGCCGCACGTACACGGTATGCGCGTCACGGTGCGTCTCGCGCGCGAGGAGCTGCTCCGTCTGCCAGTCGAGCATTAGGGAAGTAAGGCCCTTGAAGGTCTTGCCGAGCATGACGAACCCCCCCGCTCTCCGGATCACGTGCGCCGAGGTGGAGGTTCGAGAGCTTTCCGCGGCGGCGCCCATGCCCCCACTCGGCAGCAAGGACGACGAGATCCAGCGTGTGCGCGGGCTTGACTTTGAGCCACCCCGCTCCGCGGCGACCGGCCTCGTACGGCGCCTCGAGGTCCTTCACCATGGCGCCCTCGTGACCTCGCGCGAGCGCATCCTCGAAGAACGCCTGCGCGGCGACCACATCGTGCGTCTCGACCCTCGGCACGACGAGCTCAGCCGGAAGGCGGTCCTCGAGCACCGCGAGTCGCTCCCGCGCGGGGCGGTCAATCAGATCCTCGCCGTCAACGTGGAGGCAATCGAAGTAGAACGCCGACAAAGGAGTCACCGGCGACAGGTCGGCGACTACGCCCTTGGTGCCGAAGCGGCTCATCGTCACCTGGAACGGCTGCGGGCGCCCGTCCGCTCGTAGCGCGATCGCCTCCCCGTCGAGCACGATGGACTCGACACGAAGGGCGGCGATCGCCTCGACGATCTCGGGAACCCGACCGGTGATGTCTGCGAGGTTCCTCGTGAAGACGCGCACCTCGGCGCCCGCGCGATGTACCTGGATCCGTGCGCCGTCGAGCTTCCATTCCACCCCCGCGAGCCCAACGCGCTCGAGCGCCTCGGCGACGCCCTCGGCCGTCTCCGCCAGCATCGGCTTGACGGGCTGTAGCGGCATCAGCCGGAACTGCGCTAAACCGCCCAGCCCCAGCGTCAGCGCGGCCTCCGCGATCGTCGGGAGATCTCCTGCGAGCATCGCCGCACGCCGGACCTCAGCGACCGGAATGCCGGCATCGACCTCGAGCAACTCGAGCGTCGCATGCGTTTCGGCAGGAGGAGGGAGCTCGCGCAAGGCCGCCCACCCCACTCCGATCGTTCCCTGCGGAAGCTCGCCCGAGAGGTACGCAACGGCAATCGGGGTCTCCTCCGCACTCGTCTGCGTGAGGCAGTCGGCGAGACGGGCGACCTTCGCCAGCCGAGCCGAGGTCGCCGCGACGTCGTGGGATGCCTGCGCGAGCTCGTAGAACAGCATCGCGCGAGAGTGTGGCAGTCGGGACGCGCTCTACGGCCGCGTGTACTCGACTAGCTCCTCTCGGCCGATTCCGCCCGACACACCGAGGACGACGACCGGTCCGACTCCCGCGGCGTAGAACTTGTACTCGAGGATCTCCGGGTGAAGCGGCGTGAAGTCCTTCGTCATGAGGACGCCCTGGTACGAGCCCTGCGGGGCTTCAACCTGCTCGTCGAGACTCAGCACGCCAGCTGCATCCTCGGCCTCGCCCGCCAGGTACTCCTGCCGGTACGTCATGCCGACCTCGGGGGCACCTGGTACCACGATTCCAGGCTGCGCACCGTCTACGCCGGCCTCCCACGAGCCTTCGGTCGAGACGACTTTGCCGTTCTCGAACTCCTTCGTCTCCTCGCCGAAGTACCAGAGGTTCCCGTCCGCGTCCTGGGCGTACCAGTCGTACGTGTCCTCGATCGGTTCGCCGCCCTCAGTGACGAGATCGTGGACGACGCGCGTTTCGATCCCCATGACCTCTCTCGTCTCGTCGGTGACCGTGACGACGACGCGCTGCTCGTTGCCTTCGGCGTCGGTCTCGCGATAGACCCAGGTAGTATCGGGAGCCATCGGCCAGTATCGATTGTCGATCTCTGTCGTGAAGTCCGCCGGGTCGAACTGGACGGCCTCGCCTCCCTGCGGAAGCGTGGCCGGCTGATCGGATCCACAGCCGGCAGCGATCGCCGCGATCGCCGCACCGGTCGAGAGCAACATCGTGATTCGCATCGAGATCTCCTCTGCTCGCATTCCTCGCCGAGCGTATGAGGGTCAGATGAGATCGCGATGAGACGTGAGCTCGAGCGGGATGGACAGCGAGATCTCGGCGCCGCCCTCCGGGCGATTCGTCGCGCTCGCGGTTCCGCCATGAGCACGCGCGATCGCCTCTGCAATGGCGAGCCCGAGACCGACGCCGCCGCCCCCCGTACGCGCTGCGTCCGCTCGACTGAAGCGCTCGAACGCATGCGGGAGGAACTCGGGCGGGAAGCCCTCACCCTCGTCGCTGACGGAGAGCAAGACCGTGCCGCCCGCGGTCTGTGCCGCGAGTCGCACCGTCCCGCCGCCGTAGCGAAGAGCGTTGTCGACGAGGTTCCCGAGTGCCTGCTCGAGACGCATGCGGTCTCCGGTAACGAACTGCTCTTCTGGCGCCGACACCTCGAGCGCCCGCCCGGCAGCGCTCGCGTGCGAATCGTTCCGGCCCGCGACCGCGTCGAGCACGCCCCGCACGTCGTGCCGCTCGACGCGCAGGAGGAGCCTCCCGTCGTCTGCGCGCGCGAGTACCAGGAGATCCTCAGCGAGCCGGACGAGGCGCTCGACCTCCTCCCGCGCTGAACTCAGCGCTTCCTCGAGCTCCCCAGGCGAGCGAGGTCGGCGCATCGCGAGCTCCAACTCCGTCCGAAGCGTCGCCAGTGGAGTGCGCAACTCGTGGCTCGCATCGGCGACGAAGCGCCGTTCCCTCGCAAGTCCGGCATCGAGCCGCTCGAGCATCTCGTTGAGCGTCTCGCCGAGCCGGTAGACCTCGTCATGAGCGCGCGGCAGCGGGAGACGCCGGTCGGGGTTCTCCGCCGAGATCTCGGACGCGCGCCCACGCATGTCCTCGACCGGTCGCAAGGCAGCCCGGGCGACCAGGTAGCCGATCCCGGAGGAAAGGAGCACGGCGATCGGGAGAACGAGGAGAAGCTGTGTGAGGAGGCCGTCCAGGGCGTCGTCACGATCCTCGAGCGACTCACCGACCACGATGACGCGATCGTCGACGGGAGTCGCGCGCAGCCTGAACTCCTCGATCGAATCGGCTGTCGGCAGCTCCTTCTCGATTGTGACCGTCCGTTCGCGCGCCGTTGCCAGCTGGGACGGCGAGAGGAGAACACCGTCCCCGGCGGTCGAGCTCGCAAGGACGAGCGAGCCATCCGGCCCGATGACCTGCGCGACGCCATCCTCGTCCGCGATCAACGCAGGGTCGACATCGGACCCGCCGGCATCTCCCCGGAGAACGGTGGCGAGAACGATGCTCCTACTCTCGAGGTTGTCGGCGATCCGCTCGTCGAGAGTGGCGCCGAGACGGAAGTAGAGAAACGCCCCAACCGCGGTGAAGACGACGGCCATCACGACCCCAAAGACGAGAGCGAGGCGCAGCCGGATGGGCAGCCGATTCACCTGCTGCCTTCCCGGCGAAGCCGATAGCCGGCCCCGCGAACGGTCTCGAGCGAGTCACGTCCGAACGGACGATCGATCTTGTCGCGGAGGTACCGGACGTAGACGTCGACAACGTTCGAGCGGTTCTCGTAGCCGTAGTCCCAAGCGTGCTCGAGGAGCTGGTAGCGGGAGAGAACCTGACCCGGACGGCGCATGAACGTCTCGAGCAGAGCGAACTCCTTCGCGGAGAGCTTGACCTCCGTCGGCCCTCGCCACACCTGGCGCGTGGCTGGATCGAGACGGAGATCGTCGACCTCGAGGACCACGGGGCGTTCCGCGCTCCCCCGGCGAACGAGGGCGCGAAGCCGGGCGAGGAGCTCGGCGAACGAGAACGGCTTCGGGAGGTAGTCGTCTGCGCCCGCGTCCAGTCCAGCGACGCGATCCTCGACCGCATCTCGGGCCGTCAGCATCAGCACAGGAGCCCACACCCCGCTCTCGCGAACGCGCCGACACACCTCGATGCCGTCGATGCCAGGCAGCATGAGGTCGAGCACGATCGCGTCGTACTCCGCAGCGCCGGCCATCCACAGAGCGTCGTCCCCCGTGCGAGCAACGTCCACCGCGTGCCCTTCCTCCGTGAGCCCGCGCCGCAGGAGGCTTGCCATCTTCAGCTCGTCTTCGACGACCAGAATCCGCACCAGAGTGCTCATTGTCGCGACAAAGATGAGAGTTCGATGAGACAGCGACTCACGCTCATCTCATCCGACCTTCGTACCGTGCTGGGCGTACGCGACCAGAGGAGGATACGAATGAGACGAGTAGCGATGATCATCGCCGTTGGGATCACGATCGTCGGGGTCTCGGCGGGGGTGGCGCTCGCGGCCGGCGGGTTCGACGATGCAGAGAAGCCCATTACGGGCGCGGCACTCACGCACGCCTCGGCGGCCGCCCTCGCCTCCACTGGAGGAGGCAGGGTGACGGAGACCGAGGTCGGCGACGAAGACGGCTACTACGAGGTCGAGGTGACGCTCGCTGATGGAAGCCAGGTCGACGTCCACCTCGATAAGTCCTTCACCGTGATCTCGACGCACGCCGACGCCGACATGGCCGGCGATCAGGATGGCGCAGACGACAGTTGATTCGTGAGGTCAGACCCCAGACCCCTGGGGTCTGACCCCGACGATCCTTCAACCGCTCAGCGCTGGCAGTTCTCGCCGTAGACCTCGAGCATCCGCTCGAGGCGCTCCTGGAGCTCCTGCTGCAGAGCCTCGAGCTGCCGGAGCGCGTGCTTCGCCCGCGCTTCCTGCTGGCGCGTCAATTCGCCGCTCGCGATCTTCTGCCTGATCCGCTCCTGCACGGCCTGGATCTCACCGATCTTCGCTCGCAGGTCCTGTGCAGCCTGCTCGAGCCGTTCGCAGAACGCTCGTTGATCACGAGGTGTGCGCTGGGTCTGTCGGTCATCCGCGAGCGCTGCACCGGTCACTGTCAGCGACCCGAGCACAACCGCGACGATCGCGGCCACCTTTCGAAGCTTCGCCATTCTCCGACTCCCTTCCGTTCGACTTCGGGGGATTTCCCTCCATCTGGGTATCGGAGCTGCGCGTGCCCGCGGTAAGCGTTCGGTAACGGATTGTTAGAGCGTTGCGAGCAACTCGAGATCGTCGGCATCGAGGCGCCACGAGGCCGCCGCGGCGTTGGCTCTCACCTGCTCGGGCTTCGTCGCGCCCGCGATGACCGAACCGATGCCGGGTGTCGAGGCCAGCGCGGAGATCGCGAGGTCGAGGAGGGCGTAGCTGCGTTCGTCTGCGAAGCGCTGCAGCGCCTCGACACGCGCGAAGCGCGCGTCATCAATCTCGCGCCCGTGCAGCCGCGTGCCCTCCGGAGCAGGCTCCCCCCGCTGGTATTTGCCCGTCAGCAACCCGCTCGCGAGCGGGAAGTACGGGATGTACGCGACCCCGAGCTCACGGCAGAGCGGCAGGACGTCCTCGTCGTCGCCGCGCTCGAGCAGGCTGTAGTGGTTCTGCAGGACGGTAAAGCGCGCCGTGCCGAGCTCGCGAGCGAGGTGGTCGGCTTCCGCGACTTGCTCCGCCGAGAAGTTCGAGCACCCGATCGCGCGCACCTTGCCGACCGAGACGAGCTCGTCAAGCGCGGTGAGCGTCTCGGCAATCGGTGTCTCGGGATCGGGCTTGTGGAGGTAGTAGAGATCGACGTAGTCGGTGCGCAGTCGCGCGAGTGAGCCATCGATCGCGCTCCGGATGCTGGAGGCGTCGCCGTGTCCGCGGTCCTGCGCCCAGCCGAACTTCGTGGCGAGGACGACACGATCCCGCCGGCCGTCGAGGATCTCGCCCAGGAAGCGCTCGCTGCCACCGTTGTTGCCATAACTCTCCGCCGTGTCGAAGAACGTGACTCCGGCGTCGAGAGCGGCATCGACGACGAGGCGGGTCGCGTCGAGGTCGATCCGCCCGCCGAAGTTGTTGCAGCCGAGCCCGACGCGCGAGACGCGCAGGCCGCTGTCGCCGAGGTCGACCAGCTCCACGTTGAAGACGTTATCTGCACCGTAGATCCACGCCACAATCCTCCCGCTCGAGGATCGCGCGTGCAAGAGAAAGGGCCTGCACAGCAGGCCCTTCGAGTAGCGGGGGCAGGATTTGAACCTGCGACCTCCGGGTTATGAGCCCGGCGAGCTACCAGACTGCTCCACCCCGCGACGCGAGCCCGATTATAGCCGGTCACCCGCGAGAATGGCCACGTGAGGCTTGGAGTCGAAGCCGCTCTTGTCAGCGGCCGGATCGTTCGAGGCGATGTCGAGATCACCGCTGGTGAAGTGACTGCCGTCGGCGTCTCCTCGCCGGGCGGGTGCGGGGTCGCAGTGCCAGGGTTCGTCGATCTCCAGGTCAACGGCTTTGCCGGCGTCGATCTGCTCCATGCCGATGCCGAGGGATTTCGGAGCGCCGGCCAGGCACTGGCCGAAAGCGGAGTCACGTCCTACCTACCGACCTTCATCACGGCGTCCGAGGAGGAGCTCGTCGCCGCGCTTCGCGAGATGACTAGCGCGACCGCTGGCTCTCGCATCCTCGGCGCGCATCTCGAAGGCCCGTTTCTCTCACCTGAGCGGCTCGGCGTGCATCCAGCGGGTGCGCGCCGCGATCCTGACCCGGAGCTGCTCGAGCGCCTTCTCCATGCCGGCCCCGTCCGCCTCATGACGCTCGCGCCCGAGCTTCCTGGTGCGCACGACCTCATTCGAGCATTGCTCCAGAGAGGAGTGACGGTCTCCTTCGGGCACTCCGACGCTACCGCCGAGGAGGCGAACGCCGGGTTCGACCTTGGCGTCCACACCGTGACGCATCTCTTCAACGCAATGCGCCCGTTCCACCACCGCGATCCCGGTATCGCGGGCGCAGCCCTAGCCCGCAAGGACGTTGCGGTGCAAGTCATCCTGGACGGGATTCACATGTCGCCGGAGACCGCTGCTCTGGTCTGGCACGCCGCGCGAGGGCGCATTGCGCTGGTGACGGACTTCACGACAGCCCCGGACGGACGCACGGCCGACGGCATCCTCGCCGGAGGCACCGCCGCGATGATCCATGGCGTCCGAAACCTCCACGCGCTCGGCGCGTCTTTCGAGGAGGCGGTTCTCGCCGCCACCGCGATCCCGGCACGCATCATCGACGAGCCGGGGGTGGGTCAGCTCACAGTCGGCGGTCCCGCCGATGTCGTCGTCCTGACGGACGAGCTCGAGGTCGAGCGCGTTCTCCTCGCCGGAGAAGAACTCCTCAGCTGAGAGCGGTCGACGTCTCCCGCGCCTGCGCGGAGACCTTGCCCAGGATCGCCTCGAGGAGCCGACCCGACGAGAGGACGTGCTCACGGGCGAGAACGCGTGCGCCTTCGGGACTCCGCGCGGTGATCGCCTCGCGGATCGCGCGGTGCTGTCGATCGTTCTTCAGGTACAGCTCGTCGAGGTCTGCGCCGGTCGCCCAGACGGGCTTCATGAGGAATGTTCGGCGCGCGGCCTTCGCCATGCGCTCGATGAGCGGGACTTCGGCGGCCGCGTAGATCACGTCGTGGAAGGCGTGGTTGGCGAGGAGCCACCGGCGTGCGAGGGCGATGTCCTGTCGGCCCGCATGGCTCATCTCGACGAGCTCCCGGGTCGCCCGACTGAACCGGCGCTCCGCTTCCTCGAGCGCCACGAGGTCGGCGGCAGACATCTTCGGGGTGGCAATCTGCGTAGCGAGGCTCTCGAGCTCGGCGCGGACAAGAAAGGCCTCGCGCAACTCGTCCCGCGAGAGCATGCGTACGCGCACACCGCGGTTCGGCTCGAAGCTCACGAGGCCGAGCGCCGCGAGCCGCCGGAGTGCCTCGCGTACCGGCGTCCTCGACACCTGGAACTGCTCGGACAAGTGCTCCTGGCGGAGAACGCTGCCCGGTGGGATCTCGCCCGAGACAATCGCTTCCTCGAGTGCGAGCGCGATGTCGTCCGCCTTGTTGCCGTCGGACACGACTACGCCGCCTCGTCCCCGAGGAGCTGCGCGTAGGCGGTGAGAGTGAGGAAGTCGACGAAGACCTCACGCAGCGTCACCTTCTCGAAGACCTCGCACGCCTCGTGGTACACCGGCTCGTCCGGCAGCTCCGCCATGACCTCGCCGATGACCCGCTCGACGTCCGCGCGCTCGACACGCCCGTGATGGATCCACTGCCAGATCTGCGAGCGCGAGATCTCGGCGGTGGCGGCGTCCTCCATGAGGTTGTCGATCGCAGCCGCGCCGACGCCCTGGAGCCAGGCCGCGATGTAGCGGATCCCGACGGAGACGTTTGCCCGTAGGCCGGCCTCGGTGATCTCGCCCGGTGTCGCTGCGACGTTCAGGAGGTCGGCGGCCTGTGTCGTGACGTCCTCTCGCAGCCGCTCGAGCTGATTGGGGCGGTCGCCCAGCACGGCGTCGAACTCGGCCATCGCGACCGGGACGAGGTCGGGGTGCGCGACCCACGTTCCGTCGAAGCCGTCTCCCGACTCGCGCGCTTTGTCCTCACGCACACGGGCGAGCGCGTTCTCGTTGACCTCGGGGTCACGCCGACTCGGTATGAACGCCGCCATCCCGCCGATCGCGTGCGTGCCGCGGCGGTGGCACGTTCGCACGAGGAGCTCCGTGTACGCCCGCATGAACGGCACGGTCATCGTCACCTGCACGCGGTCCGGGAGAACGAACTCGGGGTGATGCCGGAATTTCTTGATCACCGAGAAGATGTAGTCCCACCGGCCCGCATTGAGCCCGGCCGAGTGCTCGCGCAACTCGTACAGGATCTCCTCCATCTCGAAGGCCGCGAGGATCGTCTCGATGAGGACTGTCGCCTTGATCGTCCCGCGGGGAATCCCGAGCCGGTCCTGCGCGAAGCAGAAGACGTCGTTCCAGAGCCTCGCCTCGAGGTGGCTCTCGAGCTTCGGGAGGTAGAAGTACGGCCCGGACCCGCGCTCGAGCAGGCGCGCGGCGTTGCGGTGGAGGTAGACCCCGAAGTCGAAGAGCCCGGCGGACACGTGCTTGCCGTCGACCTCGACGTGGCGCTCCTGAAGATGCCAGCCGCGCGGGCGCACGAGGAGGACGGCCACCTCGTCGTTCAGCGCGTAGCGCTTCTCGCCCTGCTCGAGCGAGATTGTCCGCTCGATCGCATCTGTGAGGTTCTGCTGGCCACCGACGACGTTCTCCCAGGTGGGCGAGTTCGCGTCCTCGAAGTCGGCCATGTAGATGCGCGCTCCCGAGTTGAACGCATTGATGACCATCTTGCGGTCACCGGCCGGTCCGGTGATCTCGACTCGGCGATCCTGGAGATCGGCTGGCACGGGCGCGACCCGCCAGTCGCCTTCCCGAACCGCGCGCGTCGAGTCGAGGAAGCCAGGGAGCTCACCGGCGGCGATTCGCTCCTGTCGCTCGGCGCGCGCAAGCAGGAGCTCCTCTCGCCGACCGGCGAACTCACGCTGGAGCGCAACGACGAGGTCGATCGCCTCGGGTGTGAGGACTCCCACCCCAGCGGGCGCCGACACGACTGCGGCGGCTGTCGCACTCACGCGATCGGTGCAGCCTCGAACTGCGCTTCCTCGGTGGAGCCCTTGAGCGCGAGCGTCGAGCTCTCGCCGCCGGTGATCGCCTCGAGAACGGCGTCGAAGTACCCGGCGCCCACCTCGCGCTGGTGGCGGGTCGCCGTGTAACCCTGCTCTTCGAGGGCGAACTCGTGCTCCTGGAGCTTCACGTAGGCGCTCATCCCTTCCTGAGAATATCCCGCCGCGAGATCGAACATCGAGGCGCAGACTGCGTGGAACCCGGCCAGCGTCACGAACTGGAACCGGTAGCCCATCCGCGCGAGCTCCTTCTGGAACGAAGCGATCGTCGACTCGTCCAGGTGGCGCCTCCAGTTGAACGACGGTGAGCAGTTGTACGCGAGGAGCTTGCCCGGGTAGCGGGCATGAACAGCCTGTGCGAACGCTTCTGCCTCCTCCAGGTCGGGCGTCGACGTCTCGCATCACAGGAGATCGGCGTACGGCGCGTAGGCGAGCGCCCGCGCGATCGGCGCCTCGATGCCTGGCCTCACTCGGAAAAACCCCTCGGGCGTACGCTCGCCCGTGAGGAACTCGCGGTCTCGCTCGTCCACGTCGCTCGTGAGCAGCGTTGCGGAGAGGGCGTCCGTGCGCGCGACGATGACGGTGGGGACGTCGAGCACGTCGGCCGCCAGCCGCGCCGAGATCAAGGTCCGGATGAACTGTGCGGTGGGGACAAGCACCTTTCCGCCGAGATGGCCGCACTTCTTCTCGGACGACAACTGATCCTCGAAGTGCACGCCCGCGGCTCCCGCCTCGATGAACGCCTTCATGAGCTCGAATGCGTTCAGCGGCCCTCCGAAGCCTGCCTCGGCATCCGCGACGATCGGGGCGAGCCAGTACGTTCCATTCCTCCCCTCTGAGGAATCGATCTGGTCGGCACGGAGCAGCGCGTTGTTGATGCGAGTGACGAGCGCAGGCGCGCTGTTCACCGGATAGAGGCTCTGGTCCGGGTAGGTGTGGGCAGCGAGATTTCCGTCGGCGGCGACCTGCCAGCCCGACAGATAGATCGCGTGGAGCCCGGCCTTGACCATCTGCACGGCCTGGGCGCCCGTGAGCGCGCCGAGCGCGGCGACGTACGGTTCGGAGTCGAGAAGCCTCCACAGGCGCTCGGCACCGAGCCGCGCGACCGTGTGCTCGACCCGGAAGCGGCCGCGCAATCGCTCGACGTCGGCTTCGGTGTAAGGGCGCTCGATCCCCTGCCACCGGTCTACAGCGCTCGTCCCACTCGGTTGCATCGCCGCTCCTTCCCAGTCGAATTGTGTGCGAGACAGTACCCGATTGGATCCTAAAATATCTATCTGACGGGCACATGTAGCGTAAATCTCCTAATCTCGGATCCCATATGGCAACAAATGGATCCCAAACTGCCCGCTGGTACGATCGCCCCGAAGTGGTCCTGTACACATTTCTCGTCGGACTGGCAGTCGCGCTGATGGCGATCGTCTTTGCCGGCGTGCGGGGCGTCGGGCTCTGGCGGCAGGCAAAGCGAACCGGCGGTCTGATGTCCACCGAGCTCGCGTTCTTCGAGGACCGAGCGGCGCGTACCGAACGCCTCCTCACGGAGGCCGAGAGGTCGAGTCAAGACCTCGACGCCGCCGTAGCGCGGCTTCGCATCTCGCGCGCCCGCCTCGACGTGCTTCTCGGCTCGGTCGAGGCTGCACAGCGACGCACGCGCTGGCTGCGCGTACTCGTGCCTCTTCGATGATCCGCGTCGCAGCGGTCGACCTGGGGACGAACTCGACCCGACTGCTCGTCGCGGACGTCGAAGGGGATCGGCTCACGGAGGTCGTCAGGCGACTCACCATCACGAGACTCGGCGAAGGTGTCGACGGCCGCCGCCGTCTTCTCCCGCTTCCGATCACCCGCGTGCGCAACTGCCTCTCGGACTATCGGAGAGAGATCGAGTCACTCGGGGTTACACAAACGCTCGCAATTGCCACGAGCGCGGTGCGCGACGCGGAGAACGGCGAGGCGTTCCTCGGCGAGATCGAGTGGAGCTACGGCTTCACGACGCAACTGCTCGACGGAGCGGCTGAAGCGTCGATGATGGCGCGCGGAGTCTCGGCCGGAAGATCTGCCCTTGAGAACACGCTCCTGGTGGACATCGGCGGCGGCTCCACCGAGCTCGTGCTGTGCGCGAGTGGCGACGTCGTGAGCTCGGCGAGCATCGACGTCGGCTGCGTGCGAGTCACGGAGCGGTTTCTCGCATCGGACCCGCCGACGCCATCGGAGCTGGCCGCGGCTGCAACGTACGTGCGGGCTCTCCTCCCCACCCTCGTCGCCCCGAGGGCGATCGGCGTTGCAGGCACGGTGACAACGCTTGCGACGCTCGACCTCGGGCTCGTGGCCTACGACCCCGAGCGAACGCATGGGCATCAAGTCTCTCGGGCGGCGGTCGGCGAGCAGCTCGCGCGTCTTGCCGGCATGACACTGGAGGAGCGTCTCCTCGTCCCCGGGCTAGAGCCTGGTCGCGCTGCGGTGATCATCGCCGGGCTCGTCGTTCTACGCGAGATCATGGATGCGTACGACCTCGGCGAGATCGAGGTCTCGGAGCGGGACATCCTCGACGGCGCCGCCTTCGCGGCCGCCGAGCTGCCCCAGCCCGAAGAGGGCCTCGCGCCCCCGGGCGCCTACACCTGCTGCTGAGTCAACCGCACCTCACGCACCCACAGGCCAGTGCTCGATCACGAGCCCGTCGAACGGAAAATCTCTCGGATTGCCTGTTGCGAGTCGCCCACCGATCGCTTCCGCCGCGGCGGCAATGAGACAGTCCGCTTGGGTCAGAGTCCACCCTCGTGCCGCGAAGTCCCGTCGCCATTCCCCGGCTTTCCATCCTTCCCGCTCGCCGAGACTCGCAAGGCGTAGACCGTCGAAGAGTCGCCGAGCCGGCTCGAGCTCTGACGGACGCAGGCCACGCACAGTTTCCTCTACGTTGATGGCGCAGACGTACGATTGATCGCCGGCTTCGCGCAGGCCGCGCAGCCGATAGATCGCGCCCGGGCGACCACGAAGCAGGTCGATCAATACCGTCGTGTCGAGGAGCACCGACGCCATTCAGCCGACGCGAGCACCGTCGATCCGTCGTTGCTGCCGAACCCACGCGGCCGGATCGACATCCCATCCGTGACCGTCGCTCTCGATCGTCCCGAGCGACGACTCGAGGAGATCCCAGCGCCGCTCGTCGTCGAGTGCCATCCGAATCGCCGACGCAATGAAGCCGCTGCGACGCCTAGGCCCAACGCGGCGATCCAGTTCGCGTACGACGTCGTCCTCGAGTGTAATGTGTAAACGCATACACACTCTTTAGCACACACGCAGGTCGTGCGCTTAAGCCGTTTGCGCCGACCTTCGTGCGGATCCGTCCCCGGAAAGTCTACGCGGCCGGCGGGAGTGGCTCCTCGTCGTCGTCCTCCTCTTCCTCGTCCTCCGCGAGCCGCCGCTGGAGAACGCTTCGAGAGAGGACTCCGACGAGGCGGTGGTGCTCGTCCACGACCGGAACGCGCTCGGCATCTTCCTCTTCTAGGAAGCGGAATGCGTCGTCGAGAGGGACGTCGGGCCCGATTGTGTGGTGCGGGGGCTCTGCGATGCCGCCCAGCGCAGTCGTACGTGGGTCCAGCCCTCGCGCCACCACTTCGCGAACGAGTGTCTTCCTCGTCACGACGCCGATCAGGCGCTCCACGTCGGTCACGAAGACCGCCCGCACTTCCGGTCTTTGGAGGAGCTCACCCGCCGCCTGCGCCGACGCGTCCGCCGGAAGCTGCCCTGGATGTGAAACCATCGCGTCGCGCACCACGCTCACGGAAAGATCCCCCGCGCCTCGAGGGCATCCGAGACCTCGCGGATCCCCGCAACGAGGGCGCCCATCCGGAGCGTGACATTCCGCTCTTCGGCGAGATCCCACACACGATCGAACGCGTCGGAGAGCTTCGCCTCGAGCTTGGCACGAATCTCGTCGCGCGTCCAAAAGAGACGACCCAAGTCCTGCACCCATTCGAAGTAGGAGACGGTCACACCGCCGGCGTTCGTAAGGATGTCCGGCAGGACTGGAATGCCGCGCTCCCACAGCACTGCGTCCGCCTCGAGCGAGGTCGGCCCGTTGGCACCCTCGGCGATCATGCAGGCCTGGATGCGCGGCGCGTTCTCCGCATTGATCTGATCCTCACGGGCTGCGAGAACGAGGATGTCGCAGTCGAGCTCGAGCAGCTCGTCGTTCGAGATCCGCTCGCCTGCGTCACAGTTCTCTAGGGACCCATGCTCGCGGGTGTATTCGAGCAACGAGGGAACATCGAGGCCGTCCGGAGAATACAGCCCGCCCGACACGTCCGAAACAGCTGTGACCGATGCGCCCCGCGCATGGAGCTCGAGCGAGGCGATGCCACCCACGTTGCCGAAGCCTTGGACAACGCAGCGCTGCTCGGCGAGTGGCCAACCCAATCGATCGCACGCGCGGCCCACGACCATGACCACACCGGCGCCCGTGGCCTCGTGCCGAAAGACCGAGCCGCCGATCGAGATCGGCTTCCCGGTGACGATCTCCGGCACCGCGTAGCCGCGCTGCATCGAGTACGTGTCCATCATCCACGCCATCGTCTGCTCGTTCGTCGCCATGTCCGGTGCGGGAATGTCCTCCTGGGGGCCGATGATCGGGAGAAGCTCGGACGTAAAGCGGCGCGTCAGGCGCTCGAGCTCGCCGGGCGACATCGCGTGCGGATTGCAGCGAACTCCGCCCTTTGCACCTCCGTACGGGAGCCGCAATAGCGAGCACTTCCACGTCATCCACATCGCAAGCGCCGCACACTCGCCGAGCGTCACTTCCGAGTCGTAGCGGATCCCGCCCTTCGTCGGTCCCGTGATGCTCGAGTGCTGGACGCGGTAGCCGGGAAAGACCACGCGCCGGCCGGTGTCCATGCGCACCGGGATGCTGACGATCGTGGAGCGCTCCGGGTAGCGCAGTCGCTCGGCGGTGTCCTCCGCGATACCTGCCACCGGGACGGCTTGGTCGAACTGCGCGACCGCCATGCGGTACAGAGGCGTATCCCACTCGAGCTGGGCATGGGCAAGCGCTTCCGGTGGGCTCGCCACGGCCGGCGGAGTGTATCCGGCACCAAGAGCACGTTGGACGGCGTAGCTCGGTCGCAGCCGCGACAGCGGTGCGCTTCAGGGTTCGGAACGTCAGCGCGCTGGAGGCGTCGCAACGACCGCGGCCGCGAAGCGGCCGCGCTTCAGGGCTTGTCGCGCGACCGGCGATCGGCGCTAGCCGATTGCCGGTCTTGCGCAATGCCGGGGGTGGGAGTCGAACCCACACGTCCCGCAAGGGACACCTGCTTTTAAGGCAGGCGCGTCTCACCCGTTCCGCCACCCCGGCGGGACGAGTGTACGCCGCGGCGGGTCTGGAGACAGGTGCGCCCGCGGGCGCGAAAGCGGCCGCGCTTCAGGGGTGTTCGCGCGACCGGGATCCGCGCGAGCGGATTCCGGTCTTGCGCGTCAATGACCGGGCTGCAGGTCGCTCGGGTCGAAGCGCTCAGGGCCGAGGAACTGGAACGCTCCGACGAACGACGAAACCGCCTCTTCATCGAAGTTCTTGCACTTCGCGAGGTGCCCCTTCGCCTCGTCTCCCTCGGCAACCCAGGCACCGAGTGCGAACTCGTCTCCGAGTCGCGTCAGCGGGGCCATGATCGTGCCCGTCTTGTGGTCGTCGTAGAACGCCTCGAGTTGCTCGACGGTCGAGTCGGGCACCTCGTCTCCGTAGAGGATGAAGATTCCGCCGTGCTCGAGGTTGTGAACGACGCGAGCCTGCTCGAGTTCCTCTTCGTAGATGCCAAAGATCGCAGCCGCGCCGTAGTGCGGGCCGTTCGTCGGAGGGTCGGTATTCCAGTTGCCCGAAACCCCGCCCGGACTGACGGAGTGGTCGCCGGGTAGGGCCTTGACGGTTTGCAGCGTGCAGCCGACGGCCTCGAGATCGGCACGCACCGCCTCCTCGTCCGGCCCGCCCCCACGACCGAACGCCGCGAAGAGGATGGCTGCCGCGACGAGCGCCGCCAGCACGCCACCGATGAGCAGCAGCTTCCGCCGACGGTCGGGATCGTCGGAACTGGAGGTCGCGCGCTGCTTCGGCGCCTTCACACGTGGCTTGTCAGCCATGCCGCGGGCGAATGTACCAGCAGCTCCGTTGTGCCCAGGTAAGTAAGCAGTGCCGTCCGTTGGCCTGAATACCGTTCATCGACCCGATGGTGATCCTCGCGCTCGTCACTGGCCTCGCACTGGGTGCTCTTGGCGCCTACTTCGCCGTGCGTCCGGCTTTGATCGAGCGCAGACGGCGTACCGACGAGGTGATCGCACTCGAGCGTGCGCTAGCCGGAGCCGAAGCGGCGCTCGCCGCGGAGAGAGCCGTCGTGGACGACCGGCTGGCCGCGGCGATCAAGACGCTCTCGTCGGAGGCACTCGATGCGAACAGCGCGCGCTTCCTCGAGCTCGCCGACGCTCGGCTCTCGGGTTACGTGCGACCGCTCAAGGACTCGCTCGAGCGGATGGATCAGCAGCTCCAAGGCGTCGAACGGATCCGTCAGGAAGCGTACGGAGCGCTCCGAACCCAGGTGACCACACTGTCCGAGCGGACGGGCAATCTCGCGAACGCGCTCCGCGCTCCTCATGTGCGTGGACGCTGGGGAGAGGTACAGCTGCGCAACGTCGTCGAGCAGGCGGGAATGATCGAGCATTGCGATTACGTGCGGCAGGTGACGACGTCTGATGACGAGCGGACGCTCCGGCCGGATCTCGTCGTCCGGATTCCGGGCGGGAAGCACGTGGTCGTCGACGCGAAGGCGCCGCTCGCCGCATATCTCGACGCGTTTGAAACAACTGATGAGGGCAAACGAGCACGACACTTCGCCGACCACGCGCGCCAGGTGCGAGACCACGTCACGAAGCTTGCGGCGAAGCAGTACTGGCGGCAGTTCGAGCCGTCACCCGACTTCGTGGTCATGTTCCTCCCGGACGAGTCGTACCTGCGGGCAGCGCACGAGCACGATCCTGCGCTGGCTGAAGACGCCTGGCGCGCGAACGTCATCCTCGCCTCGCCGAGCACGCTCGTCGCTCTCCTGCGTACGGTCGCTGCGACCTGGCAGCAAGAGACGGTCGCCGAAAGCGCGCGGGCTGTGCATGCTCTTGGGCGCGAGCTCTATGAGCGCATCGGGAAGGTCGGAGACCACCTCGGAAAGCTCGGCCGCAGCCTCAACGGCACTGTTAGCGCCTACAACGAGGCAGTCGGGTCACTCGAAACGCGCGTTCTCGTCACCGCACGCAAGCTCGAGGAGCACGGCATCGACGGCGAGCTCGAGATGCCGGCCCCGGTCGATCGCACCGCGCGACCTCTCACCGCTCCCGAGCTCGTCGAGCGGGCGCCGCTCGCGATCCTGGCAGGCGACGCCGACGCTGCGTAACGCCCGATGGGAACACACGACTGTCTCCGAGCGTTTCACAGGACGTGCCCCGCTATGCGGGGCTAACGTACGAAACAGGAGCATCTCGTGAGCAAAGTCCGCGACGTGATCATCATCGGTGGTGGCCCTGCGGGGTACACGGCAGCCCTCTATACGGCTCGTGCCAACCTGAATCCGCTCGTCATCGAAGGCTTCAACTGGGGTGGCCAGCTGATGATTACAAGCGACGTCGAGAACTACCCTGGATACGCAGACGGCGTCCTCGGGCCGGCGATGATGTCGGATTTCCGCCGCCAGGCCGAGCGCTTCGGCGCGGAGTTTGTCACCGACGACGTCACAAGCGTGGACTTCTCGGAGCGACCGTTCCGCGTGCACGTCGAGAGCGACGAGTATCGCGCCGAGGCCGTCATCGTCGCGACCGGGGCGAGCGCGAGACAGCTCGGACTGAGCTCGGAGCAAACGCTTCAGGGCCGAGGCGTCTCCTACTGCGCGACGTGCGACGGAGCCTTCTTTCGCGACAAGGTCGTGGTGGTGGCGGGCGGCGGCGACTCTGCGATGGAGGAGGCAACGTTCCTCGCGCGCTTCGCGCGAACGGTCGTGATCGTGCACCGCCGAGACGAGTTCCGGGCCTCGCCGATCATGGTCGACCGGGCGCGCGCGAACGAGAAGATCGAGTTCGTCCTGAACGCCGTCGTCGAGGAAGTGCTCGGCGAGGCTGCCGGCCACGTCACGGGCCTCAGGCTTCGCGACACCATCACCGGCGATGCCCGCGAGATCGATGCTGACGGCCTCTTCGTCGCGATTGGGCACGATCCGACCACCGCTCTCTTCCTCGATTGGCTCGACCACGACGACCAGGGCTACCTCGTGACCGAGCCTCGCTCGACGCGGACGAACATCCAGGGCGTCTTCGCAGCCGGCGATGTGCAGGACCACACGTACCGGCAGGCCGTCACGGCGGCCGGCTCGGGGACGATGGCCGCGCTCGATGCGCAGCGCTACCTCGAAGAGTTGCGCCACCAGCCGGAAGTCACCGCAGCCTCGGCGTAGCAGCTCCGACCGCAGCCCACGTTACCCTCGCGAGCGGTGGCCGCCGCCTGGCTCGACATGGTCGATCCGACCCGTGAAGAGGTGTTAGCTGCGCTCCCCGTGCATGTCGATCCCGAGGTCGTCGAGGCGCTCGCGGCTCCGAGCGGCGATCGCGAGCCACGACCACTGCTCGAAGGTCACGGCTCATACGTGTTCGGCGTCTTCGTGGCGATACTGCCGCTCGCCGACGAGCACGAGATCTCGCATCAAGAAATCTGCGTCGTGGCGACGCCCGAGCGTCTCGTGACAGTGCGCAAGACCCCACCGAGAGGCCCCGCCTACGACGCCTCGGTACTGGAGGCTGCCGCGGCCGACGCGACCGTCGGTGTCCTGATCCATCGGCTCGTCGACGATGTCGCGGATACCTGCCTCGATCTGCTCGACACAATCTTCGCCGAGATCGACGCGCTCGAAGACCGGATCGACGAGATGCGACCCAGCGTGGTCCGGCTGCGGCTTTCGGAGCTGCGGCACGAGCTTCTACATCGGCGCCGAACGGTTTCGGCAACGCGAGGCGCCCTGCGCCGGGTGCTCGATGGCCGCGTCGACGTGGGTGACCACGCCCTCTTCCCCGCCGAGGTCGAGCGGCTCTTCGGGGACACCTACGACACGCTCGTGCGTGTCACGGAGGAGCTGGATGTGGCTCGCGACCTACTCTCGGGCGTCCGCGACCACCTTCAGTCGAAGATCGCTGAGAACCAGAACGAGGTCGGCAAGAAGTTGACGGTCATCGCATCACTCGTTCTCGTGCCGTCGCTCGTCGTCGGCTTCTACGGTCAGAACTTCGGGTCCGCGTTCGACGAGGCGTACTGGTCGATCGCGGTATCGACCGGGCTCATCCTGACATCGACGATCGTGCAGCTCGCACTGTTCCGCTGGCGTCGCTGGATTTGACAAGCCGCAACCAGGGTATGGCCATACCAGAGTTCGTACCGAACCTCGCTCTCTGGGAGGCGTGGCATCCCGTGGAGTTGGCGAAGCGGCTCGCAGACGTCGATGTCGTCTGGTACGTGGTCGGCGGTTGGGCGCTCGATCTCTTTGTCGGGTGCCAGACACGCGAACACGAGGACCTCGAAATCGCGGTACCGGAGAGTCATTTCGACACCTTGCGCAGCGCGCTGCCGGAGTTGGATTTCTTTGTCGTTGGGGGAGGAGTCGCTCAACCCGTGACGGCCGCCGCACGTACGGCTCATCACCAGACGTGGGCACGTGATATGACAACCGGCAACTGGCGCCTGGATGTCCTTCGGGAGCCGTGGGACGATGAAACCTGGGCCTATCGGCGCGACTGTCGCATTCGTCTCCCGGGGCTGCGCGCGATCGCTCGCTCGGCGGACGGAATCCCTTACGCGCAGCCCGAGATTGTTCTGCTCTTCAAGGCGAAAGAGGTTCGGCCGAAGGATCAGGAGGATTTCGACGCAGTGTTTCCACTCCTCGATGCCCGTCGTCGACGGTGGCTCGCCGATGCAATTCGTCTCGTGGATCCGACGCACCGCTGGCTTCGTGCTTTGGAAACCTGAGGTCGTCCGAAAGCCGCGCCGACGGGCAGAGATCCGCAAGGACGCAGTCATCACAGTGCGGCCGTCGCGCATTACAGACGCGCCGACCATGCCAGATCAGAAGATGCGGAAAGCGGGCCCAGTCGGCGCGGGGCACGACCCGCTGGAGATCGCGCTCGATCTTCACCGGATCGTCGTTGCGGGTCAGCCCGAGACGGTGCGAAAGCCGTCGCACGTGCGTGTCGACGACGATGCCCTGCGCATGGCCGAGCTCGGCGGCAACGACGTTCGCGGTCTTGCGTGCAACGCCTGGAAGCGTGACAAGATCCTCGAGTCGTCGCGGAACCTGCGCGTCGAACTCGTCTATCAACACGCGCATGGTGCCTCGGATCGCCTTCGCCTTTTGCCGAAAGAAGCCGGTGGCATAGATGTCGCGTTCGAGCTCTTCGACCGGAACAGCCAGGTAATCCTCGGGGGAGCGGTACTTCTCGAAGAGAGCCGGCGTGACGCGGTTCACGTTGACGTCGGTCGTCTGGGCCGACAGCATCACCGAGACAAGGAGTTCCAGATCGGAGCGGAAGCGAAGTGCGATCTCGGCGTCCGCGTGCTCGCCTGCGAGCCGATCGACTATCGGCCCGATGCGCTCACGCCTCCTCCCCAGGCCACGGCGGCGCGCTTCTCTGACGTAGCTACGTGCCACGGGCGGCGGACATCATCGTGTGTCGAAGGGAGAATCCTGGTTCCGAAGACGCGGCCCCGCGCAGACGAGATCGAGAGCGGGGCAATCCGCGCACGCGAACTCACTCGGTGTCGGCTTGAACTCGCCTTCCCGGATGCGCGCAATCGCAGCCGACAGCTCTGCCTCGAGGTCTGGGATATCCCCGGCCGAGAATGTTGCGGCGACGACGTCGTCCGGCCGCTCGAGGAACTGGTACGCGATCTCGGCTTCGGTTGCTCCGTCGCGCAGGCAGGCAAGCGCATACACCAGCCGCTGTAGCCGATACTCGGCGTCGACGACGGCCGCCGGATCTGCGCCGTCGAGTGCATTCGACTTGTAGTCGACGACAAGAGCCTTCTCACCGTCGCGCCAAAGCACGTCGAGCCGTCCATGCAGGAGGACACCGTCGTGCTCGAAGGCAAACGGGCGCTCCGGCCGAGCGCCTGGCAGTTGTGAGAGGCGGTTCGCGAGGCCCGAAGCGCAGTAGGCGCCGACCATGCCGGAGATGCGGTCGAGCTCCGCATCTGTGACGTCTGGATACCAGCCTCGAACGGTGGCGTCGAGATCCTGGCGCGGCGGCGGAACGGGTTGCGCGAGCGGAACGAGCTCGAGCAGGCGATGGACGGCGTCTCCGAGCTCCGTCGCAGCGAGATGATGCTCGTCGACGGCTTCCCCACCGTCGCGGGCACGCGGTGCGAGGCCGAGCACGCGCTCTGCGAAGTAGCGATACGAGCAGCGTTCGAACAGCGCGAGCGCGCTGTACGAAAGCCTGCGCACATCGTGGAGCGGCGGGCGCGGGATCTCGGTCAATTCCGGCAGCTCGATACCCGTTCGAGCCGTGCCGGTCGGAATCTCGTCGAAGAGCGGTAGCTGGCCGATCGGAGCCTTCTCCGCGATCTTCTGCTCGGGGGGAGCCGTATACCGATTGACGGTTAAGAGGAAGCGAGCCTCGCCCCGCTCGAGCTCGCTGGGCTCGTCTCCAGCGGCCTCGACGGCATCGTGAGCTGCAAGCCGATTTAGCACCCACCCGATCGGCGTCTCGCGGTCGGCGGCCCGATCCGGATCGATCGCCCCGGAGACGATAAGACGGTCGATAGCCCTCGTCATCGCGACGTAGTAAAGGCGAAGTCGCTCGGCGCGATCCCTCTCCTTCTCTGCTTCTCGAACGTCGTCGTAGTCGAACACGGGCTTGCGCTCGCCGCGCGTCGGGTGAACCATCCGAAAACCGAAGCGGCCGTCGGAGAGCGCGACGATCTCGTCGCCACCGCGGGGCCCTCCAATGTCCCTACCGGCGTCCGCGACGATCACGACCTTGAACTCGAGACCCTTCGCACCGTGAATGGTGAGCAGCCGAACCGCGCCCGCGCCCTCTTCCTCGGCGACGGCCTCGAGCTCCTTGGCTCCCAGAGCCTCCTGCTCGCGGACGAAGCGGACGAACCCGGCGACATCCGCGCCACGGATCGCCTCGTAGTCGCGCGCGAGGCGACCGAGCTTCATCAGATTCGCGAATCGGCGCGAGCCGTCCCAGCGTGCGAGGACGGCAAGGTCGTAGTCGTGATCGCTGAGAATTCGATCGCAGAGCGCTTCGAGACCGACGCGCGTCGATGCCCGCACCAACCGCTCGTAGCGCTGAAGGAATGCCCGGAGCAGTCGCTCGTCTTCGGCCGCCAGGTTCTCGGGCATTCCTCGCTCGAGCGCCGTGAAGAGAGGTCGGCGAGTCGCGTTCCGACGAAGTAACACGAGCGTGTCGTTGGAGACCCCCACAAACGGCGACGCGAGCACAGTTGTCAGCGCAACGTCGTCGTAGCGGTTGTGAATCAGACGGAGATAGGCGAGGAGATCGGCAACCTGTTGCTGGCCGAAGTAGCCGCGCCCGGTGGCGCGATACGTCGGAAGCCCCTCCAAGCGAAGGGCCTCCTCGTAGCGTTCGGCATCGGTTCCAGCGGCGAAGAGGACGACGATCTCGCCCGGACTCGCCGCGCCCGTGTCGACGAGCTCGCGCACCCGCGCCGAGATAGCCCGAGCTTCGCCGGTTCGCCAGTGCTCGTTTGTGTCGCGATAGCTCGCCTTATCGGTCACCAGAAGCTCGACAGGGTGTCCGAACACCGGATCGGCGAACTCCGCTGACGCCGCGAGTGGCTGGTACTCCTCCCCGAACGCGTCTCCGAACAGGAAGTTCACCGCCGCCAGCACCTGCGGGCGCGAGCGATAGTTGCTCCGGAGAGCGAGCAGGTTCGACGCCTCCGCACGTCGTTCACGGAAGACGTCGACATCCGCATGGCGGAACCCGTAGATGGACTGGAACTCGTCACCCACGGTGAAGACGTCGGTCATCTCGGGGTGAGCGACGAGATCGATGAGCTCGCACTGAAGGCGGTTCGTGTCCTGGAACTCGTCGACCATCAAAAGGCGGAAGCGAAGTTGCATCGCATCGCGGATCTCTGCGTGGTCCCGAAGGAGATTCCGCGCGGCGAGCTGAAGATCCTCGAAGTCGACCGCCGATTCACGGCGCTTCGCTGCCGCGTACTCCTCGGCGAAGCGCTCCAGGAGCTCCTGCAGGAGGTCGCGGTCGTGCGCCGCGAGCTCTTCGAGACCCGCGCGCTCAGCGGCCTTGCGCGCTTGCTCGAACGAGGCTGCTCGCGTTCCCTTGCACTGGAGCGCCGACAGATCGACGAGCCGCTCGGGGAGCGATCCTTCAGTCACGACCCGAAGCACCTCGCTCGAGTTCCGCCGCTGGGTCGGCGTCGCGGACTCGTCGGCGGCAAGCAACGCTGCTTCCGCGCGGAGCCTCTCGATCGCGTCGTCGAGAGCCGGTCGCTCTCCGAGCTCGAGCACGAGCTCACGCCCAGCCGATCTCAACGTCTCGTAGACGCCTGTCAACATTCGGCGCAGCCCCTGCGCGCGGTACGTGGCCAGCAGCCGAAGGCGCTCGGGCTCGCCTGTAGAGCAGAACTTCTCGAGAGCCCGTTCGAATGCCTCACCGCGAAGGACGGCAGCGCCGGCATCCTCGAGCTCGCGGAACCGCGGATCGAGGCCTACGGCGAACGGGTACGTCCTCAGCAGTCGGTTGCAGAACCCGTGGATCGTCGAGATCCAGGCACCGTCGAGCTCGCGAGCCAGATCGTGGCGACCCCGTGCGCGCAGGGCGGCGCGGATCCGGCTGCGAAGCTCGTCGGCGGCTTTCCTTGTGTACGTGATGACGAGGATCGACTCGACGTCGATGCCCCGATCGCAAACCGCGCGGACATACCGCTCGACGAGCACGGATGTCTTTCCCGTTCCCGCACCGGCTGAGACGAAGACCGATCCTGCCGCCTCGACAGCCTCGAGCTGCTCTTCGTTCAGAGGCGCGGTGACCTCCATGACGGTCACGACCGCTCCACGCGACACATCGGCCAAAGGTCACACCACGACGGACAGCCGTCGCCCTTCGGGTCGTGCTGAACGTCCCCGGCGCGGATCCGCTGTGCATTCGTCGCCGCACGCTCGCGCGCCGCCTCGATCTGGGCCCAAAACGTGTCCTCGTCGAGATAGTCGTCCTTCGCGAAGCCCGGGAGATCCTCGCGCGCGCTCTCGCGCAGCATTCCGCGCGTAAGGCGTCGTCCGGCAAGCGCGCGGTAAACGCCTCCGAGCGGCTCCACGCCGACGAGATCTCGGAGCGCCAGAACGTACAACGGGATCTGCAGCCTGAGCTCCCGGTCGATGTCGCGGGCGGAGTGAGCGCCCTTGCCGGACTTGTAGTCCTGCACGATCCCTCGAGCGGAGTAGGGATCGATGTCGATGCGGTCGATCTTCCCGGAGAGCCACGTGTCGTCGCCCAGCTGCAGGCCGCGCTGGAGCTCGGGCGCTGCGCGATCGGAGCCGAACGCGACCTCGAGTCTTCGTGGCACGAACTCCACTTCCGACATCGCCTCGTCGCGCATGAACCCCTCGAGATCCGCGAGCAGCGTGTGGCGGAGCTCAGCCTCCTGGAGCTCGGTGAGGTCGAGACGGACGCCGGAAGCGAGCGCGTCGTCCAGGCACCGACGCATCAGCCCGAGAGCGGCGTCGAGGTTCTCCGGCGTAACGCGCTCGGCGTCGAGCTCACGTGGAAGGGCAGCGTAGAAGCGGTTCAGCGTCGTGTGAACCACCTGCCCGCGAAGGAGCGGGTCCGGCTCTGCATCGATCCGCTTCGGATCGAGGACGCGCTCGACGAGCCAGGCTGACGAGCAGTCGGCGAACCGCTCGAGCTCCGTCGCCGAGAACATCTTCCGGGCGGAGAACGTCTCTAGGACGGCTTCGCTCCGAAGCGCGGTCGTACGGTCGAACGCGTGCTGCGCACGTTCGAGGCGGCGAGACCAGCCATTGGCCTCCGCAAGCGAGGTTGCCCCTTCCGGATCCTCGACCGCCAGGCGCGCAACCGCACGTAGTCGCTCGCGTTCGCTCGGTGCAGACTCGATCGGCCAGATGAACGCGGACAGCGGACGCCGGCGGGTTGCGCGTGACACCTCACCTTCGTCGAAGAGCGACCTCACGTCGTCCCAGAACGGGCTGGGCTCTCGGGGCACTCCCTCGTCCGTCGCGGCCTCGCGGACGAGAACGAGGCGCTTCAGCGCTCGCGTACAAGCGGTGTAGAAGAGGTAGCGATCGCGCGCGACAGCATCGGTTCGCTCGAGCCTCCCGCCCAGCGCCCGCCGGGCCTCGTCGTCCAGCAGCGGGGACGGCCTGGCGCGTCGCGGAAACGAACCCTCTTCGAGCCCCAGGAGGAAGACCAGGTCGAACGTCCGCGTGCGCGCACTTTCGTAGTCGAGAACCGATACCCGTCCTTTCTCGCCGTTCGCCCCCGGTCGAACCGTCGCATGCTCGAGCGCAGCGACAACCTCCTCGCTCGAGAGCTGCTGTCCATCCCTTTCGATGAAGCTGGAGAGGTCATCGAGAAGCCGCGCAGCCGCCCGATGTGTCCTCGCGTCGACGCGAGCGTCGTCTGAAACGGGGGGTGAGGCAACGCCCCAGGCGTTCCGCACCATCGTGCCGAGAAGCGCCCTCGCTCCCGCGACCGGATCGTCGGCTGCTCGTAGCTCGACGAGCGCGGGCACGGGGGCGCCCCGAAGTCGTTCGGCTTCCTCCTCGACTCGGGTCGGCTCGGTGATGGCACGGCCGCGCAGGCGCCCCTCGACGAAGTCCACCGACCGTCGCTCGAGCCCCGAGTACGGCGAACGGAGGAACGCGAAGAGATCGCCGCGGCCGCCGCCGAGCCAGCCGAAACGGAGTAAGGAGAGGAGAGCGCCACCAAGTGCGGTCTCGCCGAGCCGGCACGAATGCTCCATCGCGTACGGAACGCCGAGCTCCTCGAGGGCTGTCCCGAGTGGAGCCCGCCACCGCTCGGGTGAATCGCAGATGACCGCGACGTCATCCGGCGCGGTGCCGCCTCTAAGACTGCCGACAAGCTCACTCGCGAGCAGCTCGACTGTACCTCGAGCTCCGGCACCCTCGAGGAAACGCAGGGAACCGTCGAGAGCCGGCCCCGGTCGCGGGACATCCGTGAAGAGCTCTCTCTCGAGGTGGAGCAGGGGTGCCGGTGCAACCCGCTCGGACGCTCGAGGCAGCTCGAGAGTCGCCCCGCCAGCGAGGCTGGTGAGATCCTCCACCGTCCGCTCCAGTGCCGCGAACGCTGTCCGCCCGGGCTCGTACGGGATCGAGACCGTAACGTCGGTGCGGCCGGCCAGCGCTTCCAGCAGCGCCCACTCGGCCGCTGTCAGGTCCTCGAAGCCGTACGCGAAGACGGGCTCGCCGTGCCAGGAGCCCAGATCACGCTGAAGGCGCTCCACCGCGGTGCGCCTGAGCCCGTGGCGAGCCTGGAGGCCGAGTCGATCGAGCTCGAGGCGATACGCCCGCACGAGTTTGGCCAGATCGCCGTCGAGTTGATCCGGATCGACGAGCGCAGACTCGATCTCGGAGAGCGCACCAAGCAGCGCGTCGGCGAAGCCGCGTGTGGACGCGGACGGGCCGAGACCGGCGAGGTCGCTCGCGGTGATCGCCCGCCGCACTGCAAGAGCGCGCTGGACCTCGGAGGCAACCTCGCGCGGATCCGTGTCCGCGGCGACGTGCTCGAACAGGTCGTCGAATGTGCCAATCCGCCCAGCGAGAAGGGCGGGCCTCCGCCGAAGCAGATCCCGCTCGACGCGCTCGATGTCGAGCCGGTTCGGGACGACGAGCCACGGATCCCGCTCGAGCACGCCGAGGTACCGCTCGAGGAGCAGCGCAACCTTGCCGGCATGTGCCGGGCCAACGACAAGCGCGAGGCCCATTGGTCCATCGTAGTCCCGGCTCTCAGCCCACTTTCGTACGCGTCAGCCCGCTATGTGCAAAGAGCGAAGAACTTGGAGCCTGCGACAAAGCGGGGTCAGGTCTTGCATGTTCCACGCGGAGGTGGAACATGCAAGACCTGACCCCGGGTTACGCCGTCGTCTTGGGACGCCGGCCTCGGCGGGCCACTGCCTGGCCAGGCATCCCGGCCGCGCAGTCGTCACAGAGATCGGCTTGCTTCGAGCCGCGACGAGCATCCGTGTAGTTGAGACGCATCACAGCGCCGCGGTTTTCGGGCACCTCTGTGCTGCACTTGTCACATACGAGAATCGTCTTTCTTGCCATGTTTAGCCTCCTCTTCGTCTTCGCTTTTGTGAGCACACTAGGAAATGGGAGGCGCAAATGCAAGAGGGAAATACGACGCAGATATTCGATCACATACGATTGCCCGCGTGCAGACGATCGTCGTCCTCGAGGGTGACCAGACCGGTCAGGAACTCCTGGACGAGTCGCTGCGGGTCCTCTCCGCCGACGTCATCGGCGTCGAACTGGAGTTTCCACGCTTCGACCTGTCACTCGAGAGCAGGCGAGCGACCGACAATCGCGTGGTGTACGACGCGGCGGCCGCGATCCGCGAGCACGGGTTCGGCCTGAAGGCTGCCACGGTAACGCCCGAGACCGCCGGCGACGTCGGCTCGCCGAACCGGATTCTTCGGGAAGAGATCGGCGGGAAGGTGATCGTCCGAACTGGCCGGCGAATCCCGGGGGTCGTCCCGCTCGGAGGCGTGCATGCGCCCATTTCTGTCGTTCGCATGGCGGTCGGGGACGCGTACGGCGCAAAGGAGTGGCGGGAGGGCGAAGGCGATGACGAGGTCGCGCTGCGCACCGAGCGCATCGAGCGTCGAATCTGTCACGCGGTCGCCGAGTTCTCCTTCCGGGAGGCCGAGCGACTCGGTGCCAAGGTCTTCGGCGGCACGAAGGACACGAATCGCATGTATGATGCGATCGTGAATCAGGAACGCAATCGGGGCCGCGACGTGCAACCGTCCGGCCCCACGACCAACGGAGGTTGTTCCGATGGCAGCGCAGAGCGTATCTAAGCCGATCGGGATCTACACGCGGGTGAGCGAGCAAGGACGCCGCTCGAACGAAGAGCTACTCTCGCACGACCTACAGCGCACGAAGGTCGAGAAGTACCTCGACGCCCGCGAGCTTACGGCGAGTCGCCAGACGTATCGCGACAACGACAAGTCTGGCGGGTCAATGAGCCGCCCGGCGTTCGACCGCGTGCTCGGGGAGGTCACAGAGGGCAAGCTCGGCGGGCTCGCCGTCGCCTACCTCGACCGCTTCGCGCGCACGGTCATCGAAGCGCTTGCAGTCATCGAGAAGGTCGAGGAGGCGGGCGGAGTCGTCATCGCGCTCGACGCTGACTTTGACACCTCGACGGCGATGGGGAAGGCGATGCTGCGCATGTCCCTCATCTTCTCGACGCTGCAACGCGACATGTCGATCGAGAAAGCGGTCTACCTCGCCGAGACCAAGCTCGACGCGGGTACCTCCCTCGGAGGGCGCGCGCCGGTCGGCTACCGCTGGCAGGTCACCGGCAGCGACTCGAACGGTAAGGACATCCTCGGCTGGATCGAGCCCTCGGAGGACGCCGCGGTCGTCAAGGAGGCGCTGGAGGGGTTCGCGTCGGGCCGCTTCACGACGGCGGGCAAGGTTGCTGATCACCTGAACGCGGCCGACGTGACTACCTCGAAGGGTGGCCGCTGGGATCGCTCGAACATCATCGGGCTGCTCAAGAGGGAGACCTACACGGGCGCGCGGCGGTACGGAGCCAAGCGCATCGAGAAGGCGCACGAGGCGCTGATCGACGAGCCGACGCACCGCGTGATCGTCCGGCGGTTGACCCCGAAGACGACGATCACCCGCAAGCGCGGCGAGGGGCACATCCTCGGACAGGGACTCTGCCGGTGTGGAACATGTGGAGCCGGGCTTACCCGCGGCGTCGCGAACGGGCGTTACCCAACGCTCCGCTGCAACTCTCGCGGTGTCGGGCACACGAGCATCTCCTACCAGGTAGCGGAGGACTGGGTCACCTCGGTCGCGTTCTCGCACGGATCGGTCGAGGACTACGCCGACTCCCTCGTCTCCCTCCACTCTCGCGACGCTCTCGAAACTCGGGTCACCGAGGCGCGAGGTGAGGTTGCGAAGGTCGAGGACATGATCGGCACGACCCTCCCGAGCACGAGCACACAGGCGGCGGCGCTCGCAATCGCCGAGGACGCTCTCTACGCGTTCGACGCAGAGGCGACCCGAGGCGACGCTCCGGTGGTCGTCAACCGGACACAGTTCGAGGCGCTCGACATAGCCGGGCGGATCAAGGCGCTGCGCTCGATCGTCTCCGAGGTCGTCGTGTTCCCCGGTATCAAGGGCTCAAGCGCCGATCCCGGCGGGCGGCTCGTAGTCCGCTTCCAAGACGGCGCGCAGCACCCGGCGATCTGGGATCCGGCGTCTGTTCCCCCTATCGCGGTCGAGGTGACGGCCGCCACGGGCTAGACTGAGGTTGCCAGGACAGACAGCCTGGGTTGTATCCTTCCGACGAGACCGCCCATGAGCATGAGGCGGTCTCGTTCTTTTCCGTGGCGCTGCTACCTTGACAGACCGTGCAGGACTTCCGTGCAGCGCGCAACCTCTCGATCGCACAGGCGGAGATGGTCGGCGAGGATCCCGGCGTGCTGACGTCTCGGCATTACCGGGCGTGGGTCGTCGCCGACGCGGGAGATCGAGGAGCGCTGGGCTACCGAGCCCGTCGTCGGATGGGTGCTCGAACCGGGAGAGCGCTGGCGCTGGGTTGATTTCGGCGAGACGGAGCGTCCTTAGATCATCCGGTGAGTCACCGGATGAGGGGCGTCGACGTCCTCTTGCCCGGTTTCGCGATCATGTGGCCGCATCTGCGCAGGCTCGAGCTCGGGGTCGTAGCTCAGGTTCCGCACGACCTATCTGAGCGAGTGGGCGCATGAGATAGGGCGGTTGAGGGCAAGAGCCCTGCGAGCCGGCTGACTTCGGATTGGGCTGTTGGGCGCCGTGGGTGGTTCGAGCCCTGTGACTGTGCGGCGTTGAGGGGGTCATGGGGTAGCCCATTCTGCTGGTCCGTTCTCGCGGAAATGGGCTGTTGCGTGTTGCCGGCTGCGGATGTCGTGCAGGACTTTTTCGCCCCTCCGACCATCGATCCACGATCAAGCTTGGGTCGGTGTCGCCTTTCCGCCAGAAGGCGACATCTGCGCCAGGGTCGCAATCTCCGGCGCCGGCGTGAATCGCCTCCTTCACCATCAGCTTCGTCGCCGCTTCGAGATCGGCGGGCGTGGGCATCAGCACGTCCGCCTCGCGTTCACTCGTTTTCGACGGCCACGTAGCCCTGCAACGACAGGTAGTCGCAGAGATCGGGGAGCAAAGCGGCATCCGCCACGCGGACGCACATCGAACGCGGCCTACTTGCCGCGCGAGGTCTTCTTCGGCCGCTTGGGTTTGACTGGCGTCTTCTTCTCGCGCTGGTTCTTCTCGCGCTGGGCAACCGACTTCGGACGCTTCTTCCCGGCCACGGCGGGCTCCTCCAGTTATCGGATGATCGGAACCGAGTGACTGTACCTCCGAGTCGGCGTGCTCAATCCTGCGAGCGCGGGCATCCACCATCTCGGCAGCCGAGCGAGCTCCTGCTCGCTACTGCGCGATGACTTGAACGTCCGTCGCCTGCGGCCCCTTCTGGCCCTGCGTCACCTCGAACTCGACCTTGGTGGCGTCCCAGCGTCCGGGTGAAATCGTTCGGACGTAGCTCCGCTTGGACGCGATCTTAGGCGGCGATCACCTCCTCGGTCGACGAGTCGCTCGCCTTGCCGGCGAGGGCGCGCCGCAGCCGCTCGATCTCGGCGACCGCCCGCGGGGTCATGACGACGCCGCGCCAGCCGCGCGAGGAGAGCTCGAGCACGGCCCAGATCAGGCAGAGCGCCGAGGTCTCGCCGGGGAAGCGGCCGATCACCTTCGTTCGCCGCCTGACCTCGACGAAGGTGCGCTCCAAGAGATTGGTGGAGCGGATCCGCTTGCGGTGCTCGGAGGGAAAGCGCAGGTGGCCGACGAGCGCCTCCAGGTCGCGCTCGATCACGGCCATCGCCGAGGGGTAGGCGGAGCGGTAGTCGGCGGCGAGCGCGAGCAGGTCGGCTCTGGCCTCGGCGGCGGAGCCCGCCTCGTCGAGGATCCGCCAGTAGCGCGCCTTCAGCTCGCGGTGCAGGCGCTCGGGGAGGTTCTTGGTCACGTTCCTGAGTGCGTGCACGGTGCAGCGCTGCTCGAGCGCGCGCGGCCACAGCTCGCGTGCGGCCTTCCAGAGCCCGGGCGCCCCGTCGGCGACGACGAGCGCCGGCGCTCTCAGCCCGCGGGCGACGAGGTCGCGGCCGAAGTCGAGCCAGTCCTCGTAGCTCTCGCGTGAGCCGAGCTTGAGGCCAAGCAGGACCTTGCGCCCCTCGAGCGTGACGCCCCAGGCGACCAAGACGC
>JBCKBY010000005.1:0-45920 GCA_038910715.1 Gaiellaceae bacterium
GGGACTACACGAGCGTCGCGGCGATCTCGTACCTCTTCGGAGCGATCGTGATCGTCGCGGGGGTGAACGAGTTCTTCCAGATCGCCGTGTCTACCGCCGGCTGGAAGTGGATCCATGCCTTTCTCGGCATCCTCTTCTTTCTCGCCGGGCTCTACGCGCTCTGGCATCCGTACGACACGTTCGCGACGTTGTCTGCTCTCGTCGGGCTCTTCTTGCTCGTCAAGGGCATCTTCGACATCACGGTCGCGTTCATCACGAAGGATCAGTTCGAGCTCTGGTGGTTGCAGCTCATGGTGGGCTTGATCGAGATCCTGCTTGCCTTCTGGGTGGCGGGAAACCACAAGGAGAAGGCGATTTTGCTCGTGGTGTACGTCGGGATCATCGCGCTCTCTCGCGGGATCACGGAGATCTTTCTCGCCTTCAAGCTGAAAGGGCTGCGGAGGCGGTTGGCCGCTGCGTAAGTCGCTTCGCCACGAGAGCTTCGAGGGAGCCGCCCCGTGCGGCTCCCTCGTATTTCCTGAGGTCGTAGATCGATGCCCCACCCGTCCGCACGTGGTGTATAGGATCGCGGCGATGCGTCGCGCCGCTCTTGCGTTCATCGTCCTCGTCGGGGCTCTCGGCCTCGCTGCAGCAGGTTGCGGCGGCGAGGAGTCCGTGACCGCAACGCCCGAGACCATCGAGGGTGAGATCACGACCACGGAGACGACCACGACGGAGACGACCGACACCGATACAACCGAAACCGACACGACGGAGACCACCGAAACGGAGATGACGGAGACCGGGCCCGCAGTAGAAGGCGATCCGGTTGCCGGCAAGGAAGTCTTCCTGGGAGCCTCGTCCTGCGGCGGGTGTCACGCGCTCGCCGGTGCCGGTGCGACAGGCGCGGTCGGGCCGAGCCTCGACGAAACCAAGCCGAGCTACGAGCTCGCGCTCGACCGCGTGACGAACGGTCAGGGGGGCATGCCGTCCTTCTCCGCCACGCTCACGGAGCAGCAGCTTGCCGACGTCGCGGCCTACATCTCGTCGGCCGCCGGCTCGTAGAGGCTCGTAAGCTCGCGTGTGGGCAAGCATGCGGCTGCGCAGCAGCCGCCTTTAGGGAACTTCGCGCGACCGGAGACTTTACGCTAGGGGAGTCTCCGGTCTTGCGCACCACTCCTGCCTAGACTCCACCTCGTGATCGATCTCAAGGCCGCCCGTAGCGACGTCGACGGCTGGCGTTTTGCGCTCGCCCGCAAGGGTGCGGCGGATGACTTCGAGACACTCCTCGAGGCCGACGAGCGCTGGCGCTCGCTCATCCCACGCGTCGACGACCTGCGCACCAAGACGAAGCTCAAGGGCAAGCCGACCCCCGATGAGCTCGAGGCGCTGAAGCCGGTCAAGGTCGAGCTCAAGAACGTCGAGGTCGCGCTCGCCGAAGCTGAGGCAGCGCGCGATGCAGCCCTCGCGCTCGTACCGAACCCGCCGCATGCGTCTGCCCCGGACGGAGACACCGAAGACGACGCCGCCGAGATCAGCCGATTCGGCGAGCCAACCATTCCCGAGACGCTCCGCGAGCACACAGAGATCGGGCGCTTCGACATGGAGCGTGCCGCGCGGGTCTCGGGGGCACGCTTCGGCTACGTGATCGGCGACTCGGCGCGTGTCGCGATGGCGCTCTACCAGTTCGCACTCGACCACCTCGCCAGCGCGGGCTTCACGCCCGTGATCCCCCCAGTGCTGGTGCGCGAGGAGGCGATGCACGGGACGGGCTTCTTCCCCACCGAGCGCTCGAACATCTACGCGCTCGAAGCGGACGGTCTGTTCTTGACCGGTACTTCCGAGGTCGCACTCGCCTCGCTGCACATGGGCGAGATCCTCGAGCGTGCAGCGCTGCCGCTTCGCTACACGGGCTTTTCCACGTGCTTCCGCCGTGAAGCCGGCGCCGCCGGGAAGGACACGCGGGGCATGTTTCGCGTGCACCAGTTCAACAAGGTCGAGATGTTCGTGTTCGTCGAGCCGGGCACCTCGTGGGACGAGCACGACCGGATGCTCGACCTCGAGGAGCAATTCCTCCAAGCGCTCGATCTGCCCTATCGCGTGATGAACGTGGCCGCGGGCGACCTCGGTGCCTCGGCGGCGAAGAAGTACGACATCGAGGCGTGGTTCCCGTTCCAGGAGCGCTATCGCGAGGTCACCTCGTGCTCGAACACGACGGATTACCAGGCGCGCAGGCTCGGGATCCGCTACCGCGGAGAGCATGGCCTCGACACGCCGCACACGCTGAACGGGACGATGGTGACCGACCGAGCGCTGCTCGCAATCCTCGAGAACTTCCAGGGCGCCGTGCCCGAGGTGCTGACCCGGTACGGCGCCCCGCCTGAAGTACGGGGTCAGACCCCACGGGACTGACCCGCGCTCCGTGGGTCACAATGCGCTCCGGCGGGGTGCCGGAGCGGTCGAACGGGGCGGCCTTGAAAGCCGTTGGCTCTTCACGGGGCTCGTGGGTTCGAATCCCACCCCCGCCGCTCATCCAAGCGGGCCGCGGCGCGAGAGTGGTGCCGAGCTCAACAACAACCTTGGGCAGTTCGATCCGCGCACAGAGCCTGCGACCTGCGCACCACTGGGCGCGCGGCGCGCAATGTGGACGGGCACGGCCGTCAGTCGTCGTCCGCGATCGCTTCGACGATCGCCGAGACGTGCTCGAGCGCCTCACGCACTTCCTCGACGTCCGGGTGGAGCGCCTCGTACTCGCTCTGGTTCCGGAGGTCGCGCAGGGCGTCGAACTCGTCGAGGTGCGAACCGATGTCGAGGTGGTCGAGAGCAGCAAGCGCATACTCTCCGGTCTTCGCATGGGCGCCGGCGCCTCTCGTCACGCGGTACCCGCGCGAGCGCATGTGGGCCGCGATGGCCTTCCGCATGGCGTCGTAGAGCGCCGTGAAGGCGAGCGTCGGATCGTCGGCCATGATCTTCTCGGCCGAAACGATGTGGCGGCGAGCGACGCCGATCTCTGCCCGCGCCATCTCGGGGTCGGGAGCGACCCTCCGGATCTTCTCGCTCGCGAGAAGCCGCTGGACGTCAGCCTCGGTCATCGACGCTCTGGATGAGTGGGATCAAGGGCCGCTCCTTGATCGATCTGATGAACCCCGTGGCGTCCGACTCCCAGTCCTCCTTCGAGAGAACGGTCGGGTTGATCCCGAACCCGAGCTCCTCGCTCGTCTCGCGGCAGAGGCGAGCGAGCTTGCGCCTGTCCGGACTCCCGAGGATCAGAAGGTCGATGTCGCCGGGTGCCTCGCCGCGCTCCCCCGCGTGCCGACTCGCCCACGACCCGTAGATGAACGCGGCCTCGACGCCGGCGAGTCCCTTCAGCCTCTCCCGCAGGACCGGCACTGGCCCGAAGGCCTTGAAGACGAGGCCCGAGAGCTCGAGGTAGAACGGCGACTCCTCGTTGGGCCTGACAAGTCTCGCGGTTCCGACGCGCTCGCTCGTCAGGATGCCCGCCTCCACGAGCCTCTCCGCCTCGCGCTGAACCGTGGCCGGATCGAGGTCGAGTTCGCGAGCGAGCTGGTTGAGCGAGAGGCGCTCGTCAGGGTGAAGGAAGACGCGGGCGAGCAAGCGAGCCTGCCCGCGCGAGCGAAAGAGGGGAAGCAGGATGGGGGCTTCGGTTCTCATATTGCGTATAACGCGGTGAGTATTGCGTGATACGCACAACACGTCAAGGCTGTCGGCTTTCGAGGAGAGACGGACGAAGCTCTCTGGCTTCCTGGCCGATGTTCTTGACGAGGTCGAAAACGCGCCCACCGCGAACGAAGGGGCCGCGAACGGTCGCGAACTCGACGAGGCGCTGAGCATGAGGGCGTCGGCCGGCGGAGACCACTAGGCCGATCTTGAAAACCGTTGGCTCTTCACGGGGCTCGTGGGTTCGAATCCCACCCCCGCCGCTGAGTCTTCCGACCATCTGGGGAATGAGTCCGGCTGCAAGAATGGCCCGGATGCCGCGCAGCGCAACCCCTTCGAGGGTGCAGGAGAGGTTCGAGCAACTCACAGTCGGGTCGCGTGAGCTCTGGGAGCGCGCACTCGGCTCGCTCCCAGGAGGCAACTCGCGAACGACCATCTTCAGTGACCCCTACCCCGTCTACCTCGCCCGCGGAGAGGGCTGCCGGGTGACCGACGTCGATGGCGTCGAGCGCATCGACTTCATCAATAACTACCGGAGACGTCGTGTGACGAGCACGAGCGCATGCTCGATCTCGAGGAGCGGTTCCTCCAGACGCTCGGACTGCCGTACCGGGTGATGAACGTGGCCGCCGGAGACCTTCGGCGCTTCGGCGGCGAAGAAGTACGACATCGAGGCGTGGTTCCCGTTCCAGAGGCGCTACCGCGAGGTCACGTCGTGCTCCAACACGACCGACTACCAGGCCCGCCGCCTCGGGATCCGCTACCGCGGCGAGCACGGCCTCGACGTCCCACACACCCTCAACGGGACGATGGTGACCGACCGCGCGCTGCTCGCGATCCTCGAAAACTTCGAGGGCGCGGTGCCTGAGGCGTTGACACGCTATGGCGCCCCCGCCGAGGTCAGGGGTCAGACCCCACTGGTCTGACCCCACGCTCGGTCACAATGCGCTCCGGCGGGGTGCCGGAGCGGTCGAACGGGGCGGTCTTGAAAGCCGTTGGCTCTTCACGGGGCTCGTGGGTTCGAATCCCACCCCCGCCGCTACAACGGCTGCGCGGAAGCCACCCAGCGCAGGTCGTCGTCGAGGGCGTGTGCGTCGAGAAGCCGCTTGAGCTGCCCCAGGCGGATGAATCGATGTCCTTGGAACTCGTCAAGAGCCAGCCCGACTGACTCGTACGCGCTCACGAGCTCGTCCGCACCGCGCTCGGCCGTCCACTCGAATCGGCAGCCCGGGAACGCCGCCTCGAACTTCGAGAAGTCGACGCGATAGCTGCGGGGGTCGGGCGACGCGCCCTCGGCGAACGTCACCTCACAGTGCGGGAGGCGCTCGTGGACTGTCTCGGCGAGATCGCGGATGCGGTAGTTCTGCTCATCCGAGCCGATGTTGTACGCCTCTCCTCGAACCAGGTCCTCAGGCGCATCAAGGAGTGCGATCGTCGCCCGTGCAACATCCCGAACATGAATCAGCGGCCGCCACGACGAGCCGTCGCTCTGGAGGCGGATCGCCCCCGTCGTGTGAGCCCACGCGACGAGGTTGTTCAGCACGACATCGAGGCGAAGCCGCGGTGAAACCCCATAGACGGTGGCGTTCCGCATCGCCACGGGCGAGAAGCCGTCGCCTGCAAGCTCCCGAAGCGCCTCCTCGGCGGCTACTTTCGACTCAGCGTAGGGCGTCAGCGGGCGTAGCGGCGCGTGCTCATCCAGCAGGTCGTCTCCTTCGGTCGCGCCGTACATGGCGCACGACGACGCGAAGACGAACCTTCGCACCCCGGCTTCCTTGGCCGCGCGCGCGAGGGCGATCGTACCGTCGCGGTTGATCGCGTAGGTCCAGCCTGAGTTGAGGTCGCCGAGCGGATCGTTGGACAGTGCCGCGAGGTGGACGACTGCATCGAACCCCTCGAGATCCGACGCAGCGACGTCCCGCACGTCGAGTGCGAGTGCCGGTGCGAACTCGTCGCTCTCGCCGAAGTCGCATCCCCGGTAGAAGAAGGTGTCGAGTCCGACGACGTCATGGCCCGCCTCACGCAGAACAGGGCCGAGCACCGAGCCGATGTAGCCGTGGTGGCCGGTAACGAGGACTCTCACGTCGACACACCGGCATCCAGCGCGAGCTTGCGGCCGAAGAACGCCTCCGCGTACCCGCTCCGTGCTCTGGCCTCGGCTCCGCGCAACCGCATGAGGCCGAGGAAGAGCTCCTCGTCGAACCAGTGTTTCTCGCGTTGGCTCTCGAACGCGCTCTCGAGCAGGCGGGTCTTCTCGCGAGCGAGTTCCTCCGAGACCTCGACGAAGACATTCGGAACCCCGAGGTCTCCGTCGTACTTGGGGATCTCGTACTCGAGGATGAGGTGGTCACGCCAGGTATTCCACGTGAGCTCACAGACGAGCCGATGGTCCTGGTGCAGGTCGTGACGGGCATGCGTGAGGATGAGGTCGGGATCGAGCCGACTCTTGAGGTCTTCGAAGACGTCCTTGACCTCGGCGCCTACGTACGGGAAATACCCGTCGCGGAAGTGATGGCAGGCGACGGAGCTACCGGCTGCGTTCGCGAGAAACGCTTGGGCGCTTGCCCTCGCCTCTTTTTCGCGATTGCCTTCGGCGCCAAGGACCACCCAGGTGACCTCGACGTCGTGGTCGCGCTGGAGGGCCAACATCGTCCCGCCGCAGCCGATCTCGATGTCGTCGGCGTGCGCGCCGAGCGCGAGGACGCGGCGAACCGGCGTCTCTCCGCCGAACAGAGGGAACCGAACCATCAGCGGGTTAGCGTCGCATCGATCCCGGCGCGCCGCCACGGCGCCTTGCCGCTCTCAGCCAGGGCATCGAGTCGCTGCTTGTCCTTGATCGTGTCCATCGGCTCCCAGAACCCCTCGTAGCGGTAGGCGATGAGCTCGCCCTTCTCGATCAGGCGTCCGAAGGGCTCGACGACCAGGTCCTCGCCAGGATTGATGTCTGCGAGGACTTCGCGTCGGAACACCATGAAGCCGCCGTTGATCCATACGTCAGCTTGCTGCATGTCTTGGATCGACCGAACGATCCCGTCGGGATCAGCGTGGACGACATGCGCGTTGAACATCGGTCGTACGGAGATGAAGAGCCCGGTCTTCCCGGATGCGTGGAGCCGCTCGATCATGTCCGGCAAGGGCGCGTCGGTGAGACCGTCGCCATACGTGGCAAGGAAGTACTCGTCGCCCTCTAGATACTGCGCGACGGCCAATAGTCGCTCGGCGATCGTCGAGTGAGCCCCTGTATCGACGAACGTGATCCGCCAGTTCGAGATGTCGTTCCCGAGCAGCTCGACGTCACGGCCACCATTCGAGAGAACGAAGTCGTTCGAAAGGGCCTCGTTGTAGTTGAGGAAGTACTCCTTGATGCACTCGCCCTTGTAGCCGAGGCAGAGGACGAAATCGTCGTATCCCCACGAGGCGTACCACTTCATGATGTGCCACAGAATCGGACGACCGCCGACGGTGATCATCGGTTTCGGGATCCGGTTGGTCTCCTCGCCCATGCGGACGCCGAGACCCCCACAGAAGATCACAACCTTCACGGCTCCCGCCCTACCGCGAGGCGTAGCAGACCAAATCCCATTCGATCACCCAGCTCCCCGATCCACGCGTTTCCGGGTCCGGCCGTGTCGCCGCACCCTCTACGCATTTCGCACCACGACGATGCACGTGTCAAGGCGTGTGAACCGACTTCGACGTCAGGCCGCGACAAGCAGCCGCTCTTCAAGCCAAGTCTCATCGCGGAAGTGACGGTACTGCTCCGCGCGCAGCTTGTCACCCAGTCGGTCCTCCGGGAGGTCGACGTCTTCGTAGGTCAGGACGGCGTCGCGCGAGATGTCGCTACGCAGGCGACATCCCTCGACGAGCCCCTCGGGAAGATACCGCCGCGTACTCATCTCCTGCACGTTTACGGCCTCGCCGTACGTCATGAACATCCCGTAGTCGTCCAGCACCTCGCCAGCCTTAAGGTCCCGCTTGGCGACCGCGCACACTTCCACCACAGGCCCACCGAGCGCAGGCGCCAGGCCGTCGCCGAACAACGCGACTCGAGCGATTGCATTGGGCGCCTCGAAATGCGGGAGGTGATAGGGAGTCCAGAACGGGTAAAGCGGCCCCGCGCCCATCTTGTACAGGCTGAGGTAACGCTGCTGCTTGGGATCGGGATGCTCGGCGAGGCAGAAAATCTTCACCGTCGAAGGCCCGACCGTGTAGTCCACGATCCCACCGAGCTCCCGCACCTCATCGAGGTCATAGAGCGATGGGAGATCCATGGGCGACCCGCGGAAGCGAACGCCGCGCGACATTCCCCGCTCGCGCACCTTGAAGCCGGTCGCGTTCGCGAGAATTGCCTGCTCGAAGCTGATCTTCGAGCCGTCCGCGAAAGATGTGACCATCGCGGGGTTCTGGCCCCACTTCTCGGCGAACTCCTTCTGCGTCTCCGGATTCCGGTACGGGTCCTGGAGCCCCTTCACGTTGCCGAGCACCCGCGGCACCAGACCTAAGCCACACACCCAGCGATACAGATTCATCTGTAGGCCGGGCTCGTCACCGTCGCAGGCGGAGAAGATGACACCGCGCCTTTTCGCGTAGACGTGAAGGATCGGCCCAACAGTCGCATCGACCTCCGCATTCATCGCGACGACATGCTTGACGTGCTCGAAGGCCTCGAGCGCGACCTGTGCACCGAAGTCCACGGATCCCGTCACGTCGACGACGACGTCGACCTGATCAGCGCGGCAGAGAGCCAGTGCGTCTTCGGTGACAACCGGCTTCCCCGCCCGAATGGCATCCTCGATCTCGCTCTGAGTCGTCGCGGTCCGGACGTCGTCGTGACCGGCGTAGCGGAACACCTGAATCGCGCGCTCGACACGACGGCCAGAGATGGCGACCATCTCCATGCCTGGAACGCTGTTGACGATCTGGTTCGCAAGGCCCTGAGCCATGAAGCCTGCCCCGATCATCGCGACACGTATCGGCCGGCCTTCCGCTTCGCGAGCCTTGAGAGCGTCATCGACGATTATCATTTGGCCATTCTTGCTGCCAGATCCGCCCCAACCTCGTCAAGCAACGCCCAGGCGCGATCCTTGTCCGACATCTCGGTCACGGGGAGTGGCCAGACGAGACCGAGGCCGGGATCGTCGAACCTGAGCCCACCTTCGAGGCCCGGGGCGTAGAACTCGCCAACTTGGTAGCTCGTCTCGGTGCCGTCCTCGAGGACCTGGTAGCCGTGCGCAAAGCGCTTCGGCACGTAGAGCGCACGGTAGTTGTCGGCGGTCAGCTCCACCGAGACGTGGTGGAGGTACGTGGGGCTCTCGGAACGCAGATCGACGATCACGTCGGCGATCGCGCCTCGAGTGCAACGGACCAGCTTCGTCTCGGCAGCAGGAGGGAATTGGAAGTGCATCCCGCGAAGCGAGCCCTTGCGTCGATTGAACGCGATATTGGCTTGCGCGATGACGGGCTCGAGTCCATGCTCCTCGAACTCGCGCTGACAGAACGTGCGGGCGAAGAACCCGCGGTTGTCCTCCCGGCGCTCGATGTCGATCACGAACGCGCCACTGAGCTTTGTCTCGGTAAAGATCACAGGGTCTCGAGAAGGTAGACGAGCGTGCGCCTGCGAGAGAGCGTCAGTACGCGGCTCGAGCGCGCGTGAGCGCGGGGAGCGTGAGAAGGATCAACCGTAGGTCCTCTCGCAACGACCAGTTCGTCACGTATAGATAGTCGAGCTTCGTCATCTCCTCGAACGGGATATCGCTCGCTCCGAGCACCTGCCAGAGACCTGTGATGCCGGGCTTGAGATCGAGGCGACGCCGCGCCCAGTGCTCGACGTGCTGATCCTCGTCGAGGATCAAGGGGCGCGGCCCTACGAGCGACATCTGACCGCTGACGACGTTGAGAAGCTGGGGAAGCTCGTCGATTCGCCATCGCCGGAGGAAGCGGCCGGCGCGCGTCACGCGCGGATCGTCCGGAACCTTGAACATTCGCCGGTCGTCACCGTTGTGCATGTTCATGTGCGCGATCTCCGACTTCTTGGCCTCGGCGTCACGGACCATGGTTCGGAACTTGATAACGCGGAACGTACGACCCGCTGCGCCCATGCGAACCTGTCGAAAGAACACCGGTCCCCGTGAATCGAGCTTGATCCAGACGGCAACCATGACGAACACCGGGGCTAGAAGAACGAGCCCGAGAGTGGCAGCCGACACATCGAGTGACCGCTTGAGAAACCGAGACGACCCCGAGAGACGTGGGCTGGGAAGCCCGACGAGGGGGATTCCTTCGATCGTATGCAGCTGTGCATTGGTGCCGAGTACCTCGAACATGCGGGGAACGATGTCGATCTGGACGTCGCTGTCCTGCATCGACCGGATCACACGGAGGGTCTGCTCGTGGGAATCGGTGGAGAACGCAATCGCCACTCGATGGACCACGTGTCGACGGACGAGCGAGGGAAGCTCGTCCGTCGTCCCGATCAACGAGCGCTTCCCGCTTCCCTGCCCGGAGGCACCGTCGTCGCGGTCCACGAAGCCCGTGACACGAAGACCGTACTCAGGATGCTTCTCGATCTTGTCCGCAAGAAGGTGGGCAACGTTACCCGAGCCAACGATGATCACGTTTTGGACGTAAGCGGCTTGGCGGCGCCCGACGACCCGGCTCCCGGCACGAAGCAACGGCACGAGCATGACCGCGATCAGCCAGAAGACGACGAGCCGTCCGAGGTTCGGGTACGGAAGTCCGAAGACATGCGTGAAGACGAGGAAGCTCCAAGTTCCGAGTGTCACGACCTGGAAGACCCCAACGACGTCGTCGACCGTCGAATGGTCGGTTCGCTCCTCGTCGCGGTCGTAGAGGCCGTAGACCCTGGCCAGCAGGACCCAGAGCGGTAGCGTCGCCGCGAAGAGCAGGACCTCCCAGATCGGATCGACCCTGTCCCCGTCGAACGCCGGAGGTGCAAGCGTCAGAGCCACAAGGTACGACGTCAGCAACCCGACAACGTCGGCGACGAGGAGAAGCCGACGCATGAGCCAACCGCGACACCTCCTGGCGGGCGGCCACGAGCTGTCTACCTGGTTAACAACCCGATCGCCCTCTGAGACGGCGATCGCGTCCTGCGATACAGCACTCAACCCATACCTCCCCCCGTACAAGGCCTCCCGCCCCATCGCGTTCGGCCCCCTTCCCCTCGTGCCAACACAATAGCCAGCAATCGCAGAGTTTGAAAGTACCCGTTCGTCAGGAAGCCGCCCGGCAGCCCGAAACGAGCCGCTCGTAGACGCCGACGTATCTCTGCGACTGGTGCCTCCAGGCGAGGACGTGCTCAACCCGCTCGCGACCGACGCGGCCCATGGCCTCCCGGCGCTCTGGATCATCGAGCAATTCACTGATGGCGTTCGCGAACTCGTTCGTGTCGTTGGGGCGGGCGTAGACGGCGGCGTCGCCCGCAGAGACCCGGGTCTCTCTAAGATCGAAGGCAACGACCGGTAGCTCGAATGCCATGTATTCCATGGTCTTGTTCATCGTCGAGACATCGTTGAGAGGGTTCAGCGGGTCCGGGCAGAGGCCGACATCCGCCGTCGAGAGGATTTCGAAAACGGTCTCGTCGGGGACGCGCCCCGTAAAGGTCACGCGCTCGGTGATGCCAAGCTCTCGTGCCAGCTCTACGAGCTCGTCGTAGCTGTCGCCGCTGCCGATGAGCACGAAGTGCACGTCGTTACGCCCCGCGGCATCCAGGGCGGCCGCCGTACGAAGGACCAGATCGACACCGTCTTGAGGTCCCATCACTCCGAGATATGCGCACAGATAACGCCGCCCATGTCGCCAGCTCTCGACTGGCTCAGCTCGTCGCAGCCGGTCCGGATCGGGGCCCGTGCGTACCACCGTGACGCGCTCGGCCGGGACGTGACCTCGGTGTACTGCGATGTCCCGGTACGACTCGTTTGTCGCGATCACATGGTCCGCGAGCGCATAGGTGGCGCGCTCCAGGAACCGAAGAACTCCATGGACCAGTCGCGAGCCATCCGGAAACCGCGAAACGTAGACCTCGGGGCACAGGTCGTGTTGGTCGAAGACGAAGCGTTTCCCAAAGAGCTTGAATGGAGCGGCGAGGGCCCAGTACGTGTCCGGTGGGTTGCACGCCTGAATGGCGTCGAAACCCTCCCCGGCTGCCGTTCGGAGAACGAGCGCCGAGGTGCGCACCCAGCAGTAGGCGAACTCCCATACGAACGAGACCACTCCGCCCGTCGCGACGGTTGGCCTGTACTTCCGGATTCGGATTCCGTCGATCTCTTGAAACGACGGATCCCCGGGCGCCTTCGGGCATACGACCGAGACCTGGAAGCCGGCATCTCGGAGCGCGCACGCTTCGAGCCAGACGCGGCGGTCGAAGGGGACCGGGAGGTTCTGAACGATGATGAGCACGCGCCGACCCGATTTGCGACTGCGCCGCAGCATTCTCACCAGGCGAGTCCCTCGTATCCGGGAAGTGCTTCCACCGCTGACCCCAGACGTCCGTGCACGTCCAGCACGTGGGCGGGACGCGCCTCGAGAAGCGCCCGAACGGTCGAAGCGTCGGACGTACCCACCACGGCCATGGAGACACCTCGAACGGCGTCTTCGGGAACCGATACGAGCATCTCGCGCAGATGAGGGAGTCGACTCTCCATGTAACGAAGGTTCGCGCCTATGAGTCGGTCGGGGTTGACAATCGGGTCGTAGATCCTGAGCCGAATGCCTTTGCCGGCCAGCGTCTCTGCAAGCTCGACGAAGGGACTCTCACGAAGATCGTCGGTCTCCGGCTTGAAGCTGAGCCCGAGGAGTGCCACGTCGCGCTCGCCTGCGTCGAGAACTCGTCGGAGTGCAAGCCGGAGGTGCGTCTCGTTGCTCCGGAGCACGCCGTTGAGCATCGGAACCTCCACATCGTGTACGCGCGCCACGTGCAGGAGCGCTCGGAGATCCTTCGGCAGGCACGAGCCGCCGAAAGCAAACCCCGGGCGAAGGTAGGCCGGTGAAATGTTCAGCCGATCGTCCTGGCGGAAGACCTGCATGACTTCGCGCGAGTCGACGTCGAGCGCGCTCAAGATCCTCCCGATCTCGTTCGCGAACGTCACCTTGAGGGCGTGGAACGCGTTGCACGCGTACTTGAGTGACTCCGCAACTTCGATCGTGAGAGCGTGGGTCGGCCGGTCGAGGCCGGCGAAGAGCGCGGTCACGACGTCGAGTGTCCGGTCGTCGCGTACTCCAGCGACTGTGAAAGGCGGATTCAGGAAATCGTAGACTCCCGAACCCTCGCGGAGGAACTCAGGCACCATCGCGACCCCGAAGTCGACGTCGGCCTTCCGCGAGCTCTCGCGCTCCAGCACAGGCCGCAGTCGACCGTCCACGGTGCCCGGCGGCATCGTGCTTCGGTAGACGACCGCGACGAACCCGGAGGCATGCGAGAGCTCGCGGCCGATCTCTGCGGTGACCTTCTCCACGTAGCCGAGATCGACGGTCCCGTCGCTGCGAGCGGGAGTGCCGACACAGACAACGGCGGCGTGGCAGTCGGACATGGCTTCGCCCAGCTCCGTCGTGACGCGGAATCGGCCAGAGGCCCGCGTCGCGGCGACGAGATCGTCGAGTCGCGGCTCGACGATGGGACTGCGTCCCGCATCCAGCTCCTCCACTTTCCGCTGGTCGACATCGACACCGACGACGGTATGGCCCAGCTCTGCGAGACAGGCAGCAGTGACCGCTCCGACATATCCGAGTCCGACGACGACGATGTTCATTGCTCTCCCGGGGCCTCCCGACCTTCGTACGCTCAGCATGGGACGCTACCGGCGTTCGTCAAATCGAGTCGACACCCAGAGGCACGACTGCACGCTCGAGAGGTCAGGCCTTTCGTGCCGCTAGCAAGTCACGCGGTAATGCCCGTGCGTTTCGGGGAGAGCGAGCTCCTTCCGCATCATCCAGCGTCGCTTTCCCCAGCTCGTCCGGATAGTCATGACCGCTCGACCACCCTCTGACGCCCGGAGATCGACCCGTGTGGTGAGCAGACCCGAAGCCGGAATCTGTGCTCGCACGACACCGAGGCACTCTCCCGAACGGCTGCGGACGACGATCGAGGCCTTCCGAGCGAGAGCTGCGCGCACCCGTATCGCGAGTCGATCCCGGGCAACCGACGGGCGAACGACGACTGTCGCGTACGGAATGCCGGAAGCCGCGGTGTCAAGCCGCGACATGGCTCTTCGATGTCGTGCAGCCCACCGACGGTAGGAGATGCCATGCGAATCCAGCCAGCGCTCGAGGTACGGCGCCGTGTAGAAGATCTCGTTGCCCCAGCGGACGCCGCGAATACCCCCGGCGACCCGCTCGCGAGGATGGGTGCGCAGGAAGCGCTCCCAGCTACGCCCGGAGCGCTCTATCCGGGTACGCAGGGCAGCGAGCGTGCGGGGGGTGGGTCGTCCGGCGCGAGTGATACCGACGTCCTCGGGCTTGGCGCCCATCCGAACCTCGTCGTTGTAGACGACGTTCGTGAATGGCGAGGACGCTCGATAGAAGCCCTGCTTGAAGTACACGCCCAAGCTATCCCGGAAAAGCGTGGACGTGTACGTCTTGGGGATCATGGGCTTCCCGTCTTGCCACACCTCGAGAAAGCCAAGTTTCGGATCGGCAGACCAGCGAATGTGAAAGACGAAGTCCATCCAGCGATCCGTCGCGAGCGGCAGATACCACTTCTTTCGCTGGAACTCCAAACAACGCCCCGAGCTCGAAACGTTCTCGACGTACAGTCGAGGCGGCTTCGACGGATAGACGCCCATGAAAATCGGCGATGGACAGACAGCGCTGTCGTGATGCCATTGGCTCAGAACGTTGAAGTCGAGATTACCGTCCCAGCGCTGTTTGGACGGTATGAATGTCGACCACGCGTAGTACCACTCTTCGCCCTCCGTGCCTCTCGTGTCCTCGACATCCCAGTACACCTGGCTGAGCTCGCCACCCGACGGCACCGCGTCGCCAGGTCGCACTTCGAACCTCGCTGCGTAGCGCCCACTCCGCACCGGGCTCGTGACGATAGATGCTCGCTCCGTTCGCCACGTCGGCTGCACTTCCGCCCATTGGCTGAAGTCGCCGGTTTCGTAGTCTGCGCGGCGGTTCACCGAAGCTCGTCCCAGTGAGCCGGCAACAAGCGTGAGCCCGAGGAGCGCCACCACGAGGGCAAGGGAACAGGCGGCTGCGTTTTTTCTTGCGACCATCGTGGCCCCGCGGACGACCGAGGTCGGAAACAGCCTAGACCGCGTACGAGGTATTGTCGAGATCCTTGGAAGCGTGGCCGCCTAATGGCCTCGAGAGTGTTCAGGCGTGCCCGGCCTGTGGGGGACGCGACCGTGTCTTGCTGCACGTGGGCCTTAGGGATCGCGTCTTCTACGTCGCCCCCGGGGAGTGGACCCAGTACGCGTGCCGGGCTTGTGACGCCGCCTTTCTCGACCCGAGGCCTACACGCGAAGCGATAGGCCTTGCATACCAAGGGTACGTGACGTCGCGGCCACCAACCGTGGATGACGAATCGTGCTTCGTTTCGGACTCAGCGGTCGGCCGGATGCGACGAATGATCCGCAACGGCTACCTCAACGCGCGCTATGGCTACTCGTTCACCCCAGCGACGTCCGCGGGCCGGATGCTGCTCCCGCTGTTCCCGCGCCGGCGCGAGCACGCTGATTGGTGGCTGCGACACCTCCCGAAGCGAGAAACAATCCTCGATGCCGGTTGTGGCAACGGAGAGTTCCTCCTTCGTATGGCGCGCGCCGGCTGGAAAGTCCACGGACTCGAACCCGATCCAGTTGCGGCGCAGGTCGCTCGCGCAGCAGGCGTTCCTGTGACCGTTGCGAAGCTCGAAGAAGCGCATCTCCCGGCGAGCTCCTACGACGTAGTCACGATGAACCATGTGATCGAACATCTACACGATCCTCCTGCGGCTCTCGCGAATATCCATCGCATGCTCGTAAGAGACGGACTTCTATGGATCGCGACACCCAATCTGGGGTCCGCTGGCCACCGCATCTTCCGTGATCGCTGGTTACACCTCGATTCGCCGCGCCACTTGGTTCTCTTCTTTCCCAACACGCTTGAACAGTTGCTCGAGCGGTGCGGGTTCCGTCCGCTCCGGTGGTTCCGTGCGTGCTCGGCTCGAAGGTCGTTCGCGAACAGTGCGGCGGTCGCCCGCGATGAACGACCGCTCACGGACGACACGATCTCCGTCCGACTGCGCTTTCGCGCCGCGTGGGCGGATGCAATCACCATCGCTGGCGGCCAGCACGCAGAGGAGTTCGCAGTACTCGCCCGGCGGGAATGACCGTCGGAGGAGGCGAGAAGGAACTGACTGCTTGCGCGTCCTCCACTGGGGCGGATCGTCTCCTCTCACAAGGGATGGTGGACAAGAGGCACTCGTGAAACCGCTCGCCGAGGCCCCGACCATGCGTGACGCGAGCCCAGCGCTCGCGAAGCCGGTGCTTCCAGATACGCGGGTAGACAGATCGCTTCAGCCGAGCGAGCGGTCCGGAGCGCTCGTAGGCGACCCTAGCTGTTCCTCTGCTGGCGACCGACGCCGAATCACGCTCCAGAGGCGGGAGCGAAATGCAGCCGGACTGAGAACCCACGCGAGCCCAATTGAGACGGTGGTGAGCATGAGCCCGACGAGCACGAGAGCGGGTGTCTCATCGGCGAACACGACTCCGTTGGCGGCCGCCAGCGTGACGGTCCCAGCCGTCAGGTGAAGCTTCACGTTACGGTGCCACGGGAGTCTCGCGATGCTCAGAAGAAGAGCCGAGTCGAAGAGTGCGCGAAAGGACCACACGACCGCAGCCCCGAAGGGCCCTCCGACCCTGACCCCGATTGCCAGGGCGACCAGAAACGGGATCAGCTCGAATGCATGCACCCTCGCCGGCAGGTCAGGTCTACCCTGCGCCTGGAGGAGACCATACGGGACGTAGCCGAGCCCGTTCACCCACATACCAGCGAAGAGGATCGCCGCTATCGGTGCACTGCTGGCGGCAAGGTCCGGTCCGATCCACCACGCGAGAAACGGGGCTGCAAACGTTGCTCCGAGAACCGCGAGGGGTGCGGTCGAGGCTGCCAACCCGGCCAGCGCGCTCGTTCCGAGCGCCCGCGAGTCCTCAGCGCTGATTGCCGAGAAACGCGGAAATGCGACGCGAATCAGGCTGAACGGGACTATGAGCAGTCGCGACGCAAGGTTGTAGGGGATCGCAAACGTCGTGACCGCGGTCGCGCCGCGCACGGCACCAATGACGATCCGATCGCTGATGTCGAGGAGCGGAGAGATCACCGACGTGACTGTCACCCACTTGCCGTAGTGGAAGAAGCGGACAGCCATCTCCCGCGATGGTCGCGCCCACAGCGTGGGCCGAAGCACGAGCCTGAGACACGCCCCGAAGTAGCACATCCCGGACAGCGCAAGAGCGACGAAGAAGCCTGCCGCCAGCCAGATGAGCTCCGCGCCCCACCAGTACGCGAAGGCAAGCGGGAGTACCTGGAGAGCGGTGATCCGCACCGTGTCCAGCAGGCTGACAGTGACGAAGCGCTCACGCCCGACGAGGCCCCCTTGGAAGACACCGGAGATCGTCAGGACCGGAACGCACGCGGCGAGCACCGGCAGTGCAGCGACGCTCTGGGCGCGCATGCCGTCAGGAAGCGACAGCACGTACTCGAACAGGATCCATCCGACGACGATGAGCGCCGCTCCCCCGACGAGGCCGAGGACGGCGTTCAGCGCTGCCGCGGTCCACACAATCTTCGAGCATGCGGTCGTGTCCCGAGGGGCGACTTGCGCAACCTCGTTCTGGACCGCCGCGTTGAGGCCTCTGTCGAGGATCCCGAAATAGCCAATGACGAGAGCGGCGATCACGTACACGCCGAAAAGCTCCTCACCGATCACGGCGAGGTAGGCAGGCACGGTGAGAAGCGCGATCACCGTCTGCACCACGCTCCCGGCGATGAGGATCAACGTGTTGCGCTGCATGCCCGCGCTGGCGGAGTTGCTCACGGCTGTTCCTGCTCGAGGTGCCACCGGATCCGCGTCGAGCGCAGATCGACAGCGACCTCCGTGCGACGGGAGCCCCCGAACACTTCCACGCGCAGACCCCCATCCAACTCCGCCGAGAGCCCCACACGTGCCTCGGGCACTTCGTTGGTCTGGAACGGCACGATGAGCGTCGCCAACTCGACTGAGCCTCGTGCCTCGACGTCGAACGAGACGAGCCAGCTCGCGATGATGGACTCGAGCCGATCGGACCACCAACCTGTCGGCGGTTCGAGCTGGCCCTTTCCGGACGTGACCACGATCGGTGCGGATGAGGACACACCGATCACGACACCGACTCCGCCCCCTCTCGCGACCAGCCGCTCCGGGGACTTGCTCTCGAGTTCGAGGGATGGGTGAAGAGGCCAGCGCTGTGAGTACCGGTGCAGCCCTGCTGCGGCGAGACGATCGACGACGAGAACCGAGCCGTCCTCGAATGCGAGCACAGCCCGTCTGTGGAGCACCGGATCGTCGAGTCGGCCGTAGCCCTCGTGTTCGGCAACGACGAACCCGCGCTCGAGATCGAGGGTAAGGAGGCGCGTCTGCGCATGTTGCGTCCAGAGGAACGGGCCGCCCGAAACAGAGCTGTCGAGGCCGTCGACGGCGACGGTGGCGTGGAAGCCCGTACCGCGAAACGCATCGCGGAAAGCCGGCCGAGCGAAGTAACTCCCGACCCCGGGATCGACGATCAGCTCGCGAGCACCGAGAGACACGTCCACTCTCAGGGCGTCCGCGTGCGCGTGCGCGGCCAGAGTCGTGTGCCCGTGCGGTCCGTGGTCGAGTACGAGTCTCCGCTGGTCGTCCCGAAGGATCGTCAAACCCCCTGCGGAGAGCGTGATGTCTCCTGGCGTCGGAGCCGCGGGAGTTCGTCCGAACCGCGCCTCACCGGTGCCACCGAAGAGCCACCAGGCGCTCGGATCCAAGCCCCCAGAAGCACGCGCCGCGCCAGCGTGGCCCAACCGAGCTGCGATGGAAGCGGCGACGCCTCGCGGGTCGCGCTGATCCTCGGCGTCGAGCACGAACGCCCGTCCGTCGTCGCTGTCTCCGTAGGTGGGCGCCGGCTCGTTGTCGCCCAATTGCGCCCAGAGGGCATTCCCCGAGCGCTCGAGCGCGGAGATGACATCGTCGGGAACCTGATGCTCGACAGCGTCCAGCACCCCCACCGCCACCAACAACAGATCGACCACGAAGAGGTGGTAGGAAAATGCTTGCTCTACGCTCGTGCCGTCTTCCCGGATCTGGATCGCTGCCTCGCGAACGAGGGCCTCGAGTGCCGGGCCGAGCCACCGTCGGCCATCTCGGAGCTCTGGTGCGAGACAAGAAATCGTCACGAGCCCGACGAGCTCACCGATTCGGTGGTTGTTGGCGGAGCTTCCCGTGGATGGATCACGAACGATCCAGCGACCGTGCTGCCAGAGTGAGATCAGCGCCCGCTCGAGATCACTACCCGTAAGGAACGGTGACCCACGTAACGCATCGACGGTGAGTGCGAACGAGATGCCTCGGATACCCGCCTCGAAGCCGTTGCTCCAGGCCATTCCGCGGCCCGGGGGATGTGCGCCGATCCAAGCGATCAGCCGATCTCCGGCGGCCCGGGCGAAGCGCTCGTCGTTCGTCGCCAGCCAGGCAGCCGCGAGCACCGTGAGGTCCTGGCAGCGATGGACCTCCCAGATCCACTTCGGATCCCCGATGTCCGTGCGTCTGTAGTCGATGCGCTTCCCATGTCGGTCCGGCCAACGACGGCCAGTGAATGGATCGATGTCGGGTCGAGCGACCTGAAGTGTTACCTCGGGATAACCAAAGAAGCGCATCCGCCCGACGAGCGCCATCTCGGCACGGACGACGAGCGCATCGGTCGCATCCGGAAATCGCCGTCGCAACCCTGCCCCACGTTCGGCTCGCATGAACCCGATCGGTCCGGTCGAGACGTCGGCACCAAGGAGCCGCTCGCGACCGGGCTCCCACGATCTCCTCCAAAGGCGAGGTGCAGTCGAGAAGAGCACTCCGTCGACCCTATGGGAGAGCGTTCGGCGAGATCGCAGGAACACCTCGTCCGCGCTCATGGCGCGGAGCCGCTTCCAGTACCACGTCGAACGCTCGCTCACCATTCACTCCCCCGCCGACAGCGCTTCATCGAACGGTACTTCGGGGCATCAGGGCTGTCGAGGCAACCGTGCAGGAAAGACGAGATTGCTGTGGGGATGACTACCCTGTGACGGTGGGAGGCATGAGCTGAGTGTGCGGTATCGTCGGATTCGCTGCCGCGAAAGGAGCCGCAGTTCCCGTTCACCGGGGACTTGTGGACGCTGTCGCCTCACTCGCCCACAGAGGCCCGGACGGCCATGGAGTCTTCGAGTCAGACAGCGTTGTCCTCGGTAACACGCGACTCAGCATCATCGACCTGCCCGGAGGCGGCCAGCCGATAGCGAACGAGGACGGGACCGTCGTCGTCGTCTACAACGGCGAGATCTGGAACCATGACGAGCTGCGTGAGCGTCTCACGCGTCTGGGGCATCGCTTTCGCAGCCGATCGGACACCGAGGTGCTCGTCCACGGCTACGAGGAGTGGGGTGAGGACCTTCCGGTTCAGCTAGACGGAATGTTCGCGTTCGCGGTCTGGGAGGCGAGGCGTCAGCGCCTCTTCCTCGCGCGGGACAGGCTCGGGAAGAAGCCCCTGTACCTCGCTCGAACCGCCAACGGAGTGGCCTTCGGGTCGGACGCTCGCTCCCTCTTCCTCGTAGCGGGCCTGCAGCCCGAGCTCGCCAGGGAGAGCGTCGCCGAGTACCTCTTCCAGCGCTACGTCGTGTCGCCCAGGACGATGTTCGCGGGGATAGAGCGCCTTCCCCCCGCGCACCGCGCGTCGTACGACGGAGTGCATCTCGAGACGAGCGCGTACTGGCAGCTCGAAGTTCCCTCGACGCCGGAACCCCTCGACCCAAGAGAGCTGCGAGAGCTTCTGTCGCGTGCGGTCGAGCGGCGTCTCATGAGCGACGTACCACTTGGGGTGCTGCTGAGCGGCGGCGTCGACTCCACCGCTGTTCTCGCCCTTGCGCGTGAGTGCATGGGCGTCGCGCCGGCAACCTTCACGATCGGGTTCGACGACGCGGTGTACGACGAGAGGCCGGTCGCGCGCTCCTCCGCCGAACACTTCGGCTCAGACCACTACGAGGTGGTCGTCAACGGGCAAGACTTCCTGGAGGCGCTGCCGCGACTCGCCTGGTTCCGTGACGAGCCGATCGCGGAGGCGTCCGAGATACCGCTCTTGCTGCTCGCGGAGTTTGCCGGTCGTCATGTCAAGGTCGCGCTGACTGGCGACGGTGGCGACGAGGTCTTCGGGGGATACCCGAAGTACCGCGCCGACGCAGTGCTCCGGATGGGCGGGAGGCCCGGAGCGCTCGTCGTGAACGCCGTGCTCCGTGCGATGTCTCTGCAGCGCAGCCACCGGCAGCTCGGACGGGCCGCGCGATCGGCACTGATTCGTGACCCGCTCGTGCGCTGGGCCAGCTGGTTCAGGTCGATCGAGGTCGATCAGCTCGAGGCCCTGCTGACACCGGAGCTCGCGGAAGGCGTGAGCGCGGCGAGTCTCGCTGCTCCGCTCGCACGCGTGCTTGCACCGTACTCCCAGCTCGACGCCGGACGCCGGATGCTACTCGGAGACCTCTTCACCTACCTACCCGACAACATGCTGCTCCGCTCGGACAAGGTGCTCATGGCAGCCTCTCTCGAGGGCCGCATGCCGCTCCTCGACATCGACATCGTCACGCGCTCGAGCAGATCCGCGGCCAGGGATCGCGCCTCACTTCGCGGATCGAAACACGTGGTTCGCGAGGCTATCGGGGGGCTCATTCCCGAGAACGTGCTCCGGCAGCCCAAGCGCGGATTCCCGGTCCCGCTCGAACGCTTCCTCGTGGAGGGGGCTCGTGCGTATCTCGAGAGCCTGATCCTTTCGGACCGAGCCTTGAGTCGTGACATCTTCCAGCCTGATCGCCTGCGAGCTGGCGTGCGGGGGCACGAGGCGCAGATCGGCGCGCGTCAGCTTTTCGTCCTTGCATCGCTCGAGCTATGGATGAGAGCTAATGTCGATTCCCTGTCAGTTCGCCCCCCATCAGTCGAGGAGTTGCCCAGCGAAACGTCCGGTGCCGCGCGAGTGTTCTTCAGCCAAGATGAGACGGAGCATCTAGGGCGAACACTTCGCCTAGATCAGCATGGCCATGAGCACGAGTCGCCCCAACATCCGCCCGCTGCCCGCGCCCCCGGACGGGAGCCGACTCTCGGAAGCGCGCCGTGATTCGGGGATGAAGCCGTCCGGCTACGCGCCCGAAGGGCTCCAGCGCTACCTGGAGATCGTTCGGAAACACCGTCGGATAGCGATCGTCGCGGTGCTGGCGGTGCCCATCGCGGCGTTCGCGTATTCGATGCTCCAGGCTCCGACCTACGAAGCCTCGTCGGAAGTCCTACTGGGCCGTCAGAACATCGCCGCGAGCCTCACTGGGCTTCAGGACCCGAACGGATACCAGCTCTCGGACCGACCTGTGCAGACGCAGGCCGACCTGGCGCGCGTCCCCGACGTGGTTCAACGAACGCTCAAGAAGGCGAAAGCGACCGACCTGACGATCGGGGGCTTCCTCGCCTCGTCGTCCGTGGTTCCGAAGACGAACAGCGACCTTCTCGAGTTCACCGTCGTGAACCGCGACCCGTTCGCCGCCTCGCGGCTGGCAACCGAGTACGCAAAGCAATTCACGCGTTACCGGCTTGCGCTCGACACGACGCCGGTGCGTCGCGCCAGGGCGCAGCTGCAGGCGCGGATCCGCCAACTCCGGCGAACCGGCGAAGCGAGCACCCGTCTCTACAGCAGCCTGCTCGACAAGGAGCAGGCGCTCGCGACCTTCGAGGCGCTCCAGACGTCGAACGCCTACGTCGTGAGGACGGCGGGTGGCGCGGTCCAGATCAGCCCACGCCCAAAGAGGGCGCTCCTGCTCGGCGCCGGCTTCGGCGTGCTTCTGGCCCTCGCGTTGGTGGCAATAGCCCACGCCCTCGACACCCGCGTCAGCACGGTGAGTGAGCTCGAAGACAAGCTCGGACTCCCGCTGCTCGCACGAATCCCTGCGCCACCCCACGGCTACGAAGGGGCCCTGATCATGCGCGTGGCCCCGTCGGACCCGCGCGCAGATGCCTATCGCGTGCTTCGGGCGAACCTCGACTTCGTGAATCGTGAGCGCGGCGCACGTGTGGTCATGGCGACAAGCGCGATCGAAGGCGAGGGTAAGTCCACGACAGTCGCCAATCTCGCCCTCGCTTACGCGCTCGAGGGCAAACGCGTGATCGTGCTGGACCTCGACCTCCGACGCCCGGCTGTGGCCAGTTTGCTCGACGTGCCCTCTCGACCCGGTGTCGTCGAAGTGGTCGTGCGCAACGCGGATCTGAGCCAGGTGCTGCATCCGGTCACCGTGAGCGGCTCTGAGACGGTGAGCCTCGGAGTCGTTCCCGCCGGGGGCGGAGCTGAGGATATCGCCGTCCGGACGGACGTCGCGGATCGCTGGACCCCCGCTTCTGCGACTCCGACCCGCACGAAGCCTTCGATGGCAGTCGGTGAGGTCGTCGCCTCCGATCGACTCCGCGCATTAATTCAGGAGCTCAGACAACGGGCAGATCTCGTTCTGGTGGACGCTCCGCCCCTACTCGTGACGAGCGATGCGATCACGCTCGGCTCGATCGTCGACGCAATCGTGCTCGTAGCAGAGATTGACCGGTTGCGGTTGGAGACGCTCGACGACGTCATCCGTGCACTCTCGATGTGCGCCGCGCCCACCTTGGGCTGGGTCGCCTCGGGAGCGCCCGCGACGCCCGAGTACGAGAGCTACGCGAGCGCCAACGGGCGGGTCTAGCTTTCGCGTGAATACCGTCGGGCTGGGGCGGGAGATCGGGATATGCGCGTACTTGTCGTCTGCGACTGGTTCCTGAAGTACGCAGTGAGTCAGGCGTCGGCGCTTCGCCGCGCTGGCGCGGAAGTCACGCTCCTCACCCGGAATCACGCGGGCGAATTCGGTGGCTCGCAGGACGAGCGTGCCGCCATCCTTCGCGAGCTGGAAGACGGGATCCCCGTCTGGATCCTTTCGGGTCGGATCTCGTCTCCAGGAGCGACGAGCAGCATCGTTCGACTTCGACGCGCAGTTCGCAAGTGGCGACCGGACATCGTCCACACTCACGACAATGCGGATCCTCGGCTGCACATGATCGTTGCCGGATTTCCGCGGGTGACGACGCTCCACGACCCGGCGCCGCATCCTGGGCAACCGTCCCTCCCGCGGATCCAAGAGGCCCTCCGCCGCCGGTTCATTCGCGGCTCCACGGCCGTTGTCGTCCATGGTCACGCTCTGGTCGACGCCCTCCCCTCGTGGGGCGATTCGCTCCGCGTCGCCGTCATACCGCATGGAGCAGCCATCCGTGAGGTACCCCTGCCGCCACCGGTTCGACCCGCGGTGCTCCTCTTCGGCCGCCTCGAGCCTTATAAGGGGATCCAGGTTCTGCTGGAGGCGATGAATCGCGTCTGGATCGATCGTCCAGACATCCGGCTGATCGTCGCCGGCAACGGCCCGGAGGCGTCCACCGTACCCGCTGACCCGCGAATCGAGCTTCGACTCGAGTACATTCCGGAGGCCGAGCTGGACGCACTATTCGGCGAAGCGACGTTGAGCGTCCTACCGTACGTCGAAGCGAGCCAGAGCGGTGTCGGGACCTTCTCTCTGGGAAGGGGGGTCCCGACCATCGTCTCGAATACGGGTGCATTGAGCGAGATCGCCTTCGATCCGAGCTTTCTCGTACCCGCGGGCGACGAGGTCGCACTGGCTGAAGCGATCATTCATCATCTGAGGCAGGACGTGGGTCTCCGGGACGAGGTACTCGAGTTCGCTCGCAGCCGATTCTCCTGGGACGTCTGCGCCCGGCGATCGCTCGAGCTCTACGACTCCCTCGTTCCGGCGGGTGGGTCGTGAAGGTCGTCTTCGTCGCCCCGAACCTCGAGGTCGGCGGCGCCGAGCGTCAGTGGTCCATCCTCATTCCGGCCTTGGTCGAACGGGGAGTCGCCGCCGAGGTTACGACGCTCGACGGGGAGGGGCGATTCTTCGAGGAGCTGAAGGCGAACGGGATCCCCGCCACGTGCATCGGACTCGGGGGCCGCCTGCCTGTGCTCGGGACATTGCGCGCGGCGACCGCGATCGCCGAGCGGAAACCGGAGCTCATCGTGAGCGCGGGCGTCAGCGCCCACCTGGTGGGCTACCTCGTCGGGCGTCGTGCCGCGGCGCCTCACCTGGCAGCGATCCACCGGGTCCCCGAGCCCGGGCTCACGCTCCGCCAGAGGACGATCGTACGGTTCGTCGCCCCGCGCGTCGAGGCCTGCACGGCTGTCACGCCGTCGCAGCTCGCTTTCCTGGCGTCGCTCGGCTTCCCGCGTGAGGTAGTCGAGGTCATCCCCAACGGCGTGCAGGCTGAGCACGTGTACTGTCAAAGTGACGACGTACGAGCTGAGCTGGGCATCGCGGAGGACGACTTCCTCGCACTCTTGGTCGCAACCCTTCGGCCGGAGAAGCGCGCGGAGCGCTTCGTGGATGCGGTCGTGCAGGCCAACGCACAGCAACCCGGCATTCGGGGTCTCGTCGCGGGAGGTGGGCCGGGGCTGGAGGCGCTCCGGAGCCACGCCACGGGCTCAGTCGTGAAGACACTCGGCCCTCGTAACGATGTTCCGGAGCTGATGAAGGCCGCGGACGTCGTCTGCCTCACAAGCGACGCCGAAGCACTGCCGCTATCCATCCTCGAGGCGATGGCGTTCGGAAAGCCCGTCGTCGCCACGGACGTCGGCGGGGTACGAGACGCGGTAGTCGACGGAGTGACGGGCTTCGTGGTCGAGCCCGGCGACATCTCGAGCTTCGCTGCGGCCATACTGAAGCTCGCTCACGATCCGGGGCTCGCGGCCCGGATGGGCGCGGCCGGGCGCGCTCGTCATGCCGAGCGATTCACAATCGAGCGCATGGTCGCGATGCACCTCGCTCTCTTCGAGCGGCTTGTCGGCTTCGAGCGCACCCCGGTGATGGTTCACACGGGCGAATGCGGAAGAGCACGTTCATGACGACAAGCAGCCGCGCCGGCACCTTCCGGGAGGTCGCACCGCGCGCCCGCGTCCGCGAGATCCTCCTGCTCGGGAGCGTCCTCGTTCTCGCCGTCGTGGTGGGTCGCTCTCTCGCCGGTGGTCAGCTCGCGCTCGCAGGGATCGTCGCAGGCGCGGCCCTCGTGGCCGTTTTGGCCCAGGCGACGTGGCTGCCGTACGTCGCGGCCGCGACGCTGGTCGGCTCGTTCGCCGAAGCCTCGTCGCTCCCCCAGTTCGCACTACCCGGCAACCCGTTCCTGTCCGACCTCGTGCTCTTCGGGGCGGTGGCTGCCTGGCTCCTCGTGCTGAGCCGCGCGGATATGCCGAAGCCGAGCTCCTTCCCGGTCGAGCCACAGCTCGCCGTCGCCGCGATGCTCGTGGGCAGCCTCGTGGGGGTCATGGTGGGTAGTCGAAACGGGATCCCGCTGACCGACGCCCTTCGCAACTCTCGAGAGCTCATGTACTACGTGCTCTTCTGGCTCGCGTTGACCGCGCTGGCCGACGCCCGCGGACGCCGGATCGTCTTCCGGCTCGCGGTCGGGATCGCGATTGTCGTGGTCGTCGCGCAGGTGGTCCAGGGCTTCCTCGGGCCCGGCACGCTTCTCTTCTATTCGCACGATCCGCTCAGAGAGCTGATCACATGTCCGTCCAGCCAGTGCGCAGATCCCACGGCCGGCGGCTTCCCTCGCGTGCGCCCACCCGGGCTTGCCCTTGTCTACGTGACGGCGTGCTTCTCGGCGGCGTACCTCCTCTTCGGCCCCGCGCGCCGGCGGGTGCACGTTGGCGCTCTGCTTGGCTTGTGTTCGCTCGGCATCATGGTCAGTCTCAACCGCAACATGGTCATCGGCCTCGTCGCGGGCATCGGGCTCGCCGGTCTGGTGGCGGTCCGCCGTGGCCGGTTTGCGGTCGGGCTGGGCGTCGCCGCGCTCCTAACGGTTGGCCTGCTCGCCGCGGTCCAAGGCTCGCCGTCACTTCGCGGAAGCACGATCGCGGAACGGGTCTTGAGCTTGACCACCGTGTCCCAGCTCGAGTCGTCGTCCACCGTCACCGACAGGTTGCGAGAGAACAGCTTCGCGTTGGACGCCCTGCGGAGCGCTCCCATCGAGGGCCTGGGTTGGGGTGTGCCGTACGGGATGAGGGTCGCCGTTTGGACGGACGGCGAGCTCAGGACTGAGGAGCCACTCTTCCTGCACAACCAATACCTCAACGTGTGGCTGCGCGCCGGGCTCCTCGGGCTCATCGGACTCTTGGCGGCGCTCGCACTCTCCGTGAGCTACGGGACGCGATGGCTGCGCGAGCGTAAGGACGAAGACGACGCGTGGCTCGGCGCGGGGGTGATCGCTGCCGTAACCGCGCTTGCGTTCAGCTCTGTTGTCGGAATCTACGTTCTCAACGTGGCCTCGGCCTCGATCCTCGCCGGCTTGTTCGCGCTCGCGACCGTCCTGCGGCGCGAGCTCGATCTCCTGGCCTGAGATCGTCGTGCTGGACGTCATTGTCGTCAGCCACCGGAGCGGTCCTCTGCTGCGCGGTTGCGTTCGGGCTGCCCTCGAGTTCTCGGGAGAGCCGGTGCACCTCGTGCTCGTGGACAACTCCCCCGACGAGCGTGTTTCCGCTGCCGTGACCGATGTCTGCCCTCAGGCGACGGTGATCGAAAACGACACAAACGTCGGCTACGCCGTGGCCGTGAATCAAGCGATCGCGGTATCGAGCGGGGAGCTGGTGCTGCTCCTCAATCCCGACATCACCGCGATCCGGGGCGACTTTCGAGCCGTGGCGCGAGCCTTCGGCGAGGACTCGTGGCTCGCCGCTCTCAGCCCCCGCCTGGTGACACCGGATGGATCGTTCGAGCCGACGAGCCGACGGGAGCCACGACCCTTCGACCTCCTCTCGGAGACGCTAGATCTTGCAGGGCGCTTTCCGAGGTGGCGGCGACCGAAGCGGTTCCGCATGCTCGACCAACCCCAGGACAAGCCGTCTTACGTCGATGCGGCGACGGGCGCGTGCCTGTTCGTCCGGCGCGCCGCACTGGAAGACGTCGGCGCGCTGGACGAGTCGTTCTTCCTCTACTGGGAGGAAACCGACTGGCTCATCCGAGCGAAGCGTCGAGGTTGGGCGACGCTCTACTTCCCCGAAGTGGAAGCTGTCCACATTGGGCGTCGCTCCAGCGACGTGTCCGACGACACGCTGGCGCTTCTGCTCCTCGAAAGCCAGCACCGATACTCGCGGAAGCACTTCGGACGCCTGAACGCCGCCGCCCTCCGCGTCGTGCTTCTGACAGCGGACGGCCTGCGCTGGGCGCGCGGACTGCGCCCCGGCGGTGCAGACCGCCGTGACCGCATGGCTCGACGGATTCGCGTCCACATCACGGGTCGTGCTCCTCGCCCGCGGTAGACCGTGAGTAGAGTCGAGGACATGGCATGCCGTCGCGATGATGGAGGCGACACCCCACGGGCGCGCCCCCAGGAGCCCGCTTGAGGCTCGCCGTCCTCTCCGCACGCGAGCTCGATGACGCGGTGTTCTGGCGCAACCTCGCGCCTCCGCTCGAGAACGCGCTGGCAGCCCAGCCCGGGTCCACGCTGGTAGTTGCACCGCCGTTTCGCCGTCCAACCTTCAACGCCGCCCGACCAGCATGGCTGACCGCGATCCGCACGTTGCGAAGGGTCGACGCCGTGTTCTGGATCCAGCTCCACCTTCGCCCGCCAGGCCCGGTGTGGGCGCTCGCGTATACCCGACCTCTCGCGCACCGTGCGGCGTACGCCCTCGATGTCTTCCCGAGCATCTACGCCGACCTCCCTCGCTATGCCCGCTCCCAACGCCTGGCGTGCTGCTTCGTCGCATATCGGATACCCGCTCTGGGGCTGGCAGCGAGCAGTGGGCGCGGGCTCTTCGAATGGCTGCCGCTCGCCTTCAACGCTGACGTCTTCCGCGACCGCGGAGTCGAGCGCGACGTCGACGTGTTCTGGATGGGGCGAAGACATGCGCCGCTGCACGAAGCGCTGATCGATCATTGCGCGAACCGGGGGCTCCGGTACGAGTACCTCGAACCACCTGGCCGGCGGATCCCGCTCGACGAGCTCTCTCTGCTCTGTTCCCGCTCTCGCTTCTTCGTCGTCTTGCCGCCCGATGTCGAAGACCCGATTCGCACGGGCGGGACCAGCCCGCTCACGGCCCGCTACCTCGAGGGAGTCGGGGCGGGCTGCCGGTTGCTCGGCGCACGGCCGCGGTCCGGAGAGTTCGAGCTTCTGCTCCCGGAGGACGCGATCGTGGAGTGCGCTCCCGACGGTTCCGATCTTGCCGCGGTGCTCGATGCGGCCGACGCCGACCCCGAGTTCGAGGCAAAGGCATCCGCGGTATGCGCGCACGTACATCGGGAGCACACATGGGAGCACCGTGCCGTGCACATCTACGAACGCTTGCTCGCGCTCTAGCGTAACCGCGGGCCAACTGCATACTGAGCTCATGTGTGGAATCTGCGGCGTACTCCTTCCTGATCGCACCCGGCGTGTCGACCGAGCGAAGCTCGAGGCAATGTGCGCCGTCATCGCGCATCGGGGACCCGACGACCAAGGCCTTTTCATCAGTGGAGCGGTAGGGCTCGGAGCGCGCCGGCTCAGCATCATCGACGTAGCCGGCGGGCGACAGCCGATCTCGAACGAGGACGAATCCGTGACCGTCGTTTTCAACGGCGAGATCTACAACTACCGGGAGCTGCGTCGCGACCTGTCACGGCAGGGTCATACCTTCAAGACAGGCGCGGACACGGAGGTGCTCGTCCACGGGTACGAGCAGTACGGACGCGACCTGGTCACGCACCTGCGCGGAATGTTCGCGTTCGCCTTGTGGGATGAACGCGCGGAGACGCTGTTCGTGGCGGTGGACAGGTTCGGAATCAAGCCGCTCTACTGGGCGCACGGCCCATGGGGATTCGTTCTGGGTTCAGAGCTCTCCTCGGTGCTTGCCTCCGAGCTGGTCCCCAGCGAAATCGACAAACAGGCCCTAGCAGAGTACTTCGCGCTCGGATACGTGCCTGCGCCACTGACCATTCTCAGCGACGTGCGCAAGCTGTCCCCCGGTACGGCGCTGACCTGGAGACGCGGCTCCGAGCCGGCTATCGATGCGTATTGGAAACCCCCGCGAGCCTCGGCCCCCGATGGGGCCGATCCGAAAGAACTGCAGCGGACACTGCTCGAAGCGCTCCGTGACGCCGTTCGGAGCCACCTCGTGAGCGACGTGCCGGTCGGAGCCTTCCTTAGCGGTGGCATCGACTCGAGCATCATCGTCGCGCTGATGGCGGAAGCGTCGCCGCAGCCGGTACGAACGTTCTCTATCGGCTTCGACGACGACGCGCACGACGAGCTCGAAAAGGCGCGGCTCGTCGCCAAGCGCTTCGGGACCGACCACCGTGAACTCGTCGTCGAGCCGCAGACCGTGGACGTCCTCCCGACGCTCGTCTCGCATTTCGCCGAGCCGTTCGCCGACTCGTCGGCTCTTCCCACGTACCACGTCTCGGCGCTTGCGGCCGACTCCGTCAAGGTGGCACTGTCGGGAGACGGTGGCGACGAGCTCTTCGTGGGGTACACGACGTTTCAGGGCATCGAACTCGCCCGCGCCCTTCAGCACCTCCCCGAGCCGGTGCGGACGTCTATCGCACGTGTCGCCGAACGGCCGCCACGAAGCCCTTGGCCGAACTGGAACGATCGTGTCCAGCGCTTCGCCAAGAGAGCCCGCGATAGTCTCGTAGACCCCGTCGTGGCCTACAGAAGCAAGGTGGCTCTCACCGATCCTCGCTCGGTCGCCCGGTTGCTGACGGAGGGGCTGCGCGGTGACCTCGCGACTCACGATCCGTTCAGGGCTGTGAATGCGAGCCTCGCCCAGAGCTTGAACGGGGGCGACCCGCTCGAGCGCTTTCTCCGCACCAACCTGGAGGTCTCACTTCCGTCCGACATGCTCGTAAAGGTCGATCGAATGAGCATGGCGCGGTCTCTCGAAGTCCGCGTGCCGTTCCTCGACCATGTCCTGGCCGAGCTGGTTCTCTCGCTGCCCGTTCGAAGCCGTTTCCCGCGCTGGCGGCTCAAGGGTCTCCTGCGTGATTCGGTTCGCGGGTTGCTCCCGCGAGAGATCCTCACGCAGCGGAAGCACGGATTCACTGTGCCGGTCACGCGCTGGTTCCGCGACGATCTCAGCGAGTTCGCGCGCTCCACGCTGCTCGACGACGCCACGCGTCGTCGCGGGTACCTCGACGTCTCGCGTGTAGAGGAGCTTCTCCACGCCCACAGCACCGGACAACGAAATGCCGGTGACCTGATCTGGTCGCTGCTGATGTTCGAGCTCTGGTGCCGGCAGGTGTTCGACTGATGCGGGTTGCGATGCTGGCCCCGCGTCTTACCGTTCGCGGCCCACTCCCCAAGCACACGCCCGTCCTCGTCGAGGCGCTCCGAAGGAACGGCTGCGACGTAGAGCTCCTTCCCTGGGGACGGGGCGTTGAAGACGAGGGACCGGCCGCCAAGCTGCTGGGGCGGCTTCGCGATGTACGTCACGCTCGACGTGTGGTGAATCGCGGTGGGTTCTCCGTCGTCGTCGTCAAGACCGCGCACGACTGGAAGACGCTCGCCCGCGATTTGACCTTGCTGCGCGCCCTCAAGGCACGAGCTCGGACGATCATCGTTCAGTTCCACGGGAGTCAGTCTCCGCGACTCGTGGCCCCGGGCTCGATGCTCATCAAGGCGGCAACCGCACGGCTCCTCGCTATGGCAGACGGCGTGCTCGTCCTCTCTCGAGAGGAGCAAGCCGAATGGCAAGCCTTCTCTCCTGAATCACGGGTCTTTGTCGTCCGAAACCCCAGACCCGCTCCGGCGACGGCAACGATCCGAGACGACGAACCGAGAAGCCGCAACGGGGAGCCGACGATCCTCTCCGTCAGTCGTCTCATGGCTGGAAAGGGGCTGTTCGAGCTCGTTCGCGCATTACCACTCGTGCGCAGAGAACACCCCTGCCGCCTCGTCTTGGCGGGTGACGGTCCTGAAGCGACACGCATCCGAGTGCTGGCGGCGGATCTGGACGTCTCGGACTATCTCGATCTCCCCGGATACGTCGACGGAGAGGAGCTCGCGGGTCTTTACGGGTCCGCCGACGTGTTTGCGCTGCCGACGTATCTCAGCGAAGGCTTCCCGACCGTGATCCTCGAGGCAATGGCAGCCGGGCTGCCGATCGTGACGACACGCTCGCGAGGGCCCGCAGACCATCTCGTCGAGGGCGAGAACGCGCTGTTCGTGCCACCGCGCGACTCCGTTGCGCTAGCGGCATCCCTCACTCGCCTCCTCGAGGAGGAAGAGCTGCGTCGCAGCATGGGTCACGCCAACCGCGAGAAGGTGCGTATGTTCGACCCCGACCCGGTAGCAGCCGAGTACCACGCGGCGCTCGAAGAGATCGTGGCCGCCGCCCGGTAGCAGCTGCGTCACAGCGTTCGGGTCGCGTAGGCTTCCGGCCCAATGCGCGGCGAGGCTCGAGGTGGTCAATGAATGATCGGACATTGCGTCGCAAGCTTAACGCCCTCGCGATACGGCTCCAAGCGGGCTCGAGAGGAGCGAAGTGGGACATCTACCAGGATGCGTTCCCTCCCCGCCGTAGCGAGCGCGTGCTCGACGTCGGTGTGTCGAGGCTCGACGATCTTCCGGGTGAGAACTACTTCCTGAGGCACTACCCGTACCCCGACCAGCTGACGGCAGTCGGGATCGACGACCTCAGCGGGCTCGAAGAGCGCTATCCCGAAGTGACGTTCGTGCGCGCGGACGCTCGGCAGCTCCCGTTCGCGGACCAGAGCTTCGACGTGGTCCATTCGAACGCCGTCATCGAGCACGTCGGGCCACAGGCCGAGCAGGCGCGCTTCGTCGCCGAGCTCGTGCGCGTGGGGCGATCAGGGTTCGTGACCACGCCGAACCGTTGGTTCCCAATCGAGACCCACTGCAGGCTGCCACTCCTTCATTGGCTTCCGCAGCGACTCGCGCACCGGCTGGCGAAACTACTCCGAGAGCCCGACCTTGCCTGGTGGCTCCTAAGCGCCCGGACGTTCGACAGACTGTTCCCGCCGACCGTTGAGCGCACGCTCCGCAAGACGTCCATCGCGCGATGGCCCGTGACGCTCATCCTCGTCTTCAGGCGCCCGTAGCGCGCGAAGGGCGCCCCGCGTAGTAGATCGCGGGATACGCGAAGCGAGCCAACCCGAGCTTCTCGAGGTACGCCAGGGTCCGCCGATGGCCCGGGTAGAGCAGGGCGTAGTACTCCGCGGTTTCTTCCTCGACGACACCGAACACGCCACGAAGCATCTCACGGAGCTCTGCCCTCGCAAACCCAGCGTGGGCGCCGAGCTCGTTGCGAAACCTTCCACCAAGACGTGCGCGCCAATCGACGAGATTCCAGGCGAACTTGTCGCGCAGTGACGCGTCGCGACTTCCGAGGTAGCCGACGAGCCGGCTCCGATTCGGCGTCCCGATCCAGAAGCCACCGTCTGGATGTACTACGCGACGCATCTCGGCCAGAGCGCGCTTCGGCGACGAAACGTGCTCCAAGGCATGGAACGAGAACACGAGGTCGAAGCAGCCTTCAGCGAAGGGCAGGTCGAGCGCGTCTCCGACTTGGAGGCTCACCCTTTCACTCGCGGAGGGATGGAATTCATCGACGATGTCGATCCCGACGACGTTCGAACCCAGCAAGTCGGCGAGCAGCGCAGCCTCCATACCGTCTCCGCAGCCGACGACCAAGATGCGCTCCGAGTGCCCGAACCGGCGTCGCAACAGGCGTGCAATCGCCTCCAACTTGGCGTCGCCGGTTGCGTACGTCGTCGCACACGTGTTGTCAGGATCCACGCTCAACGAGACGCGATTCTACGGCGCGCGAATCGAGACGCCGGCCGATGAGGACGCCGACATCGAGCATGACGTAGTAGAAGATGCCGACACTCCGCAGTTCGGGGACCGATGTCCATCGTCGAAGCGCTTCGACCACATAGCCCACCTACCGCCGTCTACGAGACGTTCGAGCGGATCTTCGACGTCGATGCCGAGGCTGGGTCACCGATGCGGAGCTACCTCGGGTTTGGATCCGATCCGACAGCGGTTCGGCGGTTCGTTCAGTACACGCTGGACAACATCGCGTTCTCCCGCAGGACGCTGGCAGCGCAAAGTGTCCTCGACGCTGGGTGTGGCTTCGGCCTCGCCTCGGTCGTCTACGGCCTCTACGGTGCAACCACGGTTTGCGGCGTGGACGTCGATGCAGGCGCAATTCGAGCCTTCGAGCGCTACAGATCCGTGTTGCCAGGAGATCTGTCCGAGCGACTTCACCTAGAGGTCGGAGACGTCGTCTCACTCCCCTGGGACGACGAGAGCTTCGACATCGCCACGTCCATCGAAGCTCTGTCTCACTACCTCGATGTCGCCAAGGCGCTAAAGGAGCTCCGCCGCGTCCTACGGCCCGGCGGAGTCCTGATCGTGTCCGATGGAAACAACGGCCTCGAACCTCTCTACGCCCGAATGACTCGCAGACTCTGGAAGGCCGCCGAAGACGGACCGGGCGACCGGCAGATCGGTCCGTACTGGGTCGGCAGGCCGTACAGAGAGCGCCGCGAGGCGATCATTCGCGAGTACAAGCCGGAACTGTCCTCTGGTGACGTGACCGTTCTGGCGAAAGCGACGTTCGGGCTCGTGCAAGACGAGATCAGGGTCGCCGCCGATTCGTACGAGCGCGACGGCGTTCTGCCAACCCCGCCTCGCGGCGACCGCGTCCCGGTCGATCCGGACGGCGCCACGCAGGAACGGCTCTTCGATCCGTACCGACTCGCGCGCGAGATCGCTTCAGCCGGCTTCGGCGTTCGCGTCGCCGGGTACTGGGGTGGTGCAAACGGTCGGAGGCTCGTGCGAGTAGCAAACACCGCGTTGGCGGCGGCATCCCGCGTGACGATCTATGCAGCCCGCGGGTTCCGAATCGCGGCGGTCAAGGCGGGCTGAGGCACAAGGCGAAGCGCGGAGCGCTGGGTGCGAGCTACGCACGCCGGATCTGGGCGTGCCAGACCTCGTTTCGAAGCTCCGGCGAGCCGTAGAACCCGAACTGCAGGTACGGAGACTCGCCACCGGCCAAGTTCGGTCCCGTCCACGACGCGAGCTTGACGCCGTCAAGCCACCATTCGAACAGACCGTCGGAGCCGCTCGACCACTTCACGAGGATGCGCCAGGAGTACCAGCGGTCGTACTCGAGCGCGGAAGGCGCGAGCTGCTTGCGGCCCATCGATTTCACGTAGATGTGATTCCGGTACGGCGCCTCGGTTGTGTCGATGCCCATTTGGGCTGGAACGCCCAGCTGCGAGTGGAACTCCCAGAAGAGACCCCAATCCGGATAGTTCCGCGGAAATCCGTTGGGATTGCCGGCAGCCGGGAACATGACCATCCCTGACCAGTCTTCGGTGTAGCCCTCCCCTTGAACCAGATGGTCAATATCCGCTATCAGCGCCGTCTTCCCTCCCGAGGGCACCGTCATCTCGGGTGTGACGACCATCTTGAATCCGGGTCCCTGAGGGGTCGACACCTGCCATGTCCCGCCGGACGAGCTCCAAGGCGTACCCGAGTCGGTCGGTCCAGACCAGTGGTCTCCGCCCACAGGCTGCCAGCGGTTGATCAGGTTCTTGGTCCAGGGCGTCGTCGTGTCATCGAAGCTGTCGATGACCGTGCCCGGCGCCGGCGGCGGCGGCGGGCATGCAGACGTCGACACGGTCAGCTGGGCCTGCTGCGACGAGTTTCCGGCTGCGTCGAGCGCGACGACCGCGAAGGAATATGAGGTACCGCACGCCAGGCCCGTCTGGCTCGAGGTCGTGGAGGAAACGGTCGCCATCTTCGTGCCGTTGCGGTAGACGTCGTAGCCGGTGACGCCCACGTTGTCGCTCGACGCGTTCCACGTGAGCGTCAGGCCGGTCTGAAGGACGTTCGAGGCAGCGAGGCCGGTCGGCGTCGAGGGCGGGGTCGTGTCAGGACACGCGGTCGTCGAGACCATCACGACCGTCTGCGACGAGCGGTTGCCGGCCGCATCGTAGGCATCCACGGCGAGCGTGTAGTTCGTGTTACAGGTGAGCCCCGAGAAGATCCCAGTGGTGCCCGCGCTGGTCCCGACCTGGGTACCACCGCGGTAGAGCCCGTAACCCGAGACCCCGACGTTGTCGCTCGAAGGAGACCACGACAAGGCGATGCTCGTCGACGTCCGTGACGTCGCGACGACGTTCGTCGGCGCGGTCGGCGGCTGTGCATCCGGGCAGGTGGCAGTCGATCCGATGACCGAGGCACGCGGTGAGCGGTTGCCCGCCGCGTCGTAGGCGTCGACCTCGAACGTGTAAGCCGTGCCGCAAGTGAGGTTCGAGACGGTTGCCCCAGGTTGAGCACTGGTCGAAAAGGGCGAGCCGTTGACGTACGTCCGGTAGCCCGCAACCCCGACGTTGTCGGTCGACGGCCCCCACGTGAGCGAGACGCTCGTCCTGGTGACGCTCGAGATCCCCAGGTTCGTGGGCTGAGACGGCGGCGTCGTGTCCGCGGGCGGCGGAGGGGGCGAGGAACAAGCCGACGTGGACGCGCTCAACTGGGCCGGCTGAGAGGAGTTTCCGGCCGCATCGCGAGCCACGACCGCGAACGGATACGACGTGCCGCAGCTCAGGACGGCCTGGGCGGAGGACGTGGACGAGACTGTCGCCACCGTCGTACCGCTGCGGTAGACGTCGTAGCCGGTGACGCCGACGTTGTCGCTCGCGGCGTTCCACGTGAGCGTCAGTCCGGTCTGAGAGACACTCGACGCAGCGAGGCCGGTCGGGGTGGACGGTGGGGTCGTGTCTCCCGAGGGCGGCGGAGGCGATGGGCACGCGTCGGTCGCGGCGCTCATCGTGGCTGCGGTCGATCGATTGCCCGCAGCGTCGAATGCATCGACGCTCACGGGGTACGTGGTACCGCAACTCAGGTTCGAGACCGTCGCGCTCGTCTGCGTCACCGTCGCGACAGGTGCACCCCCCACGGAGACGCGGTACCCCGCGACCCCGACGTCGTCGCTCGAGGCAGACCACGCCAGCGAGAGGCTCGTCGCGGTGCGAGAGGTGACGGCCAAGTTGCCCGGCGCGGTCGGAGGCTGCGCGTCGCTGCACGAGCCGGTCTGAACGAACGCCGTCCCGAGCGGCGACCGGTTGCCGGCGGCGTCGACCGCGTCGACCTGGTACGCGGTGGACGAGCCGCACGCGAGCCCACTCAGCGTCACCGTCGGCTCGGCGGGCGACGCGACTCGTACGAGGTTCCGATAGACCCCATAGCCGACCACGCCGACGCTGTCGGTCGACGCATTCCAGGCGAGCACAACTGCGCTCTGCGAGGTCGCCAGCTGCACGAAACCGGATGGCGTCGAGGGGGGTTGGAGGTCCGGGCAGGCTGCAGTCGAAACGGTCGTCGTGACGCGGGGCGAACGGTTCCCAGACCGATCGAACGCTGAGACGGAGACTGCCGTGCTCTCGCCGCATTCGAGTCTCTGGACCGTATAGGCGGGGCTCGACACGGTCGCACGCCCCGTTTCACCGTAGACGTAGTAGCCGGCCACACCCACGTCGTCCTGCGCCTCATCCCACGCCGTGGACACAGCAGATTGCGACGCCCAGGTCACATGGAGATTGGCGGGCGGACTCGGGGGAACACGATCGCGCGTGCCGGACGGAGCTCCGCCGGCCGAACCGGCAAGAGTCACAGCCCCGAGGAGGGCGACGGATACGGCGGCGAGTGCGGTGCGCTTGGCGGCGGCGGACACAGCCCCCGTGTCGTCGGCCGGGCAGCCACGACCCCTAGACCCCCGAACGGGGGAGAACCCCTATTCGGCCAGGGTCACTTGGCTCAACCATGCGGACAGTTCCCCCCCTGCAAGTGACGCCAAACCCGATGGCCAGGTACCACCCATCCGAGCGATCAGCCCGGTGAAACGACCAGCTTCGCCTGGACGATCGCCTGAGACCCGCGCTGTCCCGAGATCACCGGCCAGACGTACCAGCGGTACTCGCCGGGAACCAACGACTGCGGCAGGCCGGCAAGCCTCCAGCGGGCAGGGATCGTGACCTGCGGCCGCCTCGTGTCTGCGGAGAAGACGCGCGACCGACCGCGAAACAGCTCCACGTGATACGACGACGCATCGGGCGCCGGCGCCCACGCGAAACGCCGCGCTCGACCCGAAGCTTGGCCGACCGATTCCTCGGGATGCCGCGATGCCGGCTCCGTTCCTGGATGCCGGGTCGGCGTTCCGCTCGATGGAGATGCTGGTGACGTCCCCATCGCGCTCCTTTCGGCCGAGGCGGGCGTGTGTCCGACTTCGACGTGGACATCGAGGAGCAGTAGGACGATGAACGTGGCTGCAGCCACGCCTGCGGCCACTCCCCAAGACCTCGGGTTGCGACGACCGAGCAGAGAGCCGGGGTCGTCGGGCGTTGAAAGGACCACCGCCATGCCGACCGGGGCCGCGAACTTCGGGGTGCTCGAGCGGACGACCGATCGCCCGGCCGTTCGAGTCAGCGCGTCTCGGGGGTTGGGAAGTTCCGAACGCACACGTGCCGCCAAGAGAGGATCGACGAGCACGAGCTCGGGACTCACCGTCTCCATGTCTGGAGCCGAGCCCCGACCGTCGCGGTTTAGCGCCACATGCAGTGTCATCGGCTGTCACCGTGGTTCGCTGAACCGACTCCGGTCTCCTGCGACCGAGCCAGGCGACTGTCGTTGATTTCACCTCGACTCCCAAGCATGATGCGTGGGGAGGACTGGGGAATGCCTGTGCACAAGCGAGGTCGTGCGTTGCGGCCCGGAGACGTCGTGGAAGTTCGGCCGGCGCCGGAGATTCTCGCAACGCTCGGCGACGGTGACGCGCTCGCGGGCGTCCCGTTCATGCCGGAGATGCTGCGGTATGTCGGCAAACGCTTCACGGTGTCGCGCCGGGTCGAGAAGATCTGCGACACGGCAGGAGGCAGCTATTGGAGTCGTAGGGTGCGCGACACCGTCTTCCTCGAGGACCTGCGCTGTGACGGGTCAGCACACGGCGGGTGTCAGGCCGGTTGCCGTCTCTACTGGAGGGAAGAGTGGCTGCGCCGGGTCGGCTCGCGAGACGAGCCCCCAGAGGCTTCGGACCCTTCCGCGCAGGAGCTTCTCGAGTCGCGTGCCGTCGCCGGAACGCGAACCACACGCCAGCTGGAAGGCGCAGTCGAGGACGTGTACCGATGCCAGGCGACCGAGGCCCTCCGCTACTCGGAGCCGCTGAACCGGTACGACCCGAGGCAGTACATTCGCGAGCTCCTGGCCGGAAACGTCGGGTTGCTGCACCTCCTCCGCGTCGGGGTTCGATCGTTCACCGTCAGCCTGCAGAGACGGCTGGGGCGGATGACGTACATCCCGTTCGAAACCGCGAAGTGGTCATCGGAGAGGAACGCGAGCCCGACCGCGCCGCGCGCGCTCGACCTGCGCCCCGGAGAGCTCGTGCGGGTTCGGCCCAAAGAGGAAATCGCCGGGAGCCTCGATGAGAAAGGAACGAACCGTGGACTCTGGTTCGACTGGGAGATGATCCCGTACTGCGGGGGAACCTATCGCGTACAGGACCGAGTCGAACGTTTTATCGACGACACGACCGGGAGGCTCGTCGAGCTCTCGAGCGACTGCGTCATTCTCGAGGGCGTCGTCTGCACCGGAGACCACAGCGTGAACCGGTGGCTCTGTCCGCGTGCGATCTACCCCTTCTGGCGCGAAGGGTGGCTGCAACGCCCCGACGGCGAGAGCCGATCGGAGGCCGAGGCCGAGCACTAGCGACCGCGGGATGCTGTGGCCCGTCCTCGCTGGCGCTGGACGCACGGGCCCGGGAGCGATAGCGTGTTTGCTCGACGTGTCGCCCGGTAGTCAGATGGACACCCCACTGCGGAATTGGCTCGGCGATATCGAAGTCGATGCCGAGCTGCCGAGTGATCCTGCGACGAACGGGCTCGACTACCTCGAGCGAAATCGAGCTGCGTGGGAGCGGTGGGCGCCGGAGTACGCAGCAGTCGGACGAAAGGCTTGGCGTGAGACCGAGCTCCGGTGGGGCATCTGGGGACTTCTCGAGTCGGAGCTTCGACTCCTCGAGGGCGTGAACTCGAACAGCGACGTCGTCGAGTTGGGATGCGGCACTGCTTCGGTCTCGGCCTGGCTTGCGCGGATGGGCCATCGGCCTGTGGCGGTGGATATCGCACGCGGCCAATTAGAGACTGCACGACAGCTACAAGACGAGTTCGCCATCACGTTCCCGCTCGTGCACGCGAACGCGGAGCAGCTGAATTTCGACGACGCCAGCTTCGACCTTGCTCTCTCGGAGTACGGCGCAAGCCTCTGGTGCAACCCGCGGCGGTGGCTTCCCGAGGCTCAGCGGTTACTACGGCCTGGCGGGCTGCTGATCTTCGTCACGAATAGCGCACTCCTCATGACCTGCACGCCGTCCGACGGGGGTCCCGCTGTCGACCGACTAATCCGGGATCACTTCTCGACGTATCGGGTCGAGTTTCTGAACGGCGCTGTCGAGTTCCACCTGACACACGGCCGCTGGATCCGCGTTCTGCGGTCCTTCGGATTCGTCCTCGAGAACCTCATCGAGGTCCGGCCACCGCCAGGGTCGGAGGCCCGCTTCGGTTTCGTCTCGCTCGAGTGGGCACGGCGCTGGCCGAGCGAGGAGATCTGGATCGCGCGAAAGCTCTAGTAGCTCCAGCGCATTCGACCAACGGCCGGGTTGAAATCCCGCTACGTTGAGACTATTCTGGAGACGGGTCGTGTTGAGGGGCAGGCCCGTGTGCGTTCCTGGTTAGCCGGGCCGACCCAGGGGAGGAGAGCGGCGAAGGCGATGTCCCGAATGGCCGGTCACGACAGAGCCGGCCGGTTGCGCGTTTACGCAGCGTGGCTTTTCGTCTTGCCGGCGATCGTGGTTCTGACGAGCCTGCCGGCAGCGAGCTTCGCCGGAACGTCAGCCGGTGGCCTCGTCGCCGCCTACTCCTTCGACGAGGGAAGCGGGACGACGGTGGCAGATGCCTCCGGAGGCGGTAACGGCGGCACCGTTCAGAACACGACCTGGACAGCACAGGGCATGTACACGAACGCGCTCGTCTTCAACGGCAGCGATGCGCTCGTCACGGTTCCGGACGCGCCCTCGCTCCGCTTGACGACCGCGATGACGCTCGAGGCCTGGGCCTACCCCTCCCTCGTGAACGCCGCCTGGCGGGACATCGTCTTCAAGGGGAACGACAACTACTACCTCATGGGCACCTCCGGCAACGGTGGCTTACCGGCCGGGGGAGGGATCTTCAGCGGCTCCTACGGCGAGACGTTCGGCACCTCGACCCTCGCCCTCAACACCTGGTCGCACCTCGCCCTGACGTACGACGGCTCGGCACTGCGGCTGTATGTCAACGGCGTACAGGTTGCGAGCAAGGCCCAGACCGGTACCCTTGCGACCTCCTCGAACCCGTTGCAGATCGGCGGCGACTCGATCTACGGGCAATACTTCTCGGGACGGATCGACGAGGTTCGCGTCTACAACGTCGCGCTGAGCGCAGCCCAGGTGCAGACGGGCATGAACACTCCGGTCGGGAGCCCCCCGTCGGGTGACACGACACCGCCGACGGCACCGTCCAGTCTCACGGCAACTGCTGCGAGCTCGAGCCAGATCAATCTGAGCTGGACTGCCTCAACGGACAACGTCGGCGTCACCGGCTACCGGGTCGAGCGCTGCCAGGGTGCGGGCTGCTCGAACTTCGTGCAGGTCGCTACCCCGGCCGGGACGACGTACAGCGACACGGGGCTCGCGGCCAGCACGAGCTACTCCTACCGCGTGCGCGCGAGTGACGCCGCGGGCAACCTCGGCCCCTACTCGAACACCGCGGGCGCGACGACGCGGGCCGGCTCGGGTTCGGGACCTCCGGGATTCGTGAACGAGGTCGTCGTCCCAGGCATCACGGCGGCGACGACGATCGCCTTCCTGCCCGGTGGCCGGATGCTCGTGGGCGAGCTGACCGGGGCGATCTGGGTCGTCCAACCAGGCGCAAGCCAAGTCGATCCTGTTCCGTTCCTGCAGTTCGACACGAGCCAGCTCTTCGGCGAGCAGGGCCTCATGGACATCCTGCCCGACCAGAACTTCGCCCAGAACGGCTACTACTACATCTTCTACACCCGTGGCTCCGCGGGCCAGAACAACCACAATCGCGTCTCGCGCTTCACCGCGCTCGGGAACACCACGGTTCCGGGCAGTGAGGTCGTTCTCTGGGAGGACGACGTACGCGCCGCGGCCGAGCACCACGCAGGCGCTCTCGCATTCGGGGCGGACGGGAAGCTCTATTTCACGTACGGCGACCAGTTCATCCCGGATACAGCACAGGACTTGACCAGCTATCGGGGCAAGATCCTTCGCATCAACAAGGACGGAACCGTCCCGACCGACAACCCGTTCTACGACGGCAACGGCCCGAACAAGGACGCTGTGTGGGCACTCGGCGTCAGGAACCCTTACCGGATGTCGATCGATCCGGTGACAGGGCGGATGTACATGGGCGACGTCGGTGGAAACGTCCCCAGCATCGCCGTCGAGGAGGTCAACGTCGGCATCGCGGGGGCCAACTACGGGTGGCCCCTGTGCGAAGGCACTTGCGGAGTCGCCGGGACGACCAATCCGATCTATTCGTATCCACACGCCGGACGCGACGCGGCCATCACGGGAGGGTTCGTCTATCGAGGAAGTCAGTTCCCGAGCGAGTTCGTTGGCAGCTACTTCTTCGGTGACTACGTGCAGAACTGGATCAAGCGGCTTCGACTCGACGCGAACGGGAACGTGCTCGGTGTCGAGAACTTCTGGCCCGCCGACGGTACGCCGGACACGCCGGAGGTCGGTGACCCGGTGAAGTTCATCGAGGGGCCGGAGGGCTCTCTCTACTACGTCGACATCGGCTTCAACGACCTGCACATTCCCAACCCAGCGGCCATAAGGCGCATTCGCTACGCGGCCGGCAATCTCCCGCCCGTCGCGGTCGCGAGCGCAACCCCGACGTCCGGCCAGGCTCCGCTCACGGTCACGTTCTCGAGCGCCGGATCGTCCGACCCCGAAGGCGCACCGCTCTCGTACACATGGACGTTCGGCGACGGCGCGACGTCCACCGCAGCGAACCCGACGCACACATACGCGGCGGGTCAGTACGTCGCTCGACTGGCGGTTTCGGATGGATCTAGTACCACGCTCTCGAGCGACATCACGATAAGGGCCGGCAATCCGCCCACACCGACGATCCTCACGCCCACGACCGGGGCGCTCTTCCGAGCGGGAGACACAATTGCCTACACGGGAAGCGCGATCGATCCCGAGGACGGCGACCTACCGGCCAGCGCCTTCTCGTGGACGATCTTGTTCCACCACGACTCGCACGTTCACCCGGCGGGAGGACCGTTCACGAACACGAAGAGTGGGACGCTGCAGATCCCGGCGAGCGGCCATGACTTCCAGGGGGCGACGAACTACGAGATCGTGCTGACGGTCACCGACTCGACCGGGCTGACGTCGTCGGCCTCTGTGACCATCGTTCCGCACAAGGTCAACCTCACGTTCGACACCATCCCGAGTGGATTGACGGTCGAGATCGACGGGATCCCCAGATCCACGCCGTTCGTCCTCGACGACCTCAAGGGCTTCCAGCACACGCTCAACGCGCCGAACCAGTCGAGTGGAGGGACGTCTTATACGTTCGCTTCGTGGTCCGACGGTGGAGCACAAAGCCACGGGATCGTGGTGCCGGACGTGGATGGAAGCTTCGTCGCGACCTTCCAGGCGTCGGACGGTCAACCCCCGACCGCTCCGTCAAATCTGGCTGCAAGCCCATCCGGGTCGAATCGGATCAACCTCTCATGGACGGCCTCGACGGACAACGTCGGCGTCACCGGGTATCGCGTCGAGCGCTGCCAGAGTGCGGGATGCTCGAGCTTCACTCAGGTGGCCACGCCGACCGGAACGTCGTACGCCGATACGGGCCTGGTCGCAGGCACGAGTTACTCGTACCGAGTACGTGCCGCCGATGCGGCCGGAAACCTGAGCACGTACTCCAACGTCGCCGGAGCCACCACCGAGGGTCTCGTCGCGGCGTACGGGTTCTCCGAGGGGAGCGGGGCCACTTTGGCGGATGCCTCGGGAGCCGGCAACGTCGGCAGTGTTCAGGGCGCCGCCTGGGCGACGCAGGGGAAGTTCGGGAATGCGCTCTCGTTCAACGGGACGAGCGCCTATGTCAACGTCCCCGACGCGCCGTCGCTCGATCTGACGACCCGGATGACGCTCGAAGCCTGGGTGAACCCCTCGAGCGTGAGTCGCGCTTGGCGAGAGGTCATCTACAAGGGAAGCAACAACTACTACCTCGAGTCGACCACGGATCGGAAACCGGCGGTTCCGGCGGGGGGCGGGACGATCGGGAGTAGTAACGTCAGGTTGCTCGGGACAACCGTGCTGCCCCTCAACACCTGGGCCCACCTCGCCGTGACCTATGACGGAGCGACCATACGGCTCTACGTCAACGGAGTGCAGGTTTCGAGCCGGGCACGGACGGGCAACATCCTCACGTCGACGAACTCGCTCCGGATCGGGAGTACCGGCAGCGGGCGTTACTTCCAGGGTTTGGTCGACGAGGTACGGGTCTACAACGTGGCGTTGACAGCTGCGCAGATTCAGTCAGACATGAGCACGCCGATTACGACGCCCTTCTTCGCGGGGCTCGGGCTACCAGTGCTCGGAAGCCCGTTCCTGTCGTGGGTTGCATCCGTTGGATCGTCGACGACGGCAGTGATCTGCTGCACCGCCTGGAGAAGCACTCAGTACTGGAGCCCTTCCCCGCGCAGCAAGACCCGCACGGTCTTCCAGAGGATCGCGATGTCGGTGCGTACGAGCCTCCCGCCGCTCGAAGCGCGGCACGCCTCGACGTAGGCGAGGTCGAGCTCCGCGTAACCGGCAGGCTCCGTGATCCCCTTCTGCACCTGAGCCGGCCCCGTCCAGCCGGCCATGACCTCGTTTCGGTAGTTGAAGCCCTTCTGAACCTGGTTCTCGACCATCGAAGGCGGCCAGGGGCGTGGCCCGACGAGGCTCATGTCGCCGCGGAGCACGTTGAAGAGCTGCGGGAGCTCGTCGAAGTACCACGGTTTGAGGATGCGCCGTCCGGCCCACGTCAGGTTCGCCGAGTCCGCCTCGAGCATGCGAGCATGCGCTTCGCGGCCGTGCGCCGCCGCCAGCACGTCTCGTCGAACCGTGCGGAACTTCAGCAGGTCGAACTCGCGCCCTCGTGAGACGCGCCGCTCGCGGTAGAGCCAGGGCCCGCGGTCGCCGCGGGCGAAGACCATGTCGAGTCCCATCGCCCCGTAGGCCAGCGCGAACACCGGCGCGAGCAGAACGAGCAGGCCGATCGAGACGATCTTGTCCTCGACCTGCTTCGCCGCGGGATATGGGACGGTGGATGAGCCCACGCCCGCTGCATTCTCCGATGTTGTCGTCGCGCCTGCACGTCTCTAGGGTCCCCACCATGTCCGAAGGCGAAAGCCAGCAGCCCCCGGTCGGCATCGGCCGGGAGCGACAGTTCGAGATCTACGTCGGCGGCGCCCGCGGCGCGCTACCTCGCATCCCCGTCTCCTTCGAACGACTGGAGCAGCGCGCGCGCAAGGCGATGACGCCCGAGGGCTACGCCTACATCGCGGGCGGCGCGGGTACCGAGGAGACCATTCGCGAGAACCGCGCGGCCTTCGAGCGCTGGCGGATCGTCCCGCGCATGCTTCGTGACGTCTCCGTGCGGAAGACGAGCGTGGAGCTACTGGGAACGCCGATGGCCACCCCATTCGCCCTCTGCCCGATCGGCGTCCTCGAGATGGCACATCGAGACGCGGACGTAGCCGTGGCGCGCGCCGCGGCCGCTGAGGGAGTCCCGTTCATCTTCTCGAACCAGGCGTCGCGACCGATGGAAGAGACGGCTCGTGCAATGGGCGA